>JACWAE010000084.1 GCA_014874385.1 Dehalococcoidia bacterium | reverse complement strand
TTTCCTCAGAAGTGGCATTGGCAGGCCGACAGCCTCGATTCCCGTGGGCCAGCGCAGCGACGCCCTCCCCTCGATATGCCGCCAAGATTCGCCACGCGTGGCGTTCACTTAGCCCAAGGACACAGGCTGCCTCCGCCACCCGCATCCGTCCCTCCAATACCAGGTTCAATGTCTGTAGTCTCCCTTGCTCTTGCTGTGTCAATGTCAGTCCTCTCATGACTGACATTATCCCTTAACAGTTAGCTACTGACGTAATCGTATAACAACGACAAACTTCTTTGTAGGTATAGTTATCACGGCGTCTTTTTTATTTATAGAGCATCCTGTTAGTGGACAAT
The DNA here is from genome assembly GCA_014874385.1 of Dehalococcoidia bacterium. Lineage (GTDB taxonomy): Bacteria > Chloroflexota > Dehalococcoidia > SZUA-161 > SZUA-161 > JACWAE01. The sequence goes on along the minus strand of JACWAE010000084.1, from coordinate 25,378 downwards.
AACCGTGGAGGGAAGTCTCTAGGCTTTGGCTTTGGAGTAGGGGATGACACGGATGCCCAGGTAGGGCTCGACATCGAAAGATACGATGTTGCCTGTGGTCAGCTTGGCGCCCCGCACCTTGGCCACCTCCAGTATCTTTACCATCTTGCTTCCCATGGTCTCGATACGCAGCCTCAGGTGGGCATCGCACATGGACCCCAACCTGACTATGTCCTCTTCTGTGAAGGCGTAGGAATGGGCAACGCAGAGAATGCTCATCCCCCTATCGGTAAGTATCTTGCACTCCTCGAAGAAGGAAAGCACCTCCTCGATAGTGGCGTGGGTTAGATAGTAGGTGAGGGAGTCTATCACTGCCAGGTCGACGCCCTTATGAGCACAACCGATAAGCAAGGGCACAATGCCCGCGCTCAGGCTCTGTCTGGTCTTCTTGATATCTATGGGATATATCGACAATCGGGAAAGAAGGAGATAGTCTGTGATATCCAGGTTCAGGCTTTGCATTTGAGTGACCAGGCTCTTCGCTGTGTTCTCAGTAGTGATGATGACAGCGGTACATCCGTTGTTCAGAGAGCCCCAGACCATTTGCTGCGTGAGCACAGATTTGCCGGAGTCGGGCTGCCCTTCGACAAGGGTGAGGGTTCTCAGGGGTATCCCTCCACCCATCTTCTTGTCGAGCTCATCGTTACCCGTAGAGATGAATTTGAGCTCTTTCTCCTGCTCCGTTCTCATCGCATCCCTCCACCCCTGAAAATTGTGCTGACGCGACCAGAGGACTGGGACGTCCCGTGTCCCTTGGTAGCTTCCTACAAGAAGATAGCACCTGAAGGCGCTTACTACAATGGGCACGCAGTACCGAAGGGAACAGGCAAATAGTAATGGCTGGAAGTACTACTAGCTACTAGATTCCTACTTGCGCAGGAACGGTATATAGGCACAGCCGCTGTGCTTATGCGACAGGGTGACGTGGAGATTGCTTCGTCGTCCTCCATTCAGGAAGGACTCCTCGCCCCTACAATAGTATGGCTGGCTCTTCCACCGGAAGAGCCAGCCATATTCACGACTCAGTATCTAGCTCACTGGCTTACAGCCTCTTGCGCACTAGATAAGAGGCAAGGAACTTTCGGTCGACGTTGGGCGTGCGGTACAACTGGAAGATCATGGAATCGCGGTACATCAGCTCCAGAGGCCAGCCTTCCTCTCTCTCGATGCCGCGGGCACCCATGAGTTCCATGGCCTTGAGACAGGCTTCCAGGGCTGCCGGGGCAGCCATACGGAAGGCGAGTATAGACCATTTGCCATGTAATGCATTGATTTCGCCCTCGTCCCAGAGCTGGTTAGCCTTACAGGTCAGGGCGCGGGAAGCCTCAGCATTGACCCACATGTCGGCTATCGGGAAGTGGACTCCCTGGTACTCAATCAGAGGATGGTCCCATCTAATGGTGGAGGAGGTGTAGTCTATGACAATCTTTAAGGCGGCTTCCTGAGTACCTACAGCCTGGAACGCCTGGTTGCCCATGTGCTTGTTCATGGCATCGACCAGTGAGTATAAGCCTTTGCCCTCGGGGGCTGCCAGGCGAGTCTTGTGTACCTTCAAGTCCTTCAGGAGCAGTTCGTAGCGGGCACAGCCCCATCTGGCTCCCATGAGGTCTCCCTCGCGGCCGCGGATGATGCCGGGCTCGTCATCGTTGACGATAAACATGGTAAGACCGCTGGTGCGCTTGGTGGTATCTGTTTTAAGCAGCACCAGGTGCCACTGAAGTCCGACCGGGCCGGGGCTGCACATGGCCATCCACCACTTGGGGCCGTTGAGGATGTAATAGTCACCTTTCTTCACTGCGGTGCCGCGCATAGCACCCATGTCAACACCTGACTCGGGGTCAGTGGCCCATAGAGTGCAAAATCCTCCATCCAGGGTTCTCTTGAAGTACTCTTTTTTGGTTTTCTCATCCGGAGTCCATTTTAGCAACATGTGGCACCAGGGCTCGCCGTAGGCGAAGGCGTCGTCCATCCTGGGAGTGAAAGCCATTTTGGTGATCTCAGCCGAAAGTAGGCCGCACTGCATAGCTGTCCAGCCGGGCCCACCGTATTCCTTGGGTATCACTCGGCCATAGAAGCCGTCGTTTATTATTTGCTTGTGCATGCCATAGTAGACGTCTGACATCTCTGTCATCGCCATGACACCACCCAGGCGGTCTAATTGTCTGCGGTTGGGCAGCCACCACTCCTCGATTATGTCCCTGGCCTGCTCCAGCTTCTTGTACATCTCTGGAGTCCATTCCTCGGGATGCTGGTAGGGATCATAAATATCGACTGCCATCTTCATCTCGTCAGCCACGTTACTCTCCCCCTTAAAATGAATTTACGGGATGTTTTCTCCTATTAGGAACAACAGAGACTAGTTTAATCGTTTTTTATCGTTTGGTCAAGTGAAAGTGAGAGGATTCACAAACGCCCCTATCAACTCCCTTTGTCCCCCTTTTTAGATGACCTCAGCAGTGGATAGAGATGGAAGATGGACGGTTGGGGCTTGTAGCAATGCTCTGATGGACTTGTACGAGCTTGCCCGAAGCTAGTTATTATGATATAATCAGAGTGGGTTAAAATAGGATTTTGAGTGTAGCCGGGCTGTTTTATAAGAGGTGAGACAAAAGTCACATACAGGTATGTCGGCAATAGTTAGAATGTCGGCATCCAAGTTTGGTTAGGTATAGAGAAGGAGGTCTTGTCATGGCGGTTGTAGAAGAGAAAAGGCTGACACAGATAATAGCAGACCAGGTGCGTTTTCGCACGATGATGGGCAAGCGAACCGGCCGCATCGAAGAGCAGGAGAAGCTGGGTAAGATAAGCAATATCCGGCCGACACTGAAGCTCGACATAGAGCGCGCTCGTTTTGTGACTCAGGCGTACAGGGCGACTGAGGGTGAGCCTATTGCCATCCGAAGAGCCAAAGCGATGGCTAACTATCTGGACAACATGACCATTTATATCAATGACTACGACCGAATTGCTGGCAATTCCTCCAAGTCTCCCGACCATGTAATCAGCTATCCCGAACTCTATTCTCGCTGGGTGGATAAAGCCATCGAGATGGGCTACAAGGATATGTTGACCGACGAAGAGCGTGCTGAGATGCACGAGATCAACAAATACTGGTTCAATAAGTCGGTGCATGGAGCCGAGCGGCAATATCTTGCTGAGGCGGATAAGCCCTACTGGTCTTATATGAACCAGGGGGTATTTGTCTGGATGCACGGTGCTCACTCTGGACAGGTGCCCAATTACGAGAAAGTATTCAAGGTGGGATTAAAGGGGATACTGAAGGAAGCCCAGGGCAAACTAGCTCAAGTGACGCAGGATAGGGACCTTATCCGCGATCATCCGACTGATTTCTTGAAGAAGAAGGCATTTCTGGAGGCAGTCATCATAAGCATAGAGGCTGCCATCAGGTGGGCTCACAGGTATGCCGAGATGGCGAAGTCTATGGCGGCGGTGGAAGAGGATGCGAAGAGGAAGAAGGAGCTAGAGCAAATCGCAGAAAGCTGCTCCTGGGTGCCTGAGAACCCGCCCCGGAGTTTCCATGAGGTCTTGCAGGCCTGGTATTTATTGTTCCTTCTGGTGAGGGTGCTGGATATCCAGACCAGCGGAATCGGGGACAGGGTGGATTATCTGTGGTACCCGTTCTATAAGAAGGATAAAGATGCAGGCAAGATAACCCCGGCTGAAGCTCAGGAGCTGATAGAGTATGTCTGGCTCAAGTTCACCGAGCTATCGGACTTCAATGCGCCGATAATGGGCAGCGGCGCTCATACCACACCACGTTATATAACAATCGGCGGCCAGGACCGTCTGGGTCGCGATGCCACCAATGAGTTGACCTACATCATAATGGACAGCGTTAAGGCTCTAAAGCTGGTGGAGCCTATGATGGTGGTCAGGCTGCACAAGAATACCCCAGACGAGTTCCTTTACAGGTTCACGGATATCATGAGGCAGGATGCAGGCCACTACGGTATCTTCAACGATGAATTCATGGTAACGTGGCTGGTGGGCAAGGGGATACCCATCGAGTATGCCAGAAACTGGTGTGTTGAGGGCTGTATGAGGTGGGCTGTAGTGGGCTATCCTATGGGTCACCGTGGCATTGCCGGCGTAGGTTTTGCTTTGCCCAAGTGCCTGGAACTGGCTTTGATGGGGGGCAAAGACTACAAGTTCTTCGATGGGAAGCAGACAGGGGCGGTTACTCAGGACCCGCTTACCTTCACCTCTATCGAGGAGGTTATCAAGGCGTATCTGGAGCAGGTAAAGTTCTTCACCGAGAAGATAGTGATTTTCAGCAACATAACGGATGCCGTTGAGGAAATCTGGCTGCCCCAGCCGTTCAACTCTGCTCTGCTGGATGGCTGCATTGAGAACGCCCAGGATGTCAGAGAGCTACACAAATGGCACAAAACCAATATGCAGCCTGTGGGCCAGGTAACAACGGCCAATGCACTGGTGGCGATGAAGAAGCTGGTCTTCGAAGACAAGAAGGTCACCATGGCGCAGCTTCTGCAGGCTCTGAAAGATAACTGGGAGGGACATGAGGAGCTGCGGCAGATGTTCCTGGACGCTCCCAAGTTTGGCAACGACGATGATTATGTTGACCTTTTCGCTAGGGATGTCTATATCAGGACCTGCCAGACGATACATAGCTTCAAAACAATATACGGTTTCAATGTACAGAGCGACGGCAGCGGCAGCGCCAGCTACTTCAGCTTCAGCGGACTCACGGGCGCGACACCGGATGGCCGGAAGGATCGCGATGTATTTAATGATGGCACGGTTTCGCCGCTACCGGGCACCGATAAGAAGGGGCCCACCGCGGTGTTGAAGTCTGTTGCCAAGATTGACCCACTGCTGACCTTCAATCACCTGTTCAACCAGAGGTGGATGCCGGAGTTCCTCGAGGGCGATAACAGGTCGAAGTTCGTTGCCTATTTGAGAACGTTCGTTGATCTGGGAATCCATCATATCCAGGGCAATGTGATTGATGATAAGGTATTGAAAGATGCCCAGGTCCATCCTGACAACTATCAAAGCCTGGTGGTCCGCGTTGCCGGTTTCAGCGCCTACTTCACCGATATGGCGACAGAGGTGCAGGACCAGATTATAGCTAGGACGAAGCAGCGGTTGTAACAGAGTAGAACGTTTGGTGTGAGAAGTGGGCGTCCTTGCGGACGCCCACTTCTTTTTTTGTCGGGTAGTTCCAACGGTTGCAGATAATTACCCATATTTTTCGTCGATTTATCAGAGACCTCTTGCATTATCGAAATTTCCCTTTTATAATGTAAACTAATAGGATGGTCTACGACGAAAATAATACAGGACTATCCTAAAAAGAAAGGAGAGGTTATGAGGGTTAGGTTCGTTTCGCCGTCATGGGCACTGGCTGTGGTTGCGGTGATGGTCGTGGTCTTGGTTTTCTGCCTGCTTGGGACATCGAACGCTACAGGTCAATGGACTGCTACGGTTGTCCCTAAAGTAAACGTTGAGTCGGGAGGAAGCCTCAGCATTTTAAGCGGAACCGTAAACGAGAATCAAATTGATTTCGGCGATATGGGGCCTGGGATTCCTCAAGAGAAGACCTTGACCCTAGGTGTTACAGCAAATGATAGTTGGAGACTAACAGTCAGTAAATCTCAGGACTTCCAATGTAATACCCCAAGTGACCCTGGCTTCGGGCAATCTATACCTTCTTCTAGCTTCACCTACACTTCAAATGGACCTGCTGGGGCGACATATATGTCAACACCTGCTGAGTTTGGTACAACTGCAAGCCCTTCTAATGTGGTCACTAACGGCTCAGCAGTCAGTGATAGCAACGTCAACGTGGTTTATCGGCTGGTAATTTCTGCGAACCAGCTCACGGGTTATTACACTGCGCCGAGTCACACTTACACATTGACAGTAGGTAGCCCGTAATATTTTGGCGCTAAATAATCAGGGGGCAGTCTAAGTTTACCTTGCTGCCCTCTATCTGTATTCCGACGATGAAAGCACTGATTAAAGGCGCAATAGTATTACTGCTGGTGGCTGCTCTCCTTGGCATCACTCACCTCCACTCAGCGGCAGAAGGTGGGATAAGAGTTTGGCCTACCTGGGTCGAACTAACTATAAATAGGGGGGAGCAAGCTGGAAAGACGATCAATATCGTGAATCAGAGCAGTGAGTCAATCAGGGTGATGGCCTATACAAGCGATTTTTCTATTGACAAGGAGGGTAATTTCGTATTCTCTGAGCCAGGGCATGAGAGCTATTCTGCTTCGAAATGGCTGGCTGTAGAGGAGGGAGAGCTTGAGCTTGCTCCAGATGAAGTCAGGGAAATTAAAGTCGAAGTCGCAGTACCCACTGAAGTGGAGGCCGGGGGACACTATGCTGCCCTTTTCTTCGAGGCTATACCTTCGTCTAATCAAGGGGCTATCTCTATTTCAACACGGATTCCGTCACTTTTCTATCTCACTGTGCCGGGCTTAACTGAAGCAGATATTTCTGCCAATGCCGATATTGTTTCTCTGGTGATGCCAGGTATCGCTGAAAAAGGGCCTGTGGAAATGGGGGTTGTGGTGAGAAATTCGGGAAACGTTCATTTGACTGTGGCAGCCAAGGCTTACATCGCTTCTTCCTGGGGGAATGCCAGCGAGTTGGACCTGGGTCAAGTGGTTGTGCTGCCGAATACCGAGGCATTGATGAAAGGAACTCTTCAAGAGACGCCCTTATTTGGCAGGGTGAAAGCAAGCGTTGTGATTGGCTATTTGGACCAGAACGGTGAACTGGTCAACAAGTCTCAAACGGCGGAGTTCTGGGTCATTCCCTGGAGCCTTGTGGGGATAATCCTGGGCGTTATGGGTTTGGTGGTTCCAGCTATAATAGTAGTAAGAAAGAGATATAGGTTGAGGGTGGAACGGAGATAAAACAGTTTCGAGATTTATCTCACGATAGGGGCGGGTTGCAAACCCGCCCCTACAATCAATTCTTCTATTTACACTTCCAACAAGGAGCGCGCTTTTCCATGAAGGCCCTGGGGCCTTCTTTGGCATCTTCAGTTCCGAAAATCATCATGGACATCAACCGTTCGATAGAGTAGGCGGCATCGAGGGCAAGTCCTCTGAGCACTGACTCTTTGATCGCTTGCACAGCTAGAGGGCCATTAGAGCAAATCTTCTCTGCATATTCCATGGCTGCGGGCATCAGTTGTTCTCTGGGAACTACCTTATTAATCAGCCCGTATTCCACAGCTTGCTGCGCTGTGATCTGGTTGGCTGTGAGCAGCATCTCCATGGCCCTGCAGAATGGTATCTGGCGCGGCACTCTGACGGTTGTGCCGCCCCCCGGGAAGAGCGCCCAGGTTGGTTCCATTATGGCGAACACCGCATTCTCGGAAGCTACCCTGATGTCGGTGCCTAGGAGCATCTCCAGACCGCCGCCCATGCAGAAACCGTTAACAGCCGCGATCACGGGCTTGTAGAGGTCGAATCCGCGGAGCACAGCGGTAAGCGACTTGGCAGCCTGGGGGTCTGATTGGAGCTCCCGGAGGTCGGACTGGGTGATCTTGGGCAGGAAGGTCTTGAGGTCTCCTCCCACGGAGAAGGCGGTCTTGCCTGCCCCGGTGATGATGGCTACCCAGATATCGCGGTCATCCCTAACCTTTACCCAGGCATCGCAAAGCTGGTCCATCATCTCGTCGTCCATGGCATTGAGGGCCTCGCGACGGTTCATAGTGACGGTTGCTATGTGGTCCTTCTTTTCAAAAAGCACTGCAGGCATGTTCCCCTCCTCACTTTGATTTTCTGGATACCTTTGACTCGGACGCTGGCTTGAACTTGGGCAGGTACCAATCCTGTCCTTCGACTTTCTCGAAAATGAGCTCAAGCGGCATGTCTATATATATATCCTCGTTTTTGCAGCCCACTATGTTGCTGTGCATACGAGGCCCTTCTTCTAACTCCACAATGGCGACACTGTAGGGCGTATCCCAGGCCGGATAGAAAGGCTGATGAGTGATTTGCCAGGAGAAAACCTTCGCTTTGCCGCTAGCTCTGGTCCACCGGCAATTCGTGCTCATGCACCTGGGGCAGAGGATGCTCGGCGGGAAACGCCACGTTCCGCAGTCGTCACATCTCTGAAGCAACAACTCCTGCTTCTGGCAGGCATCCCAAAAGGGTTTTGAGTCTTCGGTGGGCGAAGGAAGCGGCCTGGGCAGCTTAAATTCTGTCGTCATAATTACCTCCTCAGGATTAATGCGGAGCAGCTAAAGGTTGGGGGATACTCATTGACTACGCCACCGAATCCGGTAGCGAACGCAATCTCCGCATTCTTCACCTGTCTTTCACCACACTCTCCCCTGAGCTGGCGCACCGACTCGACGATGTGCCCCATGCCCATGGTGTGGCCCTCGGAGAGCAGGCCACCCGCGGTGTTGCAGGGAAGCTCTCCGCTAAGCTCTGCCTTCCCCGCCTCGACGAAGGACCCGCTTTCTCCTATCTTGCAGAAACCGCTGGACTCCAACTGTACCAGGAACACTATAGTAAAGGCATCGTAAAGCTGGGCGACATCTATGTCTTTGCGGGTGACCCCTGCCATTTTGAAGGCGGTATCACTGGCCCTGCTCCAGGTTTGCCAATCGGAAACCTTGGGATTGCGCCAAGGACGCATTAGCGGTGCTCCGTGCGCCTGCCCAAAGCCGCTGATGTAGATGGGACGATGCTTGAGACTCTTTGCCTTCGCTGCTGATGTCACCACAACTGCGCCGCCGCCATCAGTCCAGGGGCAGCAATCCAGTGCGCGCAATGGCTCTGATATCCAGCGAGAATTGAAGTAATCGTCAAGGGTTATAGGTTTGCCATATAACTGAGCGTTCGGGTTCAGGCAGGCGTGTTTCCTGCAGGCGACGGCCACCATCCCCAGTTGCTTGTTGGTGGTGCCGAAATCGTGCATGTGCCTGTGGGCTATTTGAGCCAGGAACGGCGTCGCCGCAATCTCTCCGTAAGTCAGAGTAAACTCGAAGTTAGGGGGTAAGCTGGGAGGAACATCTATAGGGTTGTTCTGCCACCCGTAGCAGCAGACCACTGTGTGGCACATCCCGGCATTGACAGCCATGGCAGCCATCTGCACCAGGACAATAGGTGTGGCACCGCCGCAGTCCACGGTGGCGTTGAAATTTGATGTAATCCCTAGAAGGTCAGCCACCCTCCCGGAAAAGCCGTGCCGCTCGCCTTGCTGAGATGGGTGTGCAAATAGAAGACCGTCCACATCATCCTTGGTTAGCCCGGAATCTTCAATGGCCTTCTTGCAGCCTTCGAGGGCGAAGCCTATTGTGCTTTTGTCGGGATTTTTTTTGGCGAGCTTGGTCATGCCAACGCCGACGATGGCGCATTTATCTTTCAGGCTCAATTTGTTACCTCCCGTCGCAGATTGAGGAAGTAGCTAGCTCTTCAGGCCCAGTATTCTGGCCGCATTTCCGCCCAAAATGGCATTGACCTCGTCCTCGGTGAAGGTTATCCCCTCGGGTGCATTCTGCGGCAGGCCTTTAATCAGGTCTGCATATTCTTTAGTAGGCATCAGGGCGGAAACAAAGGGGTTATCGGTGCCGAAGAGAACGCGGTCTTTGCCCAGGCGGTCCAGGGCCTGTCTGAGAACAGTGCAGAATTTGCGAAAGTTAGTTTTCGTTACGTCTTGCCAGGCGGAAATGTCTGTTGCTACGTTATATTTGAGTCCAAATCCGTAGAAAAGCTGCTCGTGCCAGCCAAAGGCCATGTGACCGGCTGTAATCATCATGTTGGGGTAATCGACAGCGATGTCGTCGAGGTGCACGGGGTCTCCGAACTTGGCGCGGAAGGGTGCCGGGCCCTGCTGGCCGGTATGGCAGGTCAGCGGCATGCCTAACTCGTACATCTTATCGAGAAGGCGGCGTGTCCTGGGGTCGTTTACGAAGAAACCAGTTTGCGGATAGAGGTTCACACCTTTGAGCCCCAAATCCTTGATAGCCCTTTCCACTATCTCCACTGCGTTGGGCCTGCGGGCATCGGCAGTGGCGAAAGCGATTATTTTATCAGGGTGCTTTTTTTGGAGGGCTGAGTAGGCTTTAAGCTGTTTATCCAGCGTAACCGTGTTCTCTCCGTAGAGAAGCCAATAGTCCATGGGCAGAATAACGGTCTTATCAATTCCGTTAGTGGTCATGTCATTGATTAATGCTTCTCCTTCGGGGTCCCATAGAGAGGGTATCATGGTCTCCATAACCATGTCAGGGGCCATCTCCATCCCCAGCGACTTCAAGCCGTTGACATACATGCCGACCACGCTCTGCCACCATCCCTCCGGGTACCACTCTCTAGCCACCAGATGATAATGAGCATCGATTAGCATTTTCCTCCTCCTTTCTCCAGTAACATCCGCAGACTATGGTATAACAAGAAGGTTTTTTAACCTTCTATATTTCTCAGTTTTGGGGGGACCTTCAGGGCACAGTGCTCTGTGCCCCTACTCCTTTAGCCAGCTACATCCGCAGATTACGGTTTAATGACTTGGTCTACCTGGGGAGACCAAGTCCGGCAATGGCGATGATTATCCTCTGAATCTCGTTGGCGCCACCGCCGACGGCTTGCATGGGTGAGAATCTATATTCCCACTCCAGGTATCCATCGTAAGGAGCCTGGGGAGTGCCTTGCTGCAAGAGACCGTACAGGCCGAGGACTTGCATGCCCAGATTACCCAGGCGTTTCTCTAGTTCACTGGTGAAGACCTTGGAGATAGATGCCTCAGAGTAGGGGACGATGCCCTGCTCCAGAAGCCAGGCCAGGCGATAACCCAATAAGCGTCCTACATGAAGTTCTATTGCCATGTCGCTTAGCTTTTGCTTCATGATGGGGTCTTTGCTTATCGGTATACCATTGCGTTTCGTCGATTTAGCATATTCAACTATCTCATCGAATATGCGCTGGTAACCTGCTATGGTGGCTGCCATGAAGACCCTTTCATGGTCGAGAGCCTGGGTAATATAGTACCAGCCCTGATTCAGTTGTCCTACCACGCAGCTCTTGTGGACTTTCGCATCGTCGAAGAATACTTCGTACAGCGTATGGTCGAACATGGTATCCAGCTTGCGTGTCGTGATACCGGGAGTCTTCATGTCAACAATAAAGATGCTGATACCCCTGTGTTTCTTAGGAGCATTGGGATCGGTTCTAACTCCAATCCAGCCGTAATGAGCATCCCCGGCAAAGCTGATAAAGGTTTTCTGTCCATTTATTATGAAGTAATCTCCCTCTGCTCTGGCGCTGGTCTGTAAAGAAGCCAGGTCAGAGCCCGCTTGTGGTTCGGTGTAAGCAAGGCAAAAGACTACCTCGCCACTTAAAATCTTGCCCAGAAACTCCTTCTTGTGTTCCTCGCTTCCCACATTGATGAGGGTAGGCCCTACCATATTCTGCCCCAGGATATGAGCAGCCGCAGGCGCTCTCCCGTACAGCATCTCTTCACCAAAAATTAGCTGGTCCATATGGGGGCGGCCGAGCCCGCCGTACTCCTTAGGCCACCCTATGCCTATCCAGCCTTTCTTGCCCAACTTGCGGCTGAATTCGAGGTTGAACATTTCATGGGTTTTTCCGCCCCGCCAATTCGGTCCCAGCTCCTTGCGAAGAAAATCGCGAACCTCTTGTCTGAAGGCTTCCTGTTGGGCAGTAAACTGGAAGTCCATAGCTTTCCCCCTCGCTGAAGTTAAATATGGGGCCTACAGTCCTAATTGTTGGGCGACTAACTCTTTCTGGAAATCAGTATCGCCGAAGGCAAGTTCCCCGGCCTTGGCCCTGCGATAATAGAGCCCTATGTCGTGGTCCCTGGTGGTGCCGATAGCGCCATGACATTGCACGGCTCTCTCCGTAACGAATTTGTAGGCTTCGTTGATCCATCCCTTAGCCACAGCGACCTCGGAGGCACTACCGGGAAGACCTTCAGCAACATTCCAGGCGGCCTTGTAAAGGATATCTCTGCTTGTTTCGACATTCATCCACATATTAGCGCAGTAGTGCTGAATAACCTGGAAGCTGCCGATAGGCTTGCCATACTGGATCCTCTCCTTGACATAAGCCAAGGTCATGTCCAAAGCTGCTTCCTGGCCGCCGACCATCTCAGCACATTTGGCTATGGTGGCGTACTCCAGGGTCTTGGCCATAATGGGCCATCCTTCGTGGAGTTTACCCAGCACGTTGTTCTTAGGGACTTTGACATTCTTGAATACGACTTCGCATAGCTTTTCAGCGCCGATGGTAGGCATGACCTCGCATTTGATGCCGGGGCTCTTAGCGTCTACCAGAAACAGGGTGATGCCATCTTCAGGAGTGCCCCCTTTCTTAGTTCTGGTAGCGCAGATTATGCAATCAGCAATATGGGCATTTTCCACGAAGAGCTTGGTGCCATTAATGATGAAGCTATCGCCCTGGGCTGTAGCCTTTGTCTGAACTCCGGCGGCGTCGTATCTGGCGCTGGGCTCCGTGAATGCCAGTGTCAAAATCATGTCCCCTTTAGCTATCTTGGGTAGAAACTCCTTTTTCTGTTCCTCAGTGCCTGCATTAAGAATAGGCAGGCTCCCCAGGACCACAGTAGTAGAGAAGGGACCGGGGAGGATGTTGCGCCCCATTTCCTGTAGAAGGATGACAAGGTCCATGAACCCCATCCCCATGCCGTTATATTGTTCAGGTAACACCAGCCCCATCCAGCCTAACTCGGCCATCTTGCGCCAAAGCTCGGGCGAATAGCCTTTCTCGTCCTCCTCCAGCTTGCGAACCAATGTCTTAGGGCATTCCTTGGTCAAGAAATCTCGTGCCGAGGTTCTCAGCATTTCCTGCTCTTCGGTTAAGTCCAGATTCATTTCAACCTCCTCTGATCATTCCGACTTTAGGAAGAGTTGTAAAAGCCAACTTTTTAGCTCAATCCACTGTCACCTAGCTTACCATCCAAGCACGGCGCCCGTTCCAATCGTAGTCCTCTCTCTCAACAACCATAGCGGTTCCCTGTCCATAGCCACCGCATATGGATGCACAGGCATATCTGACTCCGCGGCGGTTCATCTCATGGGCGATAGTGCCGACCATCCGTATGCCGCTTGCACCAATGGGATGGCCAATGCAAAGTGCATCTCCATTAACGTTCATATTTTCCCACGGTATTCCAAGCAGCTTGCATTGAACTATGGGCGGTACGGCAAAGGCGGCATTCGATTCCCAGAGGTCTATGTCCTTGGGCTTCAGTCCCGCCCTTTTTACGGCTTTATCTGCTGCCAGGGTGGCACTATAACCCATAATCGAGGGGTCACAAGCCTCCCAGGCCATGGACCTTATGGTGCACATTGGGATTAACCCGAGTTCCCTGGCCTTTTCCTTTGTCATGAACAGGGCCACCCCTGCTGCATCGGCCTGTTTCGATGAGCTGGCGGCTGTGACTACGCCATTCGGCTTGTATAGAGTCGGGAGTGTTCTTAACTTCTCGATAGTTGTGTCGGGGCGCACGTCCTCGTCGTAGTCGACCAATTTCTCTGTACTATCGGGGAATTTCCCCATCAGCGGGATGATCTCGTTCTTGAACCAGCCCTTTCTCTGGGCTTCAGCAGCGCCGAGATTGCTTTTCAGAGCCCACCGGTCGCAATCTTCTCTAGGGACATTGTATATTGCGGCCAGGTTTTCAGCGGTGTTGCCCATGGCGATCAGTGTCGCAGGGTCGATGATTTCCCATAGCTTTGGGTTCGGCAGGCCGCGCGAGACTGCGCCGGTGGCTATGGCATCCTCCATCATCTTGTTCATATCTGTGTCGAATGTCCAGAGGGGTATGGGAAAGTGAGAACAGCTCTCAGCGCCGCCGCCAATAACGATTTCTTCGAGACCCAATTGAATGGCCATGATGCCGAACTGAGCGCCTGCCATACTTGAGGTGCAGGCGCGGTCGACGCTCAAAGCACGGGTCTCGTAGGGACAAGTCAGCAGGCCAACTGTTCTGGCCGGGTTCTGCTGCTCACCTGTCAAATTTGGCGAGCCCATAGTTACCTCATCGATCATCTTTCTATCTACACCTGTCCGCTCAAGCAGCTTCTCGACAATAGCTATTGCCAGGTCGTCACCACGCATGTGGGCAAAGAAGCCCGGCTTCTTCTGGCTTGCCCTGCCGTGTGGCGTTCGGCAATAATCTACTATCACTACCTCTCTGGGTATTTTTGAAGCTTTGGTTGTTGCCTTTCTGGGCATTTCTATTTCCTCCTTTATCTCATCCTGCTACCAGCTTCTGGGCAATCCCAGTGCCAGTGAACAGATAAGGTTTCTCATTATCTCAGAGGTGCCGCCACCCATGTTCAGGCTAGGGCTCTGCTGATATTCTTTCTCGAACCTGCCCTGCATCGGCGCCCATCTTGATTCTTTTACCTGTGAATACATTCCCAGTATCTCGCATCCTGTATAGAAGAAGCGCTGGTTTAGTTCGGTGGCCATGACCTTTGCCGCTGCGGCGTAAGGTCCCGCCGATATCAAGCCGCCTTTAAGCTGATTCCAAACTACGAAATAGGCATAGGCGCGCCCCGACTCAATATCTATAGCAAGCTGAGAAAGTCTGTGTTTGACAAACGGGTCTTGGGCCAGAGGTTTGCCACCTTTCTTTGTCTCCTTGCAGAACTCTACCAGTTCTTCCAACTCTCGCTTCAGAAAAGAAAATATCATAATCATGGAGCGCTCGAAGTTCGAGGTCATTTGTGAGGTGAGCCACCCCTGGTTCTCCTCGCCTACCCTGTTGCGCACAGGGACATGAACATCGTCTAAAAAGACCTCGTTGAATAGATGTGAGCCTTCCAGGCTGATGACAGGGCGGATGGTTATGCCCGGGGTCTTCATATCCACAAGGAAGAAGGAAAGTCCTGAGCTTCTCTTGGAATTGGGGTCCGTTCTGGCGAGCATGAAACCCCAGTCAGCGCGATGGGCTCCGCTGGTCCAGATTTTATGACCATTGATAATATAGTCGTCGCCTTGTCTCACAGCGCGTGTGGTAAGGGAGGCCAGGTCGGAGCCGGCGCTGGGCTCGCTCCACAATTGAGTCCAGAAGCGCTCCGCCCGCGCTATATAAGGCAGGTGCTCCCTTCTTTGTTCATCGCTTGCGCCGAAGATAAGGGTGGGCGCTAGCATTTGCACTCCCCAGGGGTCAACCCCTGCGCCCCTGTGGTAGCCTTGCACTTCGCTGAAAATGAATTGCTCCACAAGGGAAGCGTCCTGTCCACCATACTCCTTGGGCCAGGCATGGGAGAGCCAGCCCTTCGCAGCCAGCTTCTTGGCCATCTTTTTATGGAACTCCCAGCACACGTCCAATCCGAACATGGCTTCCATGGATGTACCCCATTCGGGGGGGGCGTTCTTCATTTCTTCCCTGAAGAAATCTTCAAATTCTTTTTTTAGAGCCTCTTCTTCTAGAGTGAATTTGAAATCCATCCTTGGCCCCCACTATTTACTTGGCGCCATTGATGTTTATATTCTCTACCTGCTGCAATGCGTGAGCTAGCGCTTTTTGCCTAGAGTTTTACCAAGCTGTTCGTAAACAGCAATTGTCTCACCCATCATCCTCTCCACGAGCTCTTTTACCGTGGGGATATCGTGGACCAGGCCGATAATCTGTCCGCAGGCCAGCAGGGCGTTTTCAACATCCCCGGCTTCCATTGCTTTCAAGCTTCTCTGGCCAGCGAGCATGGGGATGATTTCTTCCGGCGGAGCGCCCTTATCCTCTAACTCCTCCACCTCTGTCGTCAGTTTGTTGCGCAGCGCTCTCATGGGATCGCTTAAGGTACGCATTACAAACATGGTTTCGGTTGACTGCGCCTCAAGGAGTCTGTTTTTGAAGCTGAGGGGGATGGGACACTCTTTGGTGGCCAGAAATCTGGTGCCCATCAATACGCCCTCGGCCCCCAGTGCAAAGGCAGCCACAATTCCTCTGGCGTCTGCAATGCCACCGCCAGCGATGACGGGAACCTTCACAGCATCTACCACTTGAGGGATAAGGACAAGGCTGGTGATATTCTCCCTGCTGGGATGTCCGCCGCACTCGAATCCCACTATCTCCACAATATCCGCACCCACGCGCTCGGCTGTTCTGGCATCCCTGAGCCTGGCGCATTTGTGCATAAACCTGGCATTGCCCTTTTTGATGCGAGGGACGAGATTTTCAGGGCTACGGCCTGAGGTTTCGAAGACAGTTACTCCTTCTTCGAGAGCGGCATCTATATATTCTTCGTGGGGCAGCGGGCTTATCATGGGGAAAAGGTTGATGTTTATCCCGAATGGCTTATCGGTCAGGCTTTTTGTTTTCCGTATCTCTTCCCGAAGTGCCTGGGTTGTTCTTGACATAACGGAAGACAGGCAAGCGAATATGCCGGCGTTGGATGCCGCAGCTACGAACTCTGCGGTGGATTGGTACCCCATGGTTCCCATGACCAGAGGATATTTTGAGCCTAAAATCTCAGTGACCCTTGTCTGCAGCTTGTAAGCCACTTAACTTCCTTTCCATAGATGCAGTGCTTAAAACTATCTGCCCTTGAATACAGGTGGCCGCTTCTCCATGAACGCTGTGGCTGCCTCTTTGAAGTCCTCAGTTGCCAGGAGCTTGTCCTGACATTCAATTTCCACCATCATCTGCGCGATTATGTCAGTTTGCGCCATCGATTTGTGCAGGGCCAGTTTATTCAGGGCAACTGCCATCGGCGGGAGAGCCCCTATTTTACAGGCCAGTTCTCTGGCTGCTGCCATAAGCTCATCGTGCGGGACTACTTTGCTGACCAGGCCTATCCGATATGCCTCGGCAGCATCGATGGTTTCCCCGGTAAGCAGCAATTCTTTGGCTTTGGAAAATCCAACAATACGGGGCAGGGTGAAGGAGCCTGCGGTATCGGGCGCAAGCCCTCGTTTAACAAACATCATGGCGAATTTAGCCCTATCTGAGGCTATCCGGATGTCGCAGGCCAAGGCAAAGGAGACGCCCATGCCGGCCGCCGGGCCATTTACGGCAGCGATAATCGGCTTACGCATGGTCTGCATGAAAGCTACAGCTCCTACGACGGTTCCTTTGCCCCAGGGAACTTCCTCGGTCTGCTCACCTACACGTGAGGAGGCAACGCCTTTGTCCATCTCTTCTTTTTCAACCTGCGCAGTTTTGTCGACGAACATTGACAGGTCCACGCCGGCAGAGAAATACTTACCTGCTCCTGTTAAAACAATTGCCCTGATATCATCGTCCTGCTCAAGGTCGTCCCTGAACACGTAGTCTATCTCTTCCATCAAGAGAAAATCAAAGGAATTGGCGCTGTTGGGGCGGTTCATAGTCACTATAGCAATATGGTTTTGTTTATCCTTGTCGCAGATAAGGCGCTTGTATCCCATTTGATATTCCCTTCTGTAAGATTATTTTCAGGTTATAATACCTCTTTTTTAATTGTAATCGGATATAAATCCAAACACAATAACTGGGCTCCTCTGTGGCCTAACTTAGGCTCTGAGGAGCCAGCACCAAGGACGAACGTCGCTGAACCAGCTCAGCAAGTTTCGAATGGAACATCACTTTACCCAGCCAACGCTCTGTTGCAGAGCGTTGGCTGGGTCATATTTTATTGGCCTCGAGCTTGTACTTCATTAAAGGGCAGAGGTGTTCTTCAGTTCTATAGCGTCATCGGAGGCAGGGAAAGGTCGCCCAGTTCCTTAACCCTCTGCGCTATTTCCTGTGGTTTCCACTTTCTGCCTATGTCGATGGTCTTGGCAAGCTGTGGCGACAGCCACGACTCAAGTTTGCCGCCCCTTATGGATAACCAGCGCCCGTTTATGTTCTGGGCTTCATCAGTGGCAAGGTAAACGACGAGCGGTGATACATTATCAGGGGCCATCTCGTCGAACGCACCCTCTTTCTTTTCGAACATACCCCCAAGGCCTGCAGTTTGCATAGTCATTCGAGTCCTGGCCATGGGCACAATGGCGTTAGCTGTCATGCCGTACTTCTCCATCTCTCTGGCCCAGACCATGGTCAGGGCGCCGATGCCCAGCTTGGCTGATGCGTAATTGGCTTGCCCCGCATTGCCCAGAAGGCCGGCGTGGGACATGGTATTTATTATGCGGCCTTTGATGGGCGCCCCTGCCTTGCTCTGCTCTCTAAAGTAAGCGCAGGCATGTCTGCCGCAGTTGAATGTTCCCGTCAGGTGGACTTGGATGATAGCGTCCCACTCCTCTTTGGTCATATTAAAGGTCATTTTATCTCGGAGGAAGCCGGCATTGTTGACCAGGATGTCGAGTTTGCCAAAGTGCTTGACAGCGGAATCTATGATTCTCTTTGCCGCCTCGAAATCGGTTACGCTTTCGAAGTTGGCTACGGCATCTCCACCCATAGCCTTTATCTCTTTGACAACATCATCAGCAGGTCCTTTGGCCTGCCCCGTGCCGTCCCATTCCACTCCGAGATCGTTGATAACGAGCTTGGCACCTTCCTCAGCCATCGCCAGGGCGTGGGCTCTGCCGAGGCCTCTTCCTGAGCCTGTTACTATGGCGACCTTACCTTCCAGCATTCCCTTACCTTTTGCCATACCTTTTAGACCTCCTTTTTAGTTTTCGAGACGCTGTTCTGTAATTTTAGGTACAAAAAAGCCTGTCCTTCTTCCTAAGATTGATTCTTGAAGAACAGGCCCATTGTTCCTGCCGTCTTTTCCGGATATCTGATAAACGTTGCAGACATCACGCCTCCCATTTTAAACCGTTGCCACGCCGTGTCAAGATAAGTCTCCCAGGAGAAGTAACGAAGTAACTCTACTAGAATATTGATTCCACGATGTACTCGTCACCGCCTATGAGTTTATCCTTTTCTAACTCGGTAATCTCGTCGTCAGACATTCCGAGCACCTCTTTGAATACGTAGTCGTTATGCTCGCCAAGGCATGGCGGGGGCTTGCGGATGCTTATAGGGGTTTTGCCCATTTTCCATAACATCCCCGGGTAGAGATGAGTGCCTGCCTCGCGGTGGCTGACTTCCTCGAAGAAGCCGCGGCTCGCCAACTGGGCATCGTGGAAGGCATCGCGCTGGTCCAGCACAGGCCCCACTGCAATTCCCTCTTTTTGCAGAATGTACATAACCTCGTAATTATCATGGCGGCAGGTCCACTCTTCGATATACTTGTCCATCTCATCCTGGTTTTCCAGACGATTGAGAGGTGTGGAGAACCTTTCCTCTTTGCACCAAGGGGCGTTGCCCAGGGCCCGGCATAGCCCCCGCCATTCCTCCTCGGACGATATTGAAATCGCTACCCATCTATCCTCGCCCAGGCAGCGGTAGACCCCGTGAGGCGCCATGAAGGGATGGCGGTTGCCCAATGGCTGCTGAACCCTGCCGTTCATGGTGTAGTCCATGATCGCCTCTCCAAGGTGAGGGATCACAGATTCAAGCTGTGCCAGGTCGATGAACTGTCCCTTTCCGGTTCGCTTGCGGTAGCGCAGGGCGCAGAGGATAGCGAAGGCGGCGGTGGCTCCGGAGGCGGCATCGCTGTGAAATATGAGCGACTGGGTAGTGGTATAGTCCAGGTCGGGATAACGTGTCAGCCAGGTATGACCAGCCAGAGCCTGGAGTTGGGCGCCGAAGATCGAGCAATATTTGTGGGGGCCACTGCAGCCAAGCCCAGGCATGCTTAGATAAATGACAGCGGGATTTACTTCTTTGAGGACGTCGTAAGTCAGGTTCAATTTCTCCATAGTATCGGCGGCATTGCTCTCGAAGAAAACGTCACTTATTTTTACCAGTCTCTTGAAGACCTCGGCTCCCTGAGGTCGGGTGATATCAATGCAACAGCTCAGCTTATTTCTGCCCAGAGCATGAAACATGATGAAACGGTCCCAGGGCCTGTCTCCTGCCCAGTGGTTGACGTAGGTTTGTATCCCTCCGCTGCCCCCAAATGTTGCCCCGGTAGTAGGGACGAGGAATTGGGGGGGGCGGGGCATATATCCCCTGGTAATTGTAGGAAAGTGATGGATCGACTCTACCAAGATAACCTCAGCGCCCAGGTCTGCAAGGAGCATAGTGGCGAATGGGCCAGCGAATACTACAGGCAGTGCAACGATTCTCACTCCTTCCAGCGGCAGCTTGGCCATATCACTAATCTCCTTCCTAAATAATCCCGCCCTCGCGCAGCTTCATCAGTTCCTCTCTGGTGTATCCCAGCAGCCTGCAATAAATCTCCTCATTATGCTGTCCCAATAGTGGGGCAGGCTGCCTGATTTTCCAGGAGGTCTCTGACATCTTGAAAGGCGCGCCCGGGTAGGTGACTTTACCTGTTGCCGGATGATCGACTTCTACGAAATATTCCCTGGCCTTGAGTTGAGTATATTTCAGTAAATCCTCAGGGCTATTGACGGGGGCACTGGCGATCTTGGATTTAAGGAATATCTCAAAGAGCTCTTCTTTGGTGTGGTCCGCAAGCCACGAATACCAGATGGCATCGAACTCCATTCCGGCTTCGGCACTGTAGATATTCTGGAATCTGGGGTCGTCCTTAAGCTCCGGCATTCCGAGCGCCTCTATATATCTAGGCCACCATTGCGGCAAGCTCAGGGTGTTAACGAAGCCATCGGCGCAGGGGTAGACACCCTGGGGCATGATTAGCATCCTGACTGCTTCTCTGGGCGGCGGCCAGCGCGTGGTTATCACTCCCGCCATGATATAGCTCAGAATATACATGATTCTTCTGTCGGCGCTACCTACCTGGGTCTCCATTATGGAGACGTCTACATGCTGACCTGTCCCCTGGTCTTCTGCAGTACATAAAGCGCCCATAGTCGCTACAGCAGCGACTGTACCTGCCTGGTATTGAATGACGTTTCCCCCTAGCTTCAACGGTTCTCTGCCGGCTATTCCGGTGGAGTACATCTCACCGCCCATGGCATATTCCACAATCTCCGACGCCTTGAAATCGCGGTAAGGGCCGGTTTGGCCGAAGCTGGAGACAGAGACCATCACCAGCCTGGGATTTACTTTCTCCAGAGTCTGATAATCCAGTCCCAGGCCGGGCATAACATGCGGCCTGAAGCTTTCCACCAGGATATCGGCGTCCGCCACGAGTTGTTTCAATATCTTTTTCCCGGTGGCGCTCTTCAGATTGAGGGTAATCCCTTTCTTGTTGGTGTTGAGATGGAGGAAGGGGCCGCTTTTTTCGGGATTAGGGTCATCCTTGAAGAAAGGCCCCATTGCTCTTGTAGGGTCGCCTTTCCCTGTCCTTTCTACCTTTATCACGTCAGCGCCGTAGTCTGCTAGCAGCTTGGTGCAATAGGGGCCTGCGATGTGCCAGGTCAAATCCAGCACCTTAACACCTGATAGGGCTTGCTCTAGCATGTCTCACCCCCGAGATTATTTGTATGCCCCACACGGCCTGTCGGTTTAATTGACCTCAGCCCAAACAAATGCTGTTCTTTATCCCGTTTCTGTGGTTCTGAAATAAAAAATTCCGAAGTTAAATGGAGAATAAATCCGGGGGGAAAGAGGTAGCCCGCTTTCCATATGCTACTCAGTGCCTGTGCCTCCATCATGCTTTCTGATGCCTTGGCAATTCGTGGCAGCCAATTTGATATTTTGAGTGGGGGGAATTGAATAATACATGCCCTGCAAAACGCTGTCAAGGTCTTCTGTAGACGCGATGTGATTGATTATTGGCTTTTTACTTCGGGGCTAACTTTTTGCTCTTTTTTTCGTTTTAATATTCAGAAGCGCAGGAGATGACAAGGGGGTGAGATATGGGTAGGAATTGTTGAGCATATTGGCATATGTTTTAACAATGGGTTTATCAATTATAGAGCAAACAAGGAGTTTATCAATGAAGAAAACGTTGCTGATTCTGGGTGTACTGGTGGCTGTAGTAGCCTTGGCCAGCGGCATGACCATCGCCTATGCTAAGGGCAACGGTAATGGGAATGGTAATGCCCTGCAGCAAAGAACACAGCTCTGTGACCAATTGCTGCTGGGCACAATTATTCAGGTAACAGGGAACGCATCAGCCGGGACAATCACTCTGCTGCCCCGGGGAGAGAGCACAACTGTCAACATTACTGTCAACTCTGATACCAAGTACCGGCAGATGCCCAGGCCGAACGGGGGGGAAGTCACGTTTAACGACCTCGGATACGGCGACTGGATAGCAGTGTGCGCTAACAATAATGTGGCCAGGCTGATAGTTCTGTTGCAAGTCCCCGCAAAGCCTTTCAGCCTCAAGCTCCAGGGTAATGTGACTGCTGTTAACGGCAACATAATTACCGGCAATATAAATGGAGGGGGCACCTTCACAATAGACATGACTGGTGTGGGCGGTAACTACACCGGCGCGGCAGGGCAGCCCATAGAGCTTAATATTGGCAAGAATGGCCCTCCCACCTGGGGACTATTACAGGGGCTCACCATGAGGAATCTTGGCGCTGAGATCGGGCTCTGGATGAAAAACCACGGCTGGATGATGGGACGGGGAGATTAAGCGATTATTGGCTGCCTATAGCTGGGGTTAAGCCGTTTTTTGAAAAAGTTGATGTTCGGCCGAGTTGTTTGACGATTGGAAGCTTTGCCTCCACTCTTCCCCTGGGTTATACTGGTGATTAACAATTCAGGGGAGGAGTTGCAGTTGGGAGATGAGGAAAGCACTGCCCGGGGGTTGCAAAAGCGAGACCCTGAGGCTTGGGCTGAGGTTTATGAAGAGTACTTCCCGAGGGTATATCGCTATATTGCCCTCAGGGTGGGTGATAAGACAGAGGCGGAGGACTTAGCGGGGCAGGTATTCCTCAAAGCGCTTGAGTCTATCTCATCGTTCAAGTGGCGCGGGGTACCTGTTTCAGCCTGGTTGTTTCGCATTGCACATAATCATATTATCGACTACAGGAGAACAAGTAAGGCAAAATTGCACTTGCCTCTCGATGAATCTTTAGTAAGCACCGATGCAGACCCTGTGTCGGAGGCGGAAAGGAATTCGGATATCAGTCAGGTAGTTCAGGCGGTGAGGCAGCTAACTCAAGCCCAGAGAGATGTGATTGAGTTACGCTTTGCTGGCGGGCTGTCCACTGCTGAGGTTGCGAAGGTGCTTGGCAAGAGTCAAGGAGCAGTGAAAGTGCTGCAACATAGTGCACTTATAGCACTGCGCAGTAAGCTTTCCTCCGGGAGAAACCATGAAGAAGAACTTTGATGACATATTAGATATATGTCTCGATCGTATAATGGTAAAGGGCGACACTATCGAGCAGTGCCTGGCGAGCTACCCTGAGCAGGCGGCAGAGCTCGAGCCTCTTCTTAGGGCAGCCTTATCCGCTGTCAAGGCATCCTCCCGTATTGAATCCCGCCCTGAATTCCAGAGATTAGCCAAACATCGGCTGCTTTCGGCGATTGAGGAGAAAAGAAAGAAGAGGGTGGAACATCGTATGCCGCTTTGGGGCTGGCAGCGGCGCTGGGCTGTAGCTTTGGTAGCAGTTCTGGTACTCATTCTAGCCGGTGTGGGCACGGTAACTGCTTCGGCAAGCAGTTTGCCCGGGGATACACTTTACCCGGTGAAAACAGCGACTGAGAAGGTGCAAGGATTCTTCACCTTCGGTAGTGAAGCTAAGGCGAACTTTTATATGAAACTAGCTCAGCGTAGGCTCGATGAGCTCAAGTCGTTGGTCGAGAAGAATCGAGACATACCTCAGTCACTTCTGGGGATAATGAGTGCCGAAACAGACGGGGCAATTGAAATATTGAGCCGGAATAAGCAGGTAGGAAACGAATCGATTGACAGACTGATGGGGCTGACTTCTAATCAGAAGGCGGTGTTGGCAGAATTAGTAGAAAAGGTACCCTTGAAGGCGAAGTTGAAGCTACAGGAAGCATTGAAACGCTCCGAATATGCACGGGGACAAACGCTTTCACTGAAAGATAGGATAGGCCAGCTGGGAAAGCCGCAGGTATCGCCCTCGTATCCCTGACTGTACACGCGGTCCCTCGTCGCCCGCTAACATGTTGAGTTTGGTGCCCAGCATAATGTGGTTGATGTAAGCAGTATTACATATATGTTCTGCTCAAAGGAGCCTGGACTTTCAAACTGAACCACGAAGACCTGTATCTCTGAGCGCTTATTCCTTGGTAATAACTACAATTCTTTTGGGAGGTAGTTCCTCTCCTGCTTCTCGAGCAGGCACGATCTTTTCAGCCCCAGGGAGCTCATCCGAGGCATTTTTTACTTCTGGTAGGTCTCCGAGGACTTTGAGCAGTGGTGTAGGATTCTCAAGATGCAGCCTGATGGTAATACCCTTGTCTACCGAGCCGCCCAGATTCAAAACCTCTATCTGGGGGGTTTGTTTCAAGTGTTTATGAAGTTGTAGCATACGGTCCAAACCTACAGGGGGTGGGATCGCTATTTCTATGGTGCCTTTATAGAGCCCTGTATCCTCCTGTTTATCTTCGGGGCCTTTAGAGGACTGCCCAGAAGATTGCTTTTTCGTTTTCCCTCTTTGTGAAGATGCAGCTTCTTCTGCTCCTGATCCTTCAGAGGATTTACGATGCATCGCAGTTGGTACTGTATCCTTTGCTGCCGCCAGTGCATTTTGAGCTTCCATCTCCATATTTTCTAATCTTGTTTTAACTAGATGCTCGGCTCTTTCTCCGGCTTCGGCGATGATCTTGTTGGCTTCCTGCTGGGCGTGAGTAAGTGAGACCTGGGCCTTTTGTTCTGCCTCATTGGAGATGTCTCGGGCAAGTTGTTCCGCTGCTGAGATTCTTTCCGTTACTTGCCGCTCCGCTCTTTGTCCGGCTTCAGCGATGATTCTGTCGGCTTCTATTCTTGCTTTTCCCTCTGCATTCTCTCTGACTTCAGCTATAATTCTATTAGCTTCTTTTTCTGCCGATAGTTTAATTGTTTGTGCTTTCCTCTCCGCTTCTCTAGTAATATCTTGAGCCTGACTTTCTGCTCCCAGAATATTTTCTTTTGCTTCGGCTATAATCTTGGTAGCTTCTTTTTCTGCGAGCGCATGGGTTTTCTCAGCCTTTTCCTCCGCCTGCTTAAGGATTTCCTGCGCTTGCTGTTCAGTAGATAAAATGCTTTCCTTTGCTTCGGAGATAATCTTGGTAGCTTTCTTCTCTGCTAATTCCTTAGTTTTTTCCGCCTGTTTCAGAATATCCCGGGCCTGCTGTTCAGCGGCAGCGATTTTTTCCTGTGCTTTGAGCTTGGCTTTTTTCTCAGCGTCGGCAACAATCTTATCTGTTTCCATCCTGGTTTTTTCTGCGTTCTCTTCCACCTCGCTAAGGATGTTCTTCGCTTGCTGCTCTGCGTCAGCGATTTTTTCCTGTGCTCTTTGTTCTGCTC
>JACWAE010000083.1 GCA_014874385.1 Dehalococcoidia bacterium | reverse complement strand
CACAGAGGCTGATGCGCTGGGCCAAATCCAGCAACATCCCTATCTTCATAGTCGGCCATGTCACCAAGGACGGCTATCGAGCCGTCCTTGGTGACATGGCCGACTATGAAGATAGGGATGTTGCTGGATTTGGCCCAGCGCATCAGCCTCTGTGTGCACTCGCGCACCTGTCCCACGCTGCCCGCCGCTGAGGAGAGGTCGCTGGAGTGTACCGTCTGAATCGAGTCTATTATCACCAGCCGCGGCGCGATTTCCTGACTCCGCTCGATGATGCTCTGCAGGTCGGTCTCGGGCAGCAGGAACAACCCTTCCCCGCGCAGCCCCAATCTGTCTGCCCTCAGCTTTATCTGATGTGCCGACTCCTCGCCGGAGACGTACAGCACCTTGCCCACGCGCTCAGCCATTAAGCTGGCTACCTCAAGCAGCAGCGTTGACTTGCCGATGCCGGGGTCGCCGCCGATGAGCACCATGGAGCCGGGAACTATGCCGCCGCCCAGCACCCGGTTGAATTCGGTGAGGGGCAGGGTAAGGCGGGGCACCGAGTTCGTGGGCAGCCGGGATAGCTCTTGCACTTGAGTGGCTGAAGTAGATGGTGCCGCTTTAGGTGCGGGGCTGACCATGGTTTCGACGTACGTGTTCCACTCATTGCAGTCGGGGCAGCGCCCCAGCCACTTGGGGCTTTCATTCCCGCAGTTCTGGCAGATGTAGATGGTTTTAGATTTCGCCATTGGATAGCGCCTTTTTCGGGCCAGGTTTGTAATCCCCCTCAATCCCCCTTTATAAAAGGGGGAAGGCTGCCCCCTCCCTTTATTCCCTCCCTCAAGGGGAGGGAGAATTGGGAATTCCTCTCCTTAACGGGAAAAGGCTTTGCCCTGAGGCTCAAGCCCGAAGGGTCAGGGTAGAATGAATTTCTACAATGGGTAGCCTGGAGTCCTTCACCAGGAAGGACTCCGACCACCTGTATTATAAACCTTACCATGCTCGCTGTGGATGTTATCATCCACAGCACATTTAATTAGGGGCTCTGGGCGAGGGCACCTCGCCCCTACATTTCTAATTCGGATTTCATGCTTAGAGATCAGGTTTTGCACCAGCTATTATAATCTTCTGGGCTCAATACAAAAAGAGGAACCCCGCACTTGTTCGGCAGGGCTCCTCTTTTATTACTCCGCAAAGCGGCGTCTAGCCTCCCTCGGCCAGCTTCTTCATAATCTTGTCGCGCACATCTTTCTGCACAAGCTCGATTCTGACGCCATTGGTCTTGGCGGCGTCGAAATGCGCGAAGGCCATGATGCCTACTATCTTGAGGTGGCAGATCATCTTAAGGCCCTGCGACTTGGCATTGGCCACTTCCTTATCCAGGTCGTCTACCTCGAAGCCCAGATGGTGGAGGCCTTCACCATACTGCTTGAGGAAGTCGGTATAGATGCAATCACCCTTGACCACCTGCACCATCTCCAGCCTGACCGGCCCTATCTTGCCGAAGGTGACCTTCATGGTGTAGGGGCTGGGCTTGCCTTTGTATATCACATCGGGGGGCAGGTCGTGCTGCTGGACCTCCTCGAATTTGATGCCGAATGCTTTGCTGTAAAAGGCTAGAGCCTTGTCCATGTCCTTGACCACGACTGCAAGGTGGTCTAGCTTCAATTTGGCGCTGCCTAGTTTCAATGTCGCCATCCCTGGATTACCTCCTTATAAGCTATAAAGGCCGTTTATTAACCCGTTTTCAACCCCCTGGCCCCCAATCTTGGGGGGATTTAGGAATTGGGGGACATCCTTCGACAAGCTCAGGACAGGCCCCCAAACCCTCGGCAAAGGAGCTTCGCTCCCCTGCACTCCTCAATTGTTAAACATACTCCCTTATATCTCGTTGGCAGTTTGCCAGCCTTCTTTTATGGCTTCCAGTATAGTCCTGGGCTCTACGCAGTCACCGATGCACTTGACCTCGACGCCCGTTTTCTCAATCGCTTCTTTGAGCTCGGTGTCGGGCACGGACCCCGCGGCGAGCACGAAGGTGTCGGCGGGGAAGTTCTTCATGGCGTCGGCTGCGATCTCAGCCATGGAGGTTATGCCTCCTCGCACGTGAACACGTATACCGGTGTCGGTCGCCTGCTGGTATTGGACACCAGTGAGCATGCGGATGCCTTTATTTCTCATCCTGTCAACGAGGAGTATTCTCATGTCGGGGTTCATCTTATTCGCCATAAACTGGCTTCTTCGGGCTATGGTCACCTGCTTGCCCTGGTCTGCCAGGAACTCGGCGGTCTCGCAGCCCACCAGGTCGCCGCCGATGATGAACACCTTCTTACCTACCTTTGCCTTGCCCAGGAGCACATCCTCAGCGGTCACTACGTTCTTCAGAGTATCCAGGCCGGGTATATCCTCAGGGCTGGGGACCAAATTTTTAACGCCGGCGGAGAGTATAACTACATCCGGCTTGGCCTTCTTAATCTCTTCGGGAGTTATCGCCTTGCCCAGCACTACCTTGACCTTGAGCTTCCTCAACTGATTTATCATATAGGCTGTAAGGTCACGGATATCCTTCTTGTAAGGAGGTATTGCGGCCAGAATCAATTGCCCGCCCAGCTTTCGCTCTTTTTCATAGAGCGTTACCTGATGCCCTCTCAGCGTTGCCACACGGGCTGCCTCCATGCCTGCAGGCCCGCCGCCCACGATGATGACCTTCTTGGGCTTGGCCGCTTTCTTTATCTCGAACTCTTTCTCTCTGGCAAGAGCGGGGTTGACCACGCAAACTACACCGTCAGCCCAGGCCAGGGTCTCTATGCAGTGGTTGCAGTGGATGCAGGGGCGAATGTCTTTCTCTCTGCCCCGCGCCAGCTTGTTGGGGAGGTCAGGGTCGCACTGCATCGCCCTGCCCATGGCGACGAAATCCAGTTTGCCCTGCTTGATAGCCTGGTCGCCGATCTCCGGCGTAATATGTGCTGCAGCGATAACAGGCACGTTGACCACCTTCTTGACCTGCGCGACCAGGCCAAGGTTGGGGGCTAGCCCATCGGCTTCCGTGGGGCACATCGTTAAGTATTCCCAGGCATAGTCGTAGAACCCGCCCTGCGAGAGGTGGATGGCGTCGGCGCCGGCAGCAACGAACATGGGCACTTGTACTAAAGTGTCCTGCAACGTGACCCCGTACTCGGCCACCTTGCCGCCCTTGACGCGATATATTTCATAGATGCTGGTGCGGCACCACAGCGGGAAGTTCTTGCCTACTTCCTTTCTCACAGCCTTCAGGGTATCGCACATGAAGCGCGCCCTGTTCTCCACGCTGCCGCCGTATTTATTCTTCAGTGTGTTCCAGACGCGGGAGCGGAACTGGGTCTGCCCGTTGATGTTGGCTCCGTGGATTTCGATGGCCTCGAACCCTGCCTCTTTAGCTCTCCTCGCCCCCTCGACGAATTTCTGGATCATGTATTGAATTTTATCTATAGATAGCTCTCTCGGCAGCTCTGCGCCCATCACAGGCCTCTGCTCTCCCATGGCCCAGATGGAACCGTGATAGATTTGGAGGCAGGCCCTGGCGCCATTTTTCTTTATGGTCTGAGCGAGCTTCGTCAGTCCCGGCATGTACTTGTCGTCGTCGATATTCAGCCCGAAGGGTAGCCCTGCTGCTCCGGCACTGTCGACATTTGCGTTCTCGACGATGACCATTCCGACGCCGCCCCTGGCGCGCGCCTCATGGTAGCCCAGGAAGCGGTCAGTGACCTCACCCCCGACGCAAACGTTGGTCCCCATGGGAGGATAAACAATGCGGTTTTTGAGCTGTAGGGTCCCGATACGCCCGGGGGAAAACAAGCTATCATACTGGGATTTTGCCATCTGCCCTCCTTTTTGAAAATATTTTAGTAAGTTTTAAATTAATGATTGCAGTGGAAAGCGGCTAGCAAGGGCTTTTAGTAATTCCGAATATAAGAGTTCCCCGGATTCTACTGAGCAACTGTTGTTTGATGGTAAGAAAGCGAGCAGAAGTAGCAAAAGAGTAATCATGGGGATAATTTGAGAGCATAGCGGAAGCATACTAGCCCATCTTCTGGCGGTTGTCAATAGGTGTACAGGGGTGTACAGGGCGTTTATTGCAGGGGCGGGTTTCAAACCTGCCCTACGTATGCTAGCCCTCGTATTTCTTGAACACAAGGCAGGCGTTTTGGCCCCCGAAGCCGAAGCTGTTGGAGAGGGCCACATTGACATCCTTTACCCTGGCCACATTGGGCACATAGTCCAGGTCGCAATCGGGATCCGGGTACTCGTAGTTTATGGTGGGATGAATTACGCCTGTGGTGATTGTTTTAATGCAGGCCACTGCTTCCACAGCCCCCGACCCGCCCAGAAGATGCCCGATCATAGATTTGGTGGAGCTTATGGGCACGCGGTAGGCATAATCTCCGAAGAGCGATTTAACTGCCAGGGTCTCTACAGCATCGTTGAGCTGTGTTGAGGTCCCGTGGGCGTTGATGTATTCTACCTCATCGGGGGTCAGGTTGGCATCCTCAATTGCCCAGCGCATGGCGCGGACAGCGCCGGCGCCGTTGTTAGGTGGAGCCACTATATGGTAGGCGTCTGATGATGCGCCGACTCCGGCAACCTCGGCATAGATGCGAGCATCCCTGTGCATGGCGTGTTCCAGGCTCTCCAGGATTAGAATCGCTGCTCCTTCTCCGGGGGCGAAGCCGTCCCGCCTGGCATCGAAAGGACGGCTGGCTTTGGTCGGCTCATCGTTTCTGGTGGTGAGGGCTTTCATCACGCAGAACCCGGCCACGCCCGTTGGTGTTATCGCTGCCTCGCTGCCACCGGCCACCATGACCTCCGCTTTGCCCAGTCTTATTATCTCTACTGCGTCCCCGATGGCCTGGGTTGCGGCAGCGCAGGCGGTGGTTATGGTGGAAGAGAATCCCGTGAGCCCGAAAATAAGGCTGATCTGCCCTGCTGCCATGTTAGGCAGGATTATGGGCATGAAAAAGGGGTTTAACCTCATGCCACCTCTCTCCATGAGGGTGCGATATCCCTCCTCAGCTTCAGGGAAGCCGCCGATTCCGTTGCCGATGATCACACCCAGCATGTCCGAGTTCTCACGGCTGATATTGAGTTTGGCATCTTCTATAGCCATCTTTGCAGAGGCTACGGCGAACTGGCTGAACCGTGCCATCCTTCGTGCCTCTTTGAAGTCCATGTAGCTGCGGGGATCGAACCCCTTTACCTCGCCTGCTATCTTACAAGTCAAGCTGCTGACGTCACAAAGGGTTATCTTGTCAATGCCCGACCTGCCTTCGATAAGTCCCTGCCAGTATTCGTCCACGGTGAGACCCAGCGGCGTGACCGCCCCCATGCCGGTAACGACAACGCGTCGCTTTTCTTTCTTCCCCTTGCCTGTCCGCTTGGTGCGTGTCTTGGGAAGGCGCTGTGCTGTCTGCTTTTTCGCTATGCCGGTAAGCAGTTCATCGATTTGCTTATCGATGACTGCAGTAACCGCTCTTGGTTGTTCAATCCCCGCCCCTTCTGGCCTCATCAAAACCCTCCTTACCCTGCGTAGGACTCTGGATGCAAGCCCTTCACATATTCTATCACCTCGGCGACAAGGAACAGAGAGCCGGTGGCGCAGATGAGGTCCTTTCCATCTGCTCTCCTCAGTGCCTCCACTACCGCACCGGCAACATCTGCCACCACTTCGGCTTTTATCCCCAGTCGAGCAAACTCTCCAAACAATACCTCTGTTTTCGTGGCCCGGGGATGTCGCGAGCGAGTGACAATAACCCCATGCGCCAGAGGTGCCAGCTCTTCGATTATGCCCGCTACATCTTTATCAGCAGATGTACCTATTATAAGAATTAAATGGTCGAAATGGAAATACTGCTCGAGCGCCTCTTTGAGCTTACTCGCAGAATCGCGGTTGTGGGCGCCATCTACAACGAGCAGCGGCCTGCGCCTCAGGATTTGCAGCCGCCCCGGCCAGTAGACCTTAGCTAATCCAGCCTCTATACTTTTCTGGGACACTCCCAGAACCTCCAGGGCGGCGGCGGCAGCAGCAGCATTTTCCAACTGGTGGGTCCCCAGGAGGGGTATGGTTATGCGATAAGAGCCCTTTAGCCCCTGCACCTCCATTGATTGCCCGGAAAGGTTGGAGTTGAGCTTTCGCCAGGTGATGTCGCTGCCCACTGAGATCAGCCTGGCCTCCTTCCTCCAGCAAGTCTCTCTAATCACTGCCGCAGCCTTCTTGGCTTGAGCAGAGCTAACCACTGTGCATCCCCGCTTGATAATGCCTGCCTTCTCAGCGGCGATCTTGTCCAGGGTGTCGCCCAATACCTCAGTATGGTCGAGGCTTATCGAGGTGATCACGCAGACCTCAGGCGTGACCACGTTGGTAGCATCCAGCCTACCCCCCAGCCCTGTCTCCAGCACCTGGAAATCGACCACTTTTTGCTGAAAATGCATGAAAGCGGCGGCGGTGAGCAGCTCGAAGGTGGAAAGCTCGCCATAGGTCTTGTCACGGTCTACCGCTTCAACATGTGGTCGCATCCTGGCGACTATTAATTCCAGCTCTCGTTTAAGGATAGGCTTTCCGTCTACCTGTATCCTTTCACGGAGTGTAACCAGGTGGGGTGAGGTATAAAGCCCTGTTTTATACCCTGCAGCGTGAAGCCCTGCTGCAATCATGGCTGACGTGCTGCCCTTGCCTTTGGAGCCGGCCACATGAACGGACTTTGCGCTGAGATGCGGGTTGCCCAGCCTCTGCAGCAGGTCGTCCATGCGCCTCAGGTCGAATCTGCTGGCGTAGTTAAAGCCCGGCCACCTTTCATAATCGGTGCGGCTAAGAAGAAAGTCGAGGGCAGCAGCGTAGTTCATCGTATAGAAAGGACGGTTTTTTTAATGATTGGCTATTATATCATCGGGGCAAATCTGTCACAAGTGGCGGAGTGCGTTCCGTTGTATTATACTTAGGTGTGCTTTGGCTCTTGTGGAATGTAGCGTCGTGACTCCTGTCACGACGTTTACCCCGTCGCCACGGGAGTGGCGACGCTACAGAGATAAGGAGGCGCAGATGAAAGGGAAAGACCTGCTGTCTATCAGCGACCTTACCCCTGAGGATGTCTGGGGCATTATCAATAGGGCTATCCGCTTGAAGAAGAGAAGGGCCATGAGCACCGTTCTTGCCGGGAAGACCCTGGCTTTAATATTCGAGAAACCCTCTCTGCGCACCAAGGTCAGCTTCGATGTCGCCATGTATCAACTCGGCGGACACAGCGTTTACCTTTCCCAGGCCGAGGTGGGGTTGGGCAGCAGGGAGCCCATCGCAGATGTAGCCAGGACGCTCAGCCGCTATGTTGACATAATCACTGCGCGGACCTTCGCTCATGCTACTGTGAAGTCTCTGGCGAAATATGCCAGCGTGCCTGTGATAAACGCACTCTCAGACGGTGAGCACCCCTGCCAGGCGCTCGCCGACATTATGACTATCTACGAGAAGAAGGGGAAGCTGGAGGGTTTGACCGTTGCCTACATCGGCGATGGCAACAACGTAGCCAACAGCCTTTTGCTTGCCTGCGCCTCGGTGGGCGCGAACTTCAGGATTGCCTCTCCCAGGGGCTACGAGCTTTCCGAGAAGATAGTGCGCCTGGGGCGCCGTTCTTCTCAGAAGAACGGCGCAGAAATCGTCCTGCTTAGGAATCCTAATGAGGCTGTGGAGGACGCTGACGTGGTCTACACCGATGTGTGGACCAGCATGGGGCAGGAGGCAGAGGCGGAGAAGCGGCGCAAATCCTTCGCAGGCTACCAGGTGGATGCCAGGCTGATGAAGCTTGCGGCAAAGGACGCCATTTTTATGCATGACCTGCCGGCTCATCATGGCGAGGAGGTAGCCTCAGGGATTATAGACTCAAAACAGTCTGTGGTCTTCGACCAGGCGGAGAACCGCCTGCACGCTCAGAAAGCGATACTGGCGGAGATACTAGGGAGGTAATCCGTCATAAGCATTTGTCCTTCCAATGCTGGAAAGGCTCACTACGAAGAATGAAAATATCTCGGTAACGAAAACTAACCCGTTCGTGGTGAGCTTGTCGAACCATGAACGGGCCGTTCACCCTTCGACAGGCTCAGGGCGAACGGTGTAAAGGCT
>JACWAE010000082.1 GCA_014874385.1 Dehalococcoidia bacterium | reverse complement strand
TTTATGATGTGAATTATCTGTTCGGCGTAAATGGCATTGATTTTCACAAGATCACGGAAGCTTTCCGTGAGAAGGCGGCTTTCAAGGAAATCGATCCGAGCAGATTAAAAGAAAGCCTGAATGACAAGAAAGACAAATACGTCCGAATGTGGGATATCCGATTGATGCATCAGGTCAAGCAGCTGCCGCATTTTGGAAGAGACAATCAGGAGCTTAAATCGGGATTTCGGGAAATACGACCTAGTTTGAGCTTTTATTTTAGACAAGAGCTGATTTGAATTATGCAAATTATTGGATGTACAAAGAAACTACAAGTGGAGATGGGGCTCGCTGCCAAAGACCTATTGACAGTCGAGTCTGCTGATTTGAGCCTAGGGCCATGGACAGCAAATCTTCTATTTATCAATTGAAGAAAATGCGTTCATTTTACAAATGACAAAACTCTGTTCAACTTTCTCGTCCCTGATGTCCTCAGGAAACATATCAGGGAACTCGATCGCATGTTTCGCAACTGGTTTTCATGCACGCTCGGCGACGAAGGTTTTACGGAAAAGCAAATCGATAGGATCCTTCAAGAATACGAAGAGATTGCATACTCAAAGACTAGGAGCAGAAGCGTTCTGGGCTCGATGAAGGAACAGGCTTTCATGTACAAATATGAATTGCAGGGCGAGAGCTTTCACAGGCCGGATTTTCCGGAGATCGTCAAGAACGTGAACCGAATGCTTATTGCGGGTCCCGATTACCATTATCCTGTCGAGGCTCTGTTTGAAATTTACCACCCGCTGCTTTTCAACCGGAATAAATGAAGCTTCTTCCATCGCAAATAGATGAAGTGTCACTCTCAGCTTTTGGAGAGGAGGCGCGCGCCTTACTGATACAGCGCAACTATTCAGGGCTGGCGGATCGATTTGGCTACGCACTTGCGTATAATCGGACACCGTCAGAAGCAGTAGAAGCTGATTTCTTGAGCGCAGCGGCGTCGCCTTATAAGGTAGAGTCCGGTATTCACCAACCAATTACGGTTAAATATTTCAAGCCAAACGACACAGGCTTGTATGCAGTAGTTGAATGCACTGTCCTGATTGCCGACGGGGCTGCTGTACTTCTAGATTTAATCGTTGCCGGGAGGGGAGGAGAGAAACACATCACTCTAGAGGACATCTACGGTGAGAATCCAACGTAATATTAAGGAGCTTGCTGAAATCAAAGGGTTAGGCAGAAATCTTCTTTACCGGTTTTGAAAGCTGTTCTAATATAGAGAAGTTCAAATTACGTACGACCGCGTCCACCAGAAAACCGATTGATATTTTGCCTTATTTAAGACATTATTTCTTATAAATATCGTAAATGCATAATAGGGCTCGAACTTTCGTGCTCAAAAACCCCGGGAAGTCAGAACCAACCTGGCAACTTCCTCTGAATTGCCAAACGCCACATAATATTGACAATTACAACGATCGCGATGAATGCGACTCTTATGCCGATTTGGGCAGTAGTCTTTACAATCACAAAAAAGATAGCCAGGCAGACGGCAACATACAATAATTGTAGAACCCATACAATAATGGGAATTTTTAATAATTTGTATTTCAAGAACTGATTCATCGCGTAATTATATACCCGGTTTTAATATTTCCCACGTTGAAACTTCCAGTTGTTGTTCGCTTTAGCTTAAGGGCACGTCTAATAATTTGATATTACGTTCAGTCGTTGCCTGATAGAAGATGTTTTTACCACTTGACTTGCAGCTTTTGTTCTATTTTCCGTGATCAACCGCGGCTTTCCGGCCCCAACCTCTGATTTACGCCGTTTTTAGGCGCAGAAGTTGCGTATAGCGGCACATGTTGTACACCAGATTGCGCATGCCGATCTTGTGGCTGGCCCGCTGAAGCCCCACGCACCGGATTAGTTTGCCGCCCATGCTGGTGGCCTGGAAGCCGAAGACGTGTTCCACCCGGGCTCTGGTCTTTGAGCGTTTGTGATTCACCCTTTGCTTGGCCTCGCTTAACGGATGGCCCCGGTAGCCCTTGTGATGGATCTGGCTTTGGTAGTTTCTCTCAAGTGCGGACTCGATCTCATCAGAGCGGTAGGCGGAGTCAGCCCATACTCCCCGGCCGCTGTTCTTTTTATCCAGCAGCCGTCTGAACATTTGTGAGTCGTGAACGCTGGCCGGGGTTACCGCCCACCCCCGCACCAGCTTGTGCTTTACGTCCGTTGAGACGTGATTCTTGTAGCCGAAGTAGCTAACGCCGTTTTTCTTTATCCAGCGGGCGTCGGTGTCCTTCTGGCACAGCTTGTTTTCCTCCCAGTCCGGTACCTCGCCGTTTTTAATGGCCTGGTTTTCCTCCCGGGTGTTTCTCTGCCGGGGCACCACCACGATAGAAGCGTCCATGATCTGGCCCTTTTTGGCGGCAAACCCTTTCTGGATCAGGTAATCATCGAAGCGGGCAAAGAGCTTCTCGGTGACCTTCTTTGCCGCCAGGGTGTCCTTAAACAGCCAGATGGTCTTTTCGTCCGGCACCCGGTCGCCCAAGCCCAGCCCCAGGAAGCGCATGAAGGAGAGGCGGTCCCGGACCATGAACTCCGTCTGCTGGTCGGAGAGATTGTAGAGACTTTGCAGCACCACGATCTTGAACATCAAAACCACGTCGAAGGCCTTTCGGCCGGCGCTTGATTTACGGGGCTTGGTAAGTGCTTTTTTGATTGGATAGCGGAAGCTCTCCCAGGGAATCTCTTTGGCCAGCACTTCCAGCGGATCGCCGCACCTGCTCAGCGATTCGTAACGCTCGTCCAGATCGAAAAACCCCGGCTGGCCCATTATTTACCTCCCGAAGCGTGCATGGTAAAGTTAACGGGCGAATACTATCATATTATGGTTACTATATCAACCTGATTATGAGCTATTTTTAGAGGCGCCCTTAAGATGCCTCATTCAGCATTTCCTATTTACACATATAAACATGACTATATATCAAGAATAATTACATTATGAATCAAGATCTATCAGAACCACAAAAGTATCACGAGCTTGCTTACTATACGCTCGCGCGCAGAGACCCATCTTTTATTCACCAACATATTGTTGATGTATACACAGCACAACGCGCGGACGAAAGTACAAAACCGTTTGCAATTACTTTCGCTCTGGTAGGGCTCTACTTATATGTAGAAAAGAACTATTCGGGCAAGGCTGTTCAAAAGGCCCACACGGAGTTGGCGAAAAAACGGAAACGATGGCCGTCGTTTAGTCTGCCTGAACAAAGGGGCGAATTCACCGTCTCCAACGTCGTCAATGAGCTACCAGGAGAGAAGCGGGATGAGGCAATCAAAAAATGGTGTGTGTCAGTCTGGGAAGCCTATGAGGAGTCCCATCAAGAGATCGTCAATCTGGTTAAACAGGAATTGAGATAAAGAAAATGCCAATCGCAAAAATTGACAATATAAATATCTATTACGAAATCCACGGCAAGGGCGACCCTCTTGTCTTGATTATGGGTTTTAGTCAGGATATTTCTGAGTGGGAAAAAACAATTGTGAAGCTGTCCGAAAAATACAG
>JACWAE010000081.1 GCA_014874385.1 Dehalococcoidia bacterium | reverse complement strand
GGGCGTTAACAAGTGTTACTGCGACGGAGGGTCACACAAGTTTGCCGGTGCCCTGGCGCGAGAGATAGTTGGCAGCGGAGGAATTATTTTAGATGCTGCTGAAGTAACCAAAATCATTATGGAAAACGGTCACGCAGTCGGGGTTCAGATCGCAGAAGGTCGTGTGCTTCGCAGCAAAGTGGTAATGTCCACACTCGACCCGCACTCCACATTTCTCAACCTCGTCGGGGCCAAGAATCTACCAGCCGACCTGAAGGAAGCCATTGAAAGATGGCAATACGACAAGTGGAGTTACTACACCCTGCATGTTGCCAGCAAAGAACCGCCAAAGTATGCCTGCGAAGACCCCTGGGTCAACAACGCATTGATGGTTATTCTCGGCATCGAGAGCACTGAGCAGCTCTTGGCTCACTGGGATAATGTTGTTGCGGGCAAGCTCGGTGACAACTTTGGCGGCCATGCCACCTGTGAGAGCCTCTTCGACCCACACCTCGTCCGCTCTCCAAAGGGAGGGTATGTATCGTTCTTCCAGATGCACGCCCCTTATGAAATCGAAGGCGGCTGGGACAAGAAAGGCAAGGAACTGGAGGAGGCGATCATGGAAAAGTGGCGGAAAGCGGCGCCGAACATGACAAAGGATAACATCATCATGACCAGCCATGAGACACCTGCAGGCATAGAAATCCGCTTCCCCAACATGCGCCGCGGTGGAATCAAGCATGGCGACTATAAACCCATACAACTCGGCTGTTTCCGTCCTAATCAGGACTGCTCCAGCAGCAAGACTCCCATCGAAGGTCTCTATGTTTGCGGCGCCTCAACATATCCAGGCGGCATGGTACTTGGAGGATCCGGCTATCTGGGTGCCAACAAAGTGGCTGAAGATTTGGGCATCAAAAAGTGGTGGAAACCTACAAAACCTATGGAGCAATACATTAAGACGTACCTGGAATGAACCGCTCCGACTGAGGGAAGCAGGGGGTTTGGTTTTGTAACGACCGCCAGGTCAGGTTGAAAGGAGAAAGACTATGGGCGATTCGGCCAAGGAGCTATACGATTCCTACCCCGAGGAGAGCAAGAGCGACTTCTTCTCCGCCTATGTGTATATGAGGTATATCGACCACTTCATGTATCACGCAATTCAATCGTCTGGTTTGACAGCCAGGGAGCCTGAAGAGAAGATAGACGAAAGTCTCGATGACCTGGTTCGTGCCACGGTACAGCGTGTTGCGGACGGAGCACCTGATTTAGCGACCAGCATTTATCATGGCAAAGTGCTGAAGCTTAAAGATGCAATACAGCTCGTTACACAGAAGGCGGACCTTTCCCTCATCACGCCGGAGACAGTAATACCATTCAAGATAGCCAAGGATATCATCCTGAAAAACCCGCAGTCGATCGCAGTGGGAAGGTGTCCTTGTAGAGCGGCATCGGAGAAGCCGTGTCTCCCTATGGAGGTCTGCTTCTTCGTTGGCGACCCCGGCGCTTCTTTCATCGCCGAACACAATCCCCATTACCGCAAGGTCACTCAGGAAGAGGCGGTTGCTATTCTGGAGGCAGAACACAAAAGGGGGCACGTTCACACCGCCTATTTCAAGAAGGACATGGGCAACAAGTTTAGCGCCATCTGCAATTGCTGCTCTTGCTGCTGTATGGGTATCAAGATGTGGAATCTGCTTGAGGGTACAGTCCCCATCATAGCCCCCTCAGGTTATCTGTCCCACATAGGCGACTATTGTAACGGATGCGGGGAATGCCTGGAATACTGTCAGTTCAAGGCCATCAGCCTGGATGAAAATGAGCAGAAAGCGGTTATCAACACAGTGAAGTGTATGGGCTGCGGCGTCTGCGAGGACATCTGCCCGGCTGGGGCTATCACCCTTGAGAGGGACTCATCCAAAGGCGAGCCTCTCGATATCGAGGAGATGGAGAGCAAAACGAAAAAGGAAGTTGTACGCAAACAAAAGGCGAGACATTAGGACATACCTGGAGTAACCATTCCAATCAGCCTGTCCTTTGAATATCCCGTCTACTCTATTTTCGAAGTATCAGGTGCTAGCACTGTTATATATACCGTGTTATCTCTATCTCATATAGTGCTGCCCCCTAGTAATCATCGGGAGACAGCAGAAGTACAAAACAAGGATTAGCACCATATTCAGCGGAGGCTTCAAGTTTTATCCTGCTCTTAGGGCTGGGATTGTCTCAATCACCGGTTATAAGATTTGTGCTCACAGGCTCCAGGGATAGCGATCTCGTTATAGTGAGGTACATGCTTTGGCAAAGAAAAAAGAGGGCGCCCTGAGCGTATACCGCATACTGGACCTAACCGACAGCAGGGGCGCTTACTGTACGAAGTTATTCGCGGACCTGGGTGCAGATGTCATAAAAATTGAAAGGCCTGAGGGAGACCCCGGACGTACGTTCCCTCCTTTTGTGGATGATATTCCCCATCTCGAAAAAAGCCTCTACTTCCTCCATCGTAACGCTGGCAAGAGAGGAATAACCCTTAACCTGGAAACTTCCGACGGCAGAGATATCTTTACGAAGCTGGTCAAGACGGCCGATGTCCTGGTAGAAAATTCGCCGCCTGATTATATGGCGAGCTTGGGCCTCGATTATCCTGCGCTCAAGGAGATAAATCCCAGGCTCATTGTGGCCAGCATCACCGAATTCGGCCACTCAGGACCCTATAAGAACCGCAAAGGCTCCAACCTCGTAGATTTCGCCATGAGCGGCGTAATGATAACCAGCGGCTACCCGGGGAAGGAGCCCTGTCTCTGCCCGGGTACGCCAGCCTACGATGCAGCCTCTCTCCACGCTAATATAGCGATACTCTCTGCCCTCTGGATGCGTGGCACTAAAGGGAAAGGTCAATACATTGACGTATCGGTGCACGAGACCTCGCGTCTGGGGCTATATCCCTGGATAGTACCGAATTATTCGTATGCCCTGAACCCGGGTGGCCCTCCGCCGACCACGGAGACGCGAATGGGAGCATCGATATATCCGGTCTACCCCTGCAAAGATGGCCTGATTCGGGTAATCGCCCTGACTCCCCGACAGTGGGATGCTCTGGTTAGAGTGCTGGGCAGCCCGGAGGTGCTTCAGATACCCGATTGGCGCAATTTCATGTACCGCATCGGAAACGCTGATGACCTATATGCCCTCGTGCTGGAATTTACTCAGAAGTACACCATGATCGAACTCTTCGAAGCGGGGAAGCGTGAAGGCGTCCCCATCGCACCTATTTTGAATATTGAAGACTTTTATAATAGTCCCCATACCAAAGCTAGAGGGTATTTCGTAGAAATCGACCACTCCGTGGCTGGCAAAGCTGATTATCCGGGACCGCCCTATAAATGGAGTAAGACACCGGCTGAAATACAGCGTCCTGCCCCCTGCCTGGGTGAACACAACGAAGAAATCTATTGTAGAGAGCTAGGCTTCTCTAAAGAGGATTTGGTTGCACTCAGAGGGGCCAGTGTATTGTAGCGAGGAGGGCTAAGTGTTACCTCTTGAGAAAGTCAAGGTGCTCAGTTTCGGCACTGGCGGCGTAGTGCCTGACGCGGGCAAGATTTTTGGGGAATTAGGAGCCAATGTTATAAAAGTAGAGTCCAAAGATAACCTCGACTTCATGAGAACTATTGGCCCTGATATAAATAACATCGCCGGATTCAATGAAGCGAATCGTAGTAAAAGAAGCTTCGGCGTGAACCTCAAAACGGAGAAGGGCAAAAAGCTTGTTGGCAAGCTAATCAAGTTGACCGACATCCTTCTGGAGAACTTCCGCGGCGGGGTTATGAAGAGCCTGGGATTCGACTACAAAAGTGCTCGCAAACTTAACCCCCAAATCATATACGTTAGCAGCCAGGGGTTCGGCGGCGGGGGCCCTTACAGCGACTTTCAAGCATACGGCCCCATGTTATCCTCCGCTTCCGGGATGCTCTCCATGTGGGCTCAGCCTGATGACCCTTATCCGGTAGGTTCTAATTCGCCCCTGCCTGACCACATGGCAAGCAAGCATGTGGTGATAGCAGCTCTGGCTGCGCTCGACTACAAGCGCAGAACGGGCAAGGGTCAATACATAGATATGGCTCAGACAGAGGTGGCAGTCAGCCTCATGGGCGAGCACTATCTGGACTATACCTACAACAAGAGAATCGGCAAGCCGATGGGTAACCGAAGCCCCTACGCTGCTCCACACGGCTGCTACCCCTGCAAGGGCAATGACGAGTGGTGCGCCATAGCAGTGTTCACGGATGAGGAGTGGCATAATTTCTGCAATGCTATCGGAAATCCTGCGTGGACTAAAGACCCCAAATTTGCCAACCTCCAGAACCGCTTAAAGAACGTAGCCGAGCTGGATGAACACATCAAAGAATGGATATCCACGCTCGATGCCTACGTGGTTATGGAAACGTTGCAGGCTGCCGGGGTTGCTGCCGGAGTGATACAGCGTGCTCCAGACACCCTCGCAGACCCGCAGCTCAGATGGCTGGGTTCCATCGTGGAGTTGGAACATCCGGTAGCCGGGGCAAGGCTTTACCCAGGTGTACCGTTCAGGATGTCCGGCGCATCGCCTATGACGAGCACACCAGCCCCTTTGCTGGGCCAGCATACCGAAGAGATATGCCGGGAGCTGCTGAAGATGCCTGACGAGGAGATACAGCAACTGGTAAAAGAAGACATCCTGCATACTCCAGCCAACACTCAGGGTACAGGCAAAAGCATGTTCGGTTGAACATGATTAGGGAAGGAGAATGAAAGAATGAAGGCAGCTATATTATACGAGGTCAATGCCCCGTTAAAAGTAGAGAGGGTTACCCTGGATGAGCCACAAGCCAACGAAGTGCTGGTAAAAATTGTGGCCACAGGGGTATGTCACAGCGACCTGCACTTTATGAAAGGTGAGATGCCTACCCCTGTGCCTGTAGTTCCGGGGCATGAAGGTGCCGGTATCGTAGAGAAGGTGGGTCCGGGGGTAACAACGTTGCAACCGGGCGACCATGTAGTGATGATGGTCTCTTTTTCGTGCGGGAAATGCCGATATTGTGTAGAAGGCAAACCAACTCAGTGCGTAGAGAACCTGCCCATCATGTCAATGGCGACCCTGCCCGGAGGAGCAACACGTTTACACAAAGGAGAGCAGCAACTGAACCACCTCTTTGGTCTTGCCAGTTACGCCGAGTACGCTGTAGTACATGAACGTTCCTGCGTGAAGGTTCGAGAGGATGCCCCGCTAGATGTGGTGTGTCTCCTGGGCTGCGGTACGAGCACTGGCATTGGCGCTGCTATCAACACAGCGGCCATAAAGCCGGGAGAAAGCATCGCTATCTTCGGCTGCGGTGGCGTAGGGCTGAGCGCCGTTATGGGTGCCAAACTTGCCGGGGCAGGCAAGATCATCGCCGTTGATACATTGAGTAGAAAATTGAGCATGGCCAAGAAGCTCGGGGCAGACTACGTCATCAACGCAAAGAAGGAAGACCCCATTATGAAGGTTATGGAACTGACAGGAACTGGAGCGGATTATGCCCTGGAATGCATCGGAAATGTGAATGTTATGACTCAGGCATTCGCCTCGATCCGCTTTGGGGGGAAGTTCATCGTGGTAGGCATGGCTCCCCTAGGCACTATGCTCAGTATCGCTCCATTTGAATTCCTCTTAGGAAAGACAGTAACAGGAACCGTTCAGGGTGATATAAAGGCACAGCTTGATATACCGCGATACATAGACTTGTACATGAATGGCAAACTACCCATAGATAAGCTGATCACCAAAACCTACAGTTTGGATGAAATAAACGAAGCCTTCGAAGCGCTGGCGAAGGGTGAGATTATACGCAGCGTAATCAAGTTTTAGTGCCGCTTTGCAGGATTAAAAACTCTTTTTGAAGGGGGTTACGATGGCTGATGCAGCATTCGATGCCGTGATAGTTGGAGGCGGAAACAAAGGGCTGCTCCTTGCCCTATACCTGATGAAGTATGGCGGCATGAGCGTAGGTATTTTCGAGAGAAGGCATGAAATAGGCGGCTGCCTGTGCACGGAAGAGCTCTCGGCACCGGGCTTCCGCGGCAACGACCACGCCAATATAATACTGCCCTTTTACTACGCGCCTGTCTGGCGTGATTTCCCTGAATTCTGGGACTATGGAGCTCAATGGGACCAGCATCTGTGTTCTGACGGCTTCGTCTTCAGAAATAACGAGAGTGCCATAGCTATCTATAGCGAAAAGCATGACCCCACACAGGAACGCTCGGCAAAAGAGATCGCCCGCTTCTCACAGAAGGACGCTGACACGTGGCTCAAGCTATGGAAAATTGCGACTAGCGATGAATATCTGAGGGTGATGATAGACGGGACATTCAACCCACCCGAGTGGATGACTGCTCCCGAGTTTATGGAGAGGCAGATCGCCATCGCCCCGCTGGTAATGGAAGCGGACCTTCTCCCCGACGGAACGATGCTGGCGGGGAGCATGATGCGCACTGTGAAGGAATGGTTCGATAGCCCCGAACTTCAGTCTTGCATTCTGAGGTTCGGCGTTTCCTCGGTTATCGATGTCAACGATCCCGGCCAGGGCGTGATGACCATGGGCATGGCGGCTACGCTGCCAACGATAGGGTTCGCCAGGGGTGGGACCCACCAGATAGCTCATGCCGCCCATCAGCTCCTGGTGCAGATGGGTTGCAAGTTTTTCACCCATGCTGAAGTAGAGAAGGCTATTATAGAGAATGGCACAGCCACGGGAATCAAGCTAAAAGACGGAAGTGAAGTAAAGGCAAATAAGCTGGTTGCCGTATGTGGCCTCTCCCCCGCGCAGCTATGCTTTAACATTATTGGCAGGGAGTACATCCCGCCAAAGCTGGCAAGGAGAGTCGAGCTCCTGCAAACATCCTTCGGCTGCCTGATGTGGTATACCTTCGCCGTTCACGAGGCACCGAAGTACAAAGCCGAGGCGTTTAATCCCGACATACATGAGTGTCAGTGGCTTGGGTTGCAGCCGGACCCCGATCCCATACATATAGCGAGAGAGTGTCTCAATGAGAGGCTGCTGCAGTGGCCGCCATTGGAGGACTATGCGCCTACCGTCGGCTGCCACAGTCTGGTTGACTCTTCGTATGCACCCCCGGGCAAACACGTCGTCCAGAACGAGCAACTGGCACCGCCTGCTGCTCGTCATTCTGAGAAGGAATGGCTGGAGATAAAGAAGCGCTAT
This sequence comes from Dehalococcoidia bacterium, assembly GCA_014874385.1. GTDB lineage: Bacteria > Chloroflexota > Dehalococcoidia > SZUA-161 > SZUA-161 > JACWAE01. Next base: position 31,352 of record JACWAE010000081.1, on the reverse strand, counting down.
GCCGATAACTTGATGACCATATGGCAGCAGTACGCCCCCAATATGACCTGGGATAATATCATCGGGGTTGACACCAACAGCCCTTACGATAACCTGCGCATGAAAAACCTCGGTCCCAACGGCACTATGGCCGGGATCGACCGCGTGCCCTTCCAGATCAATGAACATAGACCTACACCGGAACTGGCCAACTACAGGACTCCGATACCCAACCTGTATGCCACAGGTGGCTGCTGGCATGTGGGCTCCAATGCAGGTTCAACAGAATCGTATAACTGTTACAAAATCATCGCTACCGATATGGGGCTGGGCAAGCCCTGGGAAGAGAAAGGAAAAGAGGAGCCTGACTCCTTGGTTGAGCAGCAACGGAAGATAAGGAAAAAGGTACAAGCTTCGGCCAAGCCCAATCATACGTATCGTAAAAGCAAGTGATAGGAACACGACACCGAGGTGGGGAAAATGGCAAAAAAGTATGATGCTATCGTAATAGGTGGTGGCCCCGGAGGGCTTACCTGCGCTGCCCTCTTGGCGAAATGGGGGCTCAAGCCACTGCTGCTGGAAAAGAACAACACCGCCGGCGGCAAGGCAGCGGGCGCTGAACGAGACGGTTTCAGATACGAGTTAGCGCCAAAACTCCAGGTGCCAATGCGAGGTCCGGCTTTTGCTACAGCGTTTAACTTGCTGGGGATTGAGTCGGAGCTTAAGCCAATCTATCTGGAAAAAGCGTGCCTTGCTTATAGAAGTTCGCAGTGGAAAAAGTACAGAACGACTATTTCTCATCAAACGGAAGGAATACAAGACCCCGCAGAGTTCTTCAACCTCTTCGGACTTAATGCCCAGGAGCAAGAGCGCGCTCTCGCCATACTCACTGAAATCGCCCTGATGCCGCCAGATAAGTTAGATGCGTTGGATGACCTGACCTTCCAGGAATATATAACTCAACAACAAGATACGCCCTACGGACTTTACAGCTATCTGGCTATGCACTCCAACGCCTCGCTGGCAGAACCTATCGACCTGGTGTCAGCCTCCGAGCAGGTCAAAATTTTACAGCACATCGCCCTCAGCGGTGGCGGCGGCTATTATGTCGGAGGCTTTGGACGCCTCCTCGATACCCTGGCCAAAGCAGTCAAAGCCAACGGGGGAGAGATAAGGACACGGACCAGAATAGAGAAGATAAACATCAAAGACGGGCAGGTCACGGGTGTAGCCACTAATGACACCGAGTTCAAAGCTCCCATCGTCATAAGCAGCGCTGGAATCCAGCCTACCGTGCTCAAGCTGGTGGGTGAGAAGCACTTCGATAGAAGCTATGTGAACTATGTCAAGGACTTAGTGCCCGGCTGGGCCTTTACCGCCGTGAAATACTTCCTCAACAAAGCAGTGCTCAAATTCCCCATGTACATGATGTGGTCAGATGACAGTTGGTGGAACGTAGAACGCTTCCTCAAAGTAAAACAGGGGCAGGTGCCCAAGGAAGTCATCCTGTTCGGTATCGTCCCGTCCAATTACGATCCTACAATGGCGCCTCCCGGGAAGCAGTGTTTCATTGCCGGTACCATCTGCGTCCCCGACCCCGAGGCTACCGCAGTAGTAAAGGAACTGTATAAAAAGATGGACGAGATGCTGGACAAAGTCTTTCCGGAAGTGATGGATGCTGTTATGTACAAAGAGTTCGAGGGACCGGCCGAGGTGTCAGCCGCAACACGAGACCATGTACTGCCGGGACAGGGCGGCGAGTGCGTAGGCCTGGCTCAGATAGTGGGACAATGTGGCAAGTACAAGCCTTCACCGAAAGCACCCATCCGAGGGCTTTTCTACGTGGGTACCGATGCAGGCGGCTCCGGCATGGGCACGCACCAGGCAGCAGAGTCGGGAATCAACGTAGCCCGCATGGTGCTTCAATATCACGTAAAGAGGCAAACAGCCGGTTAAGACAAGTAATTTCTGAAAACATGGTTGATTGTGCGGCAATAAAGAGGCAATTCACTAATCCGGGATGCCATAGCGAGGTGACGGCCTATGCCGATAAATAAGATAGTGGCTAGCTTCGATGAAGCTGTGGCTGACATAAATGACGGGGCTGTGATTATGGTCGGTGGCTTCGGTACAGTGGTCAGCATGCCGAGTTGCTTGCTCGAGGCCCTTGATAGAAAGGGAGTAAAGAATCTCACCACAGTATCCAACAGCAGCGGTTTCGGTGCCGATGTCTGGCGAATGCAGGGAGCACCCTTTCCCGAGGATATGGACATCCTGGTGAGGAACGGGCGCATAAAGAAAGCCATCGTCTCCGCACCAGTGAGTGCGCTGTATGTAAATAACTTCGAGAAGCTCCTCAGAGCAGGGAAGGTTGAAATCGAGATGGTCCCTCAAGGCACCCTGGCAGAGCGGGTCAGGGCAGCTAAGGCAGGGATCGGCGGTTTCTATGTGCCGGTGGGAATCGGAACGGTGGTCGAGGAAGGCAAGGAGAAAAGGGTCATCAATGGCCGCGAATATTTGCTGGAGCTGCCCATCAAGGCTGACTTCGCCCTGATACACGCCTATAAAGGGGACCGCTGGGGCAACCTCGTCTACAGAGGCACGTCCAGAACCTTCAATCCCACCATGGCCGGAGCGGCCAGAGTCACCATCGCCGAGGTAGACGAGATAGTAGAGTTAGGTGAACTGGACCCGGAGGCCATAGTCACCCCGGGGGTATATGTGGACAGGGTAGTGGCACGCCCCAGGGAAGCCCCTGTTCGGGAAGGAGAGGTTACTGACACTCGGGCTGGGGAATCTAAAAAGAAGTATGAGGCTGATATCAAGGCGGCCCAAAAGGGAAAGGGTACCTGAAAATGAGCAGCGAGGTTCAAAAAAAGGAAAGGCTGGACAGGCAGATAATGGCTCTTCGTGTCGCCAAAGAGTTCAAGGACGGCAACATAGTCAATCTGGGAATCGGCATCCCCGGCCTGGCGGCGAATTTCGTACCGGCGGGCAGAGAGGTGGTATTCCATAGCGAGAACGGTGTCCTCGGTTATGGAGAGATAACGCTGCCTGGAGAGGGAGACCTCGACCTGGTCAATGCCGGCGGGCAGACCGTGAAACGAGCCCCGGGGATGTGCTTCTTCAGCCATGATGAATCCTTCGCCATAGTCAGGGGAGGCCGTCTGGACATCAGCGTGATGGGAGCCTACCAGGTCTCAGAAAAAGGTGATTTGGCCAACTACATGGTGCCGGAGAGGCAGGTTGGCACCATCGGCGGCGCTATGGACCTCGCCTTCGGGGCCAAAAGGCTTATCATCGTAATGAACCACACCACAAAAGAAGGCGATTACCGGATAGTAAAGAAGTGCCACTATCATTTAACCGCACCTGAGTGCGTTGATCTAATCGTAACCGATATCGCCGTTATCGAGGTCACAAAGAAGGGGCTTGTTCTCAAGGAAGTGGCACCGGGATGGACTCCTGAAGATGTTCAGAAACTGACCGAGCCCAAGCTAATTGTCGCCCCTGATTGCCATAATATCGAGCTTATGTAACCGGGTAAAACATCGGCCGCAGCCTTGATTGTCAAGGTTTTAAGGAGAAGGAGGAAAACATGTCGGGGCAATTCGATGTAATAATAATAGGCACAGGCCCTAACGGGCTGGAGATTGGCGCTTACCTGAGTAAAGCAGGCCAGAAAGTTCTGCTGCTGGAGAAGAGGTACGAGGCAGGAGGAGGGCTTGCTACAGAGCAAATAACTCTTCCCGATTTCTTCCACAATACACACGCTATATTCCACATGATGGTAGATTACGCTCCGATTTATCAGGACTTCAAGCTGGAAGAGCAGTATAGCGTCAGGCATATCTTCCCGGAGGTTCAATGGGCAATGCCTCTACCCGACGGCAAATGCATCTGCGTTTACGCTGACCCGGAGAAGACCTGCGCTTCGATTGCCAAGTTCTCCAAGAAGGACGCCGATGCCTATCGAAATTTCTATCGCGAGTGCGACGAGCTCATGAAAGAGATTGTCGGACCCCAGACATTCGTCAAGCCTGAGCCGGCCCCCCTCATGGCTGCACGGGCAGCAGCATCTGAGCTCGGCAACAAGCTAACAGAATTCGCAGAAAAGACCCCCGATGAAGTAATCAAGGAAAGGTTCGAGAACGACCACGTCCGAACCCTGATGCTCTACGCAGTATGCCACTGGGGCTTGGACTACAGCCAATCAGGCGTAGGATACCTCATTCCCTTATATTTCAATCGAATGTCCAATTACCGGTTGACAGCGGGTGGGTCTCACAGGGTTTCCAACGCTCTGCTCAAAATAATTTTCGAGGAAAAGGGACAGATCAGGCAAAATGCCCAGATCAAGCGAATCATTGTGGAGAACGGGACTGCCAAGGGAGTGGAGCTAGAAGATGGCACTAAGTTCATGGCCAATAAAGCGGTGGTCAGCACCATAGATATACACCAGACTTTCCTCAAGTACGTTGGTGAGGATAAGCTGCAAAAGGACTTCGTAGAAATGGTCAAAGCCTGGCAATGGGAGAAATGGAGCCTCTGCGACCTGCACCTGGCTTTAGCGGAGCCGCCCGCATTCAAAGCGGCCGAGCAGAATCCGGATATCAACAAGGCCTTCATGTATGTTTTGGGATACAACAGTTCCGATGAGCTGAGACATGAATGGGATTTGATGGAGAAAGGCGAGCTGCCTCAGACAGCCGGTTACATCGCCAGCTTCCCCAGCGTTCACGATCCCTACCAGGCTCCTGCCGGAAAAGCTTCCGGCGTGCTTTCCCAGATGGCGCCTTTCGCCCTGAAAGATGGCGGCTCGGAGAAATGGTTGAAATACAAGTTCAGGCAGCAGATCGCTGAATATCAGTTAGCCACTCTGCAAAAATACGCACCTAATATAACTAAAGACAAGGTTATGTGGTGGAATATAACCACTCCAGCCGACATTCAAAACAAGTTCGCCAATATGGTTAGGGGGTCATACAAGCAGGGGCAATACCATCCTTTGCAAATGGGATATTTGAGGCCCAATCAGGAGTGCTCCCACAATGTTACACCGGTAAAGAACCTGTTTGTGGGCGGAGCAGGCGTCTGGCCCGGAGGCTGTGTAATATGGGGCCCTGGTTACAACTGCGCTAACACAGTTGCCGAGGAATGCGGAATACAGAAATGGTGGAAAGAGCCTGAGATGGTCGTTAAATCACGTGAAAAGGGTTACATTCTCTAAGATAGATATTGAGGCTTGAGTATAAGTGTCAATATAACAAGCCAAAGGGGGCCAATATGTTATTTAGGTCAACAGGGTTAGGCAAGACCCAGCTCACAGGCAAAATTGTTGATTTGCAGCGTCAGGGAGATTATCTAATAATGCAAGTGGACGTCGTTGAACCCGTCAAGTGGAGGATTCGAGCAGCCATGAGCTTTCGTGACCTGGCGAAAGTCATGGCGTGCTGCGCTAAACGCTCCATCGTCGGCTTCATACTGTCTCCTAAGCAATGGCGCAACAAGCAACCAAATCATCCCGGCGACTTCTAATCGGATCAGCCTTTTTCTTCACTCATTTTGGAACCTGCTGAGGAGAGGAGGATTACTATGGCGAAGCCAGAATATGATGTGATTGTGGTGGGAGCCGGATTTGGGGGCAGCTCCTGCGCCGGGCTGCTGGCAAAGCGAGGGCTCAAGGTGCTGCTGCTGGATAAGAATTCCCGTGCCGGCGGCAAGGCCGTGACCCTCTCCAAGAAGGGTTTCACCCATACGCCATGGGTAATTATCAGTGCCCCCGTTGTGGGAAGTCTGCTTGAGGTTGTGCTCAAGGAACTGGGTGTCGAGAGCAAGGTGAAGCTTGTATCGCCTAGCAACCCAGACAGCGTATACAGGACCCCCTCCGGAAAGTATGTCTCTATGCCCCAGATGCCTCCCGGTGGGATGAATCCCGATGTCCTTTTTGACTGGCTGGGGTTAAAGAAAGAGGAAAGGGAGGAGGCCCTTAAGCTTTTTACGGAATTAATTGCAATGAGCCCGCAGGATATCGATACCCTGCATGATATTAGCCTCCAGCAGTGGCTCAGCCGCTACAATGCACCCAGGCCGCTCTATAGTTTCTTCGTCAGCCTGATGTGTGACGGCATGTTTGTGATTCCTGTTGACGCGCTGGCTGCCTCAGAGGCAGTGAGAACTATCCAGGACATGATTCTTCGCAGTGGCGGGCTTTTCTGTCAGGGTGGAATCGGTCGAGTAGCCGAGGCCTACGCAGAGGCTGTGGAGTCAAACGGCAGCAAGGTGATTATGCGCTCCAGAGTTAAGAAGATTACTGTAGAGAAGGGTAGGGTGACCGGGGTAGTCACCGAAAAGGGTAGCTTCAAGGCTCCCATAGTGATTAGTAACGCTGGTATTCAACCCACTGTGCTGAAACTGGTGGGCGAGGAGCATTTTGACCAGGGCTATGTGAACTATGTAAAAGAGTTAGTCCCCTCCATGGGATTCATGGGAGCCCGCTATTTCCTTAGCAAGAAGGTGACCGATGCTGCCTATGGCGTGATATTCTCCAATGAAACTCCATGGAGTCTGGAACGCTTCATCAAGGCGAAGTCGGGCGACTTCCCTAAGGAATTCGTCGTTTACTATGAGTGCCCCACTAACTATGACCCCCACGCGGCTCCTCGCGGTAAACACATACTAATGACAGGGTTTTGGTGTCCCGCCGACCCCCAGATGACTGCTGCACAAAAAAAGAAGTGGTGGGATAAGGGGGAGGAAATCATATTTAAAGTTTTTCCCAATATGCCAAAGTACATTGAGGCGAAGGAGGGTTACTCTACACGCGAGGTGTCCGCCCTCGCCCGCGACCAGGTGCTGCCAGGACAAGGCGGCGAATGTATAGGAATAGGTCAAATAGTAGGACAATGCGCCAAGTACAAGCCTTCGCCCAAGTCGCCCATTCAGGGATTGTTCTATGTGGGCACTGACGCTGGCGGCTATGGCGTAGGTGTCCATCAGGCAGTGGACTCAGGCATAAATGTCGCCAATATGGTGTACAGGTACCACCAGATGCATAAGTCATTAAAATAGACATTATAAAGGCAAGGCTGCCGTGTCCGATAGATATGCGAAGTGCCCTCGAGAGGTGTGGGACACTTCCTTCCGGTCCTTCCACGGAAGGATGGGGGTGTCCCTGAATTTTAAATCCTCCAATCCTTCGTATTGTGGAAGCCCAATTTCAGCGTTGTTAGCAACTAAGTCAACATAGACAATAGGACAGGAAGGAGTCATATATGACTGAAAGAGTGGCAATAGTAGCCGTAGGACAGACCAAGTACCACCCTAACAGGGCGGATGCGAGCGAAGAGGAACTGGCCTACGAGGCTGTGAAGCAGGTGCTGGAATCCACAGGACTCGCCCTGTACGATTTCGATGCCGCCGTGTCCTGTTCCCAGGATTTCTGGGACGGCAGAACGATATCGAACATGAATATTCAACACGTTGTGGGTGCTCACCTGAGCGATGAGGATAAAGTCTGTGAGGACGGTATCAATGCTGTTTATGCAGGAATGGCAAGGATTTTATCAGGGCACCATAAACTTGTCATAGTTGTGGCACATACGAAGGAATCCCAAGCCGAGAAGAGCCTTATTGAAAACGCTGCTTTCGACCCGGCTCTACTCAGACAGTTGGGCCTGGACTTCATCTCGGCTGCTGCCATGCAGGCAAGGCGCTACATGTACAAATATGGAATAACCCCTGAACAATGCGCTAAGGTAGCGGTAAAAAACCGCGGCAATGCTAAAAAGAATCCCCTCGCCCAAGCGCCTCTGGATATCACAGTAGAGGATGTCCTGAGTTCCAAAATATTGTCGTCCCCCATCAGACTTCTGGATGCCAAGCCTATTTCGGATGGCGCCTGCGCCATGATTTTAACCACAGAGGAGAGGGCCAAAAAGCTTACCAAGAAACCGGTCTGGATACTGGGGGCTTCTAACTGCTACGAGACACACTATCTGGGAGATAGAGATTTAGCAGAATGTGAAGCTCTCGTCAAAGCAGCCAAGAAAGCATACGGCATGGCTGGTATCAGGAACCCTATGAAAGAAATAGATGTCGCAGAGGTATCCGAGGAATACTCATACCAGGAGCTTATGTGGATGGAAGGGCTGGGGTTCTGCGGCAAAGGCGAGGCAGGAAGACTTGTTGATTCCGGTGTGACCAAGATGGGCGGCAAGCTGCCCGTTAACCCTTCAGGCGGTGTCATCTCGGGCAACCCAATCTGTGTGGCAGGGATGGCACGTGTCGCCGAGGCAGTATTACAGCTTCGCGGCGAGGCGGGAGACCATCAGATAAAGAATGCCCGGGTAGCCCTTGCCCATGGCATCACCGGCACCTGCGGACAGCATCATGGCGTGATGATTCTTGGCAGCAGCTAGTTGGAGGGAAAGACATGCCAAATAGATTAGCGATAGTAGGAATCGGACAAACATATCACACAAGCAAGCGGCCCGATGTCAACTATGCAGAGATGACGAGAGAGGCTGTGATGGTAGCGCTGGCCGATGCTCAGATAAGCATTAAAGACATCGAGGCTACGTTCATGGCCAATATGGAGACTTTTGAGTCTATTTATCTTCCTGACCACGAGATGGCTGCCGAAGCCGGTTTCTACGGAAAGCCCGGATTGAAAGTGGGGACAGGAGGCACCAGCGGCGCTTCAGCGGTTGCAGAGGGCTTCTACTTCGTTGCCTCGGGCCTGTTTGATGTGGCTCTCGTCATCGGCTGTGAAAAACAGGATTGCGGGGATACGACTGCCGCCATCAGCGCTGCCGCTACACCCATGTGGGGCAAAGGCGCAACTACCGGCGCCATCGGAGAGTTCGCCAAGCAGGCGCTGTCCTATATGAAAACATCAGGAGCCAAAGAGGAACACGCTGCCATGGTTCGTCTTAAGGCAGACAGGAATGCCTGCAGAAATCCTTACGCTCACCTGAAGCTCGGCCTCAAGAACGTGGAAGAGGTGCTGAAGTCGCCCTACCTGGTCTGGCCCCTCAGATTGCTCGACTTCTGTCCTCAATCATGTGGTGCCTGTGCGCTCGTCTTCGCCTCGGAGAAGAGGGCCAAGAAAATCTCGAAGAAGCCGGTTTGGATTGCCGATATTGAGACGGTGCATCAGGAGGTCTTCCGCGCAGGGGTATTTGGTGACCCCACAGGAAAAGAGACTTACGCCCAGCATGTGGCCTGCGAGAGGCTTTACAAGCGAAACGGTATAACCAATCCTCGTAAATCCATCGACATGGCTGAGATCTACGAGCCGTCGAACTGGGAGGAGATGAATCTCTATGAGCACTTCCATTTCTGTGGCAAAGGAGCGGGGTGGAAACTCATAGAAAAGGGCATAACCGAAATAGAAGGTGATTTCCCGGTAAACCCGTCCGGAGGCGTGCTAGCTACAAATCCTATCGGTGCCACGCCCACCATCCGCGTTGCGGAGGCCGCTCTACAGATTCGGGGTGATGCTGGCGAGCACCAGGTAACCAAAGATGTTAAGACCGCCATGGCTACTGCCCTCGGAGGCCCCAACTGGACTGTTATCACTCTGCTCAAGAGGTCGTTATAGGAGGCGTATTGATGGCGAAGAAAAAAATGAAGGAAACCCCCGAAAAGACCCCGAAACAGGGACCGGAATATATTCGAATAAAGTTCAACCAGCCCAGGCGTTACGATTGGTCGACAGGCAGGTACCTGGGGCACTTTTACGCTGAGGCCAAGGAGAACAAAAAGATCGTGGGCAACCGCTGCCCCAAATGCAAAAAGATATTTTTGCCCCCAACCCCGGTTTGTCCCAAGTGCAAAGTGGATATGGGTTGGGATTGGAAGGAACTGCCCCAAACGGGCACAGTATTCCAGTACACTTATCTTGTTTTCCCTCTCTGGGACCCGCATTACGGCGAGAGGTGGGCTAATCCCTATGCCAGCGCCATTATCGAGCTTGATAACGGATTCTTCTACAGACACTTCCTCGAGGAGCAAGACAAAGAGAAGCTGAAAGAGGGAATGCGAGTAAAAGCTGTGTGGAAAGAGGATTACAACGAGCGCGGGCAGGGTCCCGGCGACATCCTGTACTTCAAAGAGATCGGGAAGGAATAGGAGGTAACAGAAATGGCGACAGTTACTGAGAAGATAGAAGGAGAGGATGTCTGGATTTATCACGGCCAGATATATATCCCTAATACATACGCCGCTGGTGCCGTGGGGAGTCAATTCCTCATATCGCTGAGAGATAAGAAAAAGATTATGGGCACCAGATGCCCCACCTGCAATCGTGTTTATGTGCCTGCCAGGTCGGTCTGCAAAGATTGCTTTGGCCAGTTGGCTGAATGGGTAGAGGTAAGCGACAAAGGGACCTTACTCACCTACACCGTTTGCCAGCAATCGAATCCCGTGCAGCCGGTTGAACCGCCTATAGTTTATGGAATAGTTCAGCTCGACGGTGCCGATAATGGCATCGTGCACATGTTGGGCGAGGTCGACTTTGAGCAACTGAGGATAGGCATGAGGGTCCAGGCAGTTTTTAAAGAGAAGCGAGAGGCCAGCATTCTTGATATTAAGTACTTTAAACCACTTGTCTGATGAGTCTCGGGTAATCACGAGTCATTTGAGGTCTTTGGGGAAGTGACCAAATCTGTAATGCTGCTTTAAGACAGGTCGGGACAATCCGCGCTAATACCTGGCAGGAGATGTAGGAACTCTCCTATAGCAGCCTCTGCCAGAAGGCAACCATTAGCTGTTGTCACTTCCATATTCAAGGTTCAAGTCGAGTTTGGAGGATGAAGCAACCATTTGCGATTGAGGATTTGATTCTGGAGGATACGAATGGAATTTGCACTGACGCCCGAGCAGGAACAATTTGTTAAAGACTTTCAGAACTATTTGAGAACTCATATGACCCCTGAGTTGAAGGCGGACTTGGATAAGGAGATCTCCTATTCCGAATCCTCAATTTGCCGGAAGTTCATCCGTCAGATGGGACAGGATGGCTGGCTTGGCGTAGGCTGGCCTAAAGAATTCGGAGGACAGGGACGCTCCCCTATAGAGCAGCACCTCTTCTATGAGATTGCCCATTACGAAGGAGCGCCTCTTCCGGTGCTTCCCTTGAACACCGTTGGCCCTGCTCTAATGCGGTTCGGCAGCGAGGAGCAAAAAAAGGAGTTCCTCCCCCTTATATTGAGGGGCGAAATGGAGATTTCTATAGGCTATACCGAATCCGATGCAGGTACTGACCTGGCATCTATCAAGACCGCTGCTGTAAGAGATGGCGACTACTACATTATCAACGGCGCTAAGGTTTTCACCAGCCTGGCCCACACCAGCGATTATATCTGGATTGCTGCCAGAACCGACCCTAATGCCCCTAAAAAGCACCACGGAATCTCGGTCTTCCTGATTCCCCTGAATACCCCCGGCATAACCATTAAGCCGCTTTACACCATGCCCGGCGAACGAAGCAATTACACCTTCTATGACAACGTGAGGGTACCTAAATCTTGCCTGGTCGGAGAGGAGAATAAGGGGTGGAAGTATATAACCACCCAGCTTGACTTCGAGCGCATTATGCTGAGTCCCTCCTCGCCGATGAAAAGGAATATCGAGGACGCTATCCAGTGGGCAAAGGAGACCAGGGTCGACGGCAAGCCCGTAATAGAGCACCCGGGCGTCAAGACCGAGCTTGCCGAACTGATAATGGAGGTCGAAGTCCTCAAGATGCTGAATTACCAGGTGGCCTGGCTGATAACCAATGGCGTTGTCCCCTATGCCGAGGCTTCAATGGTCAAGGTATTCGGCTCAGAGTTATATCAGCGAGTGAACGGGACATTGCTGCAGATAATGGGACAGTACGGGCAGTTGCAGGCCCAATCCAAATGGGCCCCTTTAAGAGGGCGAGTGGAGAAGGCATTCAGAAGCGATATAGTATTCATCTTCGGCGGGGGCGCAATCGAAGTCCAGAAGAACATTATAGCTATGGCAGGCTTGGGCATGCCCCGTTCTTCTTAGAGCAGGTTCAAAGGATGCGACGATTTGGAGGTAATTTCGAATGAGCCAGGGTGTCTATGAAAAACTACAGGCAATGATAGGGGAAGAGGCAGGGCCCTTCGAGGCCCCCAACGAGGTAAACAGGGCGATGATACGTCACTGGTGCGAAGCCATGGAGGATGCCAACCCGCTTTACAGCGACGAAAAGTATGCCAGGAGCACCAGGTACGGCGGCATCATCGCTCCGTCTCAGATGGTACAGGCTTATTGCATGCCCCCACTGTGGCCCAGGAAGATGATGCCAGACCCGCAGGCAAAGGCGGTGAGGATGATGGACGAAGCCGGCTATAGCGGTGTGGTTGCCACCACTACCTCACAGGAATACTTCCGCCCCATGCGGCTGGATGACCGGCTGAGCTACAAGATAAAGTTTATCAGCGTGTCTCCTGAGAAAACAACCAGACTGGGAACAGGACACTTCCTGACCTCCGAATACACGTATACCAACCAGAAAGGCGAAGTGGTCTGCCTACAGTCTTTCACAATCCTCAAATTCAAACCGGCAGTTTAGGAAATATAGGGAAAGGGGCCGTTTACTAGTGGGGAGTTCAGAGGGGCGAAGCCCCTTTGACAGGGGATTTGGGGGTGTCCCCCAATCTCAAAATCCCCCAAGAGTGGGGGATAAAGGGAGTTGAAGAATGATTGGTAAACGCCCTCGGGAAAGGGGTTTTACATGGCTTGGAAATCAGTCTACTGGGATGAGGTCAAGGAAGGAGACGAACTCCCCGCCCAGAAACGTGAAATCACCCGTACCACCGTTATTGCAACAGCTATTGCAACCAGGGACTTTACTCCTGTGCACCACGACCACGAAGCAGCCCGCAAGTCGGGAGCTAACGATATCTTCTTGAACATACTGACCACAGGCGGTTTCATCGGCAAGTATATGACCGACTGGAGTGGTCCCGAAGGGCAGCTAAAGAAGATGGTGATACGCCTCGGAGCTACCTGCTATCCCGGCGACACCCTTGCCAGCAACGGCAAAGTGGTTAAGAAATACACCGAGGCAGATAACCATCTGGTAGACATCGAGTACAACCTGACGGTAGCCATGGGTCCGCACGCGTGGGGAACCGTAACCATGATTTTGCCTGCCAAGAGCTAAGGAGGCATCTAAATGTCAATGTTCGACCAATATCTTGCCCGAAGGTATCGGACAACGGTGAGGCCGAGGCCTGAGGATTACAAAATAAAGGACAACGTCGCTATTGTGGGAATAGGCGTAACCGAATTCTCCCGGGATTCCGGCAGGAGCGAGTGCCAACTGGCTTGTGAAGCCATAAAGGCGGCGGCTGATGATGCCGGGCTGAAAATCGAGGAAATAGACGGCCTGGTTAAGTTCGCCATGGACTACACAGACGAGATGCATATTATCAGCACCCTGGGAATCCCCAGGCTGAACTATTTCGGAGAGTGCGGCTGGGGCGGTGGCGCTTCCTGCGCCACCATCTTGCATGCAGCAACCGCGGTAGCTGCGGGTGCAGCCAAGTATGTTGTCTGCTACCGCGGCATGAATGAGCGCTCCGGACGCCGCTACGGCCGCATACCCGGCGTAGAACAGGTGATGATCTCGCCCAACGACCACTACGGCTCCATTATGCCCTACGGCTTCGCCACCCCACCTTCCTGGGTTGCCATGTTCGCAACCAGGTATATGCATGAGTTTGGAGCTACCAGCGACCAACTGGCATGGGTCTGCATCGTTTTGAGAGAGTATGCCTGCCGGAACCCCAGGGCAATGTTTTACGGCAAGCCACTTACGCTTGAAGACTACCGAACAGCCAGGATGATCGTGGAACCACTGCGACTTTTCGATTGCTGCGTTGACACCGACGGAGCCGTAGCAATCATTGTAACCAGCACTGAAAGGGCAAAAACTCTGAAGCAGCGGCCGGCTATCATCCTGGGTGCCACCCAAGGCATAGCCACGCAGGGAGAGATGATGACAAGCGTCTACAGGCCGAGAATTTCAGGCATCCCTGAGTCTTGGTATGCAGGGCAGGAGCTCTGGAGAGTGTCAGGGGTAACCCCCAAAGATATAGATGTCGTACAGTTTTACGATGCCTTCAGCCCCTTGATCCCCATGCAGTTGGAGGAATATGGTTTCTGCGGCGTGGGTGAAGGAGCAGCGTTTTGCGAAGGAGGAGACCGCATAAGGCTGGGGGGAGAGCTCCCCTGTAACACGTCAGGGGGTCACCTGTCAGAGGCATATATCCATGGCATGAATTTGATTGCAGAGGCAGTGCGGCAGATAAGGGGCACTTCCACTTCCCAGGTAAAAGATGCCGAGCTGAGCCTTGTCACCGGCGGGCTTGGTGTCCCCACCAGCGCCGTCCTTCTGAGGAGGTAAGAGATGGTAATGGAATACAATCCGGCAATCCCACTTTTGCGACCCCATATTGATTTGGACGACCAGGGATTCTGGGAAGCCATAAAGCAGCATAAGCTTGTCTTCCAGAAGTGTAAGGACTGCGGCCTGCTGGTACACCGGCCGCGACCGATGTGCCCCAGATGCAACTCAACGGAGAAGGAATGGGCACCCTCCTCGGGAAAGGGCACAATATACACTTGGGTCAATTTCGTCTATGCCAATGCTGCATACCCGGGGATAAAGGTTCCCTACCTTGTGGTTGTTGTGGAGATGGAGGAAGGGGTACGCATGATAAGCAATATGTACGATGCGAAGAGAGAGGACATATATATCGGGATGCCGGTGGACGTGGTTTTCGATGACATAGCAGATGACCTGACCCTTCCCAAGTTCAAAAGAAGGGAAGCTTAACTGAGACGAAGGTGATACAATGAGTGTAATGAGGAGTATTAAGAATAAAGCGGCTATCGTCGGTATCGGGATAAGCAGCTTCTCCAGGGATTCCCGGCGAACCGAGCTGCGGCTGGCCTGCGAGACCATAAAGGCGGCGCTTGATGATGCCGGATTAACAACTGAGGATATCGATGGCCTGGTGAAGCAAACCGATGACGCATCCGATGAACATGCCGTTACCAGTTCTATGGGGATGGGGAATTTAACCTACTTTGGCGAATGCCGCTGGGGTGCGGCACCGAGCGCCATGGTCATGCGTGCAGCTATGGGGGTTGCCACAGGAACTGCCAACTATATTGTCGTCTACAGGGCTGTTAATGGCTCGTCCAGGAGGCGAATGATCCCCAGCATGCGTACCTCGGGACAGATGTCGACATCCGACCTGCTCCAGTGGACATTCCATGCTCCCTTCGGGCACATGTCTGAGGCAGGACGGGTCGCCATGATTGTGCGCAGGTATATGCATGAGTTCGGTATCAACAGCGAGCAATTCGGTTGGGTACCCGTGGTATGCAGGGAACACGGCGCTCAAAATCCCGACAGCATGTACTACAAGAAACCGTTTACTATCGAGGACTACCGGAAATCGGAGATGGTTGTGGAGCCTCTACGAAGGCTAGATTACTACGAGGACGCTGACGCGGCTGCTGCCCTGGTCGTTACTACCGCAGAGAAAGCCAAAGACCTGAGACAGAAAGCGGTCTATGTGCTCGGAGCCGCTCAGAGTATGGTGCCTGAAACTGAAGAATTGAACTCGTATTATCGGCGGTCTATATCGGGTCTCCCGGAGATGGCACAGGTGGGAAAGAAGGTCTTCTCCATGGCCAGCGTTGCCCCAAAGGATATAAATTGCGTTCAACTCGATGATTCATACGGGCCTTTTATCCCCATGCAGTTGGAGGAAATGGGATTCTGCGGCCGGGGCGAAGGCGTGGATTTCTGCAATGGCGGTAACCGCATCAGGTTAGGAGGCGAGCTGCCCCTCAATACCTCTGGCGGCTCTCTCGGCGAAGGCCATTTATACGGTATGAACCATGTCATCGAAGCAGTACGCCAGATAAGGGGTATGTCAACAGCCCAGGTGAAGAATGCCAGGCTGGTGCTGGTTGCCTCAGGTGCAGGCAGCCCGGCGAGTGGCCTCATTCTAGGAGGTAAGTGATGAGCATGGCTTATGATACGGAACATCCTATACCCATGCCCCCCATCCTCTGGGATAACAAGGGCTTTTGGGATGGCATTAAAAAGCATGAGCTGGTTTTCCAGAGATGCAAGCAGTGCGGTACCTGGCTTCACCCCCCAAGGCCTGCGTGTCCCAGATGCCGTTCCTTTGAGAAAGAGTGGGCACCCTCCAAGGGAAAGGGGACTGTACACAGTTTTGTCACCTATCGAGAGTCGCCGCACCCCGCTTTCCAGGCACCATATTCAGTGGTGCTGGTGGAGTTGGAGGAAGGAGTGCGGCTGATCAGCAATATGGTTGATGTAAAACCGGAGCAAATATTCATCGGCATGCCAGTGGAGGCGGTCTTCGACGACATATCCGAGGGCCTCACCCTCCCCAAGTTCAGAAAGGTGGGTTAGAATGGATTTCGCCCTTAGTGAAGAGCAGGAGATGTTGAAGAAATCGGCACGAGACTTTCTCAGCGTTGAGTGCCCCAAGAAAGTAGTCAAGGAGCTAGAAGCCAGTGAGTCAGGTTACTCTCCCGAGCTGTGGCAGAAGATGGCTGGGCTGGGCTGGATGGGGCTTGCGTTGCCTGATGAGTACGGCGGAGCTGGCCTGAGCCTGCTCGACATGGCAGTGCTATTTGAGGAGTTTGGGCGTGCCGCCATGACCGAACCCATGTTCAGCACTACAGCTTTGGGGGCACTGCCTATTCTGCAATGGGGAACCGAGGAACAGAAAAAGGTATTCCTTCCCAAAGTGGCGGCCGGTAAGCTTCTCCTAACTATGGCGCTGGCAGAGCCAGGTGTAAACGAGGAACCCATGTTCATCACCACTCGCGCCATGACAAAGGACGATGGCTTCCTAATCCACGGCACCAAGCTCTTTGTTCCCTACGCACATATCGCAGACTATCTGCTTGTGGTGGCAAGGACAAAAGGGGTCGCCGGCGATAAAAAAGGTGTCACTGTTTTAATCGTTGATAGGAAGTCTCAAGGTATTAACATTGCTCCGCTGATAACCATCGCCGCCGACAAGCAGTTCGAGGTAAATTTCGATAAGGTGTTTGTTCCGTCTAAAAACATACTCGGAAGCCTGCATAACGGCCTGCCTTTAGTCAGAGAAACGCTCAAGAAGGCTACAGCAATACAGTGCGCTGAGATGGTGGGCGTGGCGCAGCAAGAGTTAGAGATGACAGCCGAGCATACCAGGAATCGAGTACAGTTCAATCGCCCTATCGGCACCTTCCAGGCTGTGCAGCACCGCCTGGCCGATATGTTCATCGATGTAAATGGCGCTCGTTGGACTACATACCAAGCGGTGTGGCGTCTGAGCGAGGGCCTCCCGGCTGACCGTGAGGTGGCAATCGCCAAGGCATTTGCAAACATCGCCTGCCAGCGGGTTGCTTTCAGCGCCCAGCAACTGCACGGCGGGGTCGGCGTTGACAAAGACTACGACCTTCATTTTTATTTCCGTCGTGCCAAGGCTTTCGCCCTGACTCTGGGCAGTACACCTTTCCACTTAAAGGCAATCGAGGCAGAAATAAGTGGTTAGGCAACCAGGAATACCATTCAAGGAAGGTGATAGAATGTTAGTCGGAGGCTGTGACGTAGGTTCGGCTACGGGCAAGGCCGTGGTAATGAGAGATGGGGAAGTCATTTCGTATGAGATCATACCGTCCACAACCAAGCCCGAGGTGACAGCACGAACGGTTATGGATAAGGCCATAGAGAAGGCTGGCCTATCATCAATCGCAGATCTTCAGTACATCGTTGGCACAGGATATGGCAGACTCAAGGTTCCCTTCGCCAACGAGAACATCTCTGAGATTACATGCCACGCCCGGGGTGCGCAGTGGCTTTTACCTACCGTTAGAACAGTGGTGGATATCGGGGGGCAGGACTGCAAGGTGATGTCGCTCGGAGCAAACGGTAAAGTTCTGGAATTCGTTATGAACGACCGGTGTGCTGCCGGGACAGGCAGGTTCTTTGAAGCCATGGCGAGGGTGCTCGACTGTGGACTTCAAGGGCTATCCGAGCTGTCGCTCCAAAGTAAAAACCCGGCGAC
Organism: Dehalococcoidia bacterium; assembly: GCA_014874385.1. Taxonomy (GTDB): domain Bacteria; phylum Chloroflexota; class Dehalococcoidia; order SZUA-161; family SZUA-161; genus JACWAE01. The sequence continues at coordinate 13,245 of JACWAE010000081.1, read as the reverse complement.
CATCTCCAGCCAGTGCAGCGTGTTCGCCGAGTCAGAGGTGGTAACCCTGGTCAATGAGGGCATGGACCTTACCGACATAGTAGCAGGGCTCCATGCTTCGATAGCCAGCAGGCTGAACTCAATGGTGCGAAAGATAGGGCTGGTCGAGGACGTGGCGCTTACGGGGGGATGTGCGAAGAACGACGGCCTCGCCAAGGCCCTTGAAGATAAGCTCGGCGTGACAGTCAAGAAGCTACCCCTCGATCCGCAGATCGCGGGGGCAATTGGAGCTGCGCTGATTGCTGCGGAAAGAGTAAGCAAGCAGACCATGAAGAGCCCCGCCTAGAAAGGGCATAGTGTAACGCACAGACAGAAGAGGCGACCCTTAAAACTGTTCCGGGAAAGGAGGTACAGCTATTGGAGACACCTATAAAGTCCAAGGTATTCGAGCAATTTAGTGAAGCTACCAGGACACTACTTAATCCGGTGCTGAAGGATTGGAAGAAGCAGGGTGGCAAGATACTGGGGTACTTTTGCTCCACAGTCCCCGAGGAGCTAATTACCGCCGCCGGGTTGACTCCGTTCCGAATGAGGGCGACAGGAAGCACAAGCACGGAGATGTCAGATGCGTTTTTCAGCAGCATCAACTGTAGCTTCCCGCGCCATTGTTTCAACCTGGCGCTAACCGGCGAGTTCAAGTTTTTAGACGGGGTTATCTGCATCAACTCTTGCGACCATGTGCGACGCATATATGATAACTGGATTCGCTTTGTGCCCGATACGCAGTTTGTCCAAGTCATGAGCCTTCCCCGAAAGACGGAACCTGCCCAGGTGGCCTGGTACCGCGACGAGATTAACCTCCTCAGGGGAAAGCTTGAGACGCATTTTGGCGTCAAGATTAGCGACAAAACCCTGTGGAAGGCGATTAAGCTGCACAACGAAACACGGCGGCTGCAAAAGAAGCTCTACGAACTCAGAAAGAAGGAGAAACCGCCGATTACAGGCTCGGAGACGCTAGCCGTCATGGTCGCAGGCACTGCCATGCCCAAGGCACAATACAACAACATGCTGCGTGAACTGCTGGATGAGCTAAGCGGAGTTGAGGGCCCGGGTGACCACAGGGCGCGACTGATGATCGTGGGAGGTATTCTCGACGACCCTGCGTATGTCAAGGTCATCGAGGACCAGGGCGGTCTCGTCGTTACCGATTCGCTCTGCTTCGGCACCAGGATAATGTGGGTTGAGGTTGACGAAAGCCTCAGCGACCCTGTCGAAGCCCTGGCGAGATATTATGTGGCCGATCGCCCGTCGTGTCCTCGGTTTTATGGCGAGCATGACAATCGGGCCAATTACGTCATCGATATGTGCCGCGAGTTCAAATGTGATGGTGTCATCGGAGAAAGGCTGATGTTCTGCGACTCCTGGCTCGTTGAGCACTATATGCTTGGTCAAGACCTCAAAGCTGCAGGCATTCCGATGCTCAAGCTGGATAGGGAATACATCACAGGTGGCGTAGGCCAATTGAGAACCCGAGTCCAGGCATTCCTAGAAACGATAGGGAGGTAAGCAATGGCTTTGATAGATAAACATCCCGAGATGGCACGTTACATATCAGAGCTGGAGTGGTTCAAGTTCCTCCGCGAGCAAACCGTGGCCACGATCGAGATCCCTGAAATGCAGCTTCAGGTGAAGACGCTCGACTCTCTACTGAAAATGTATGGCAGGATAATAGACGCGGTGGAAAATGACAAGCCGTTCCTTTCCAGCTACTACTGTCTGGCACCGGAGCTATACACGGCGATGAACCTGCCTTATTACATGGTAATGCAGACACCTTTTCTTGCCTCATCGGTACCTTATCTTCTCCAAGATATTGACGCGGCTGAAGAGATGGGGCTGGGGAATGACCTCTGCACTGCCATCAGGTTGTCGATATACTATGTTGAAGCCAACCTCTCACCCCTGCCCACCTGCGCCCTGAACCTGCTTTACCCCTGCGACGGCGCTCCATTGCTTCACGAGGTAATCAAGCGTAACAAACGCTGGCGCAATATCCCGATGTTCGCCCCCGACCCGCCGTACTATATGGATGAACGGAGTCTCAACTACTTTGCCGGCGAGCTGAGGAAGATGGTAAAGTTCATCGAGAAGAATACCGGCAGGAAGCTGGACCTGGATAAGCTGAAGGATACCGTGGAATGCTCTAATCAGATGTTCCGGCTGTGGGACGAATACAACCAGCTACGGCGCAATGTTCCGAGCCCTCATGGTTGGGGCATAGGCGGTCCGCAGTGCTTCTCACAGGCATGGGTATACGAGGCAGGCACTCCGCAGGGCGTCGATTGGTTCAAGAAGCTGGTTGAGATAGCCGAGTTAAACGTGAAGGCTGGCGTAGGGCCTGTGCCCGAGGAGAAGATAAGGCTGTTCTGGTTCGACCTTCTACCCTTCGGCTGGGTCTTCGAGTTCCTGCCCTGGCTGGAGTCAGAGTGGGGGGCAGTCATGGTCATGGATATGTTCGCCAATTTCCCCTACACCACGATTGATACCTCGAGCGAAGAAAAGATGTGGCTGGGCCTCGCCAAGAGAAACCTTTTCGACTCGCCGATGGTGAGACAGGCACGAGGTGTGGCCGACAATTTCGCCAACGATATTAGGCGAATCGTAAAGGACTACAAAATCGACGTGGTAGTTTGGCCTGGACACATGGGCCACAAAGACGGGTCGGCGACTGTGGGTATTATGAGAGAGACCTGCCGCGACCTCAACGTACCGTTTATTCACCTGGGTCTCGACCTGTTCGACAAAAGATACTCGACACCCGACCAGATAAAGGACAAAATATCGCAGTTCTTCAGAGCTATGGGACTAGGTTAAATAACCGGGGGAACTAGTCAATCACCCTGAGCGCTGTCGAGGGCTGACGCTCCTCGTTACGCTCAGGGTTTCGGCTTAAACTAACCGTTATGACTGAAACTGCGAAAAGGGGTCCAGTTTATGGCTGTCTTTGATGTCTACATAAAAAAGGTAGCTGAATATATCGAAGCAATGCAAGCTGGCGGCAGGCAGGTCAGGATTTTCGATTGCCCCATCACCCCGGAGAGATTGCTGGATGAGTTGCCAATAAAGGTTGGCCCTGGAGCAGACTCAGGAATAGTCCTGCGTGGAGATACCTTCGCTGAACTCGGCAGTCCTGAAGCTGGTTCCTGCGCCTTTCCACTGTGGACCAACAATACAAGCCTGGTCAAAGACGGTAGGATTACCCTTATCGGCCCGGATATCCTCGAATCTCGCGGAGCAAGCCTGCCCTTCGGTCAAATCCTCATAGCGGCAGGAAAAGAACTCAGCGACAAGCAGCACTCTGTGCTGGACGAAAGTCAATATATCTCAGACCAGATTGAAGGCTACATGGTAAAGAGCACGCCGGGACGTATGTGGACGAGAATAAGCAACAACGCTGCGGAGAAAGGGTTTGGCTTCGAAGCACTGGGAAAGGCACTCATGGCCATCTACAAGTCCCATGCTTCCCAGATAGAGGCGATGGAGGTCGTTTTCGTCACCTCGAGCAAAGAGGATGTGAGACGACTGGACGAAATCGCTGAGCAAGTCAAGAAGATCAGCAAGGATATCGTCAGGGAAACATGGCTGGCCCGGGGCTACGACATCCTTGAATGCACTCTGGGCTGGGATTGCGGGTCTTGCCCTGATAAACCTGTTTGCGATGACATCAAGACATTGATAACCGTGCGCAAAAAGAAACCCGGCAAGCCCCAAGCTTCTCCCAAGAAGTAATTATCTATACGGGGCTATTATAGAAGATTCTCAGATTCAATAGCATGGACGGATTACCCATCGATGAATAAGTCTTCTAGTCCTACCAAAAGACTGGTTGCTGTATGTGGCAAGGGAGGCACTGGAAAAACTGCGCTCACTGCCATGATGACCAGGGTCCTGCTGGACAGCAGCAACTCTGGCAAGCTGCTGCTCATCGATGCCGATCCAGCCATGGGCCTGCCCATCGCCCTTGGCATAAAAGTCAAACGAACCATGGGCCAGGTTCGCGAGGAGATCATCAAGACCGCCAGAGGTAGCGACAAGGAGAAAAAGACTAAGCTGGCCAGTATGCTTGACTATATGGTCTTGGAGGCCCTTTACGAGACGGATAGCTTCTCATTGTTGGCGATGGGGCGTACCGAGACATTGGGCTGTTTTTGCCCGGTCAATAACCTCCTGCGGGATGCCATAGAAACCCTCTCCAGTAACTTCGACACTATCGTCATCGACGGCGAAGCTGGTGTGGAACAAATCAACAGACAGGTCATGCGCCGCGTAGATACCCTGATTATTGTCAGCGATGCTACATCCAGAGGAATTCAGACCGCAGCCCTGCTAAAGAAAATGGCGCAGGACGATCAGGTGATACAATGCGAAAAAGCAGGTCTGGTCTTCAACAGGGTTCAGGGCAACGAGGAGCTATTGAAACAAGCTGCGCAGGAGATAGGGCTGGATGTTTTTGGTTACATCCCCCAGGATGAAAACATAGCCTACCATGACCTGGTGGGCAAGTCTATCCTGGAGCTCCCCGCCACCTCACCGGGACTTGCCGCAGTACGTCATATCGTGACCGCTTACATCCTCAAGTAGCACCTGCTAAGAACCGGCTTGTATCTTACTCTCAGCTACGAACCTGTGGTAATCTGCGAATCGGTTCAAAGCCCGGCAAGCCCTGCGCAGTGAATTAAAAGCCGTGATTCCGGCTTCCCTCAGTTGCTGCGCATACTTATCAGTATCATGAACCTGCCCCTCCTCCGACAAAGCAACAATCACTGGCTTTAACCGAGAGCTCAGATGAGTAGATGTTGAGATATGTTTGTGTAGCTCGGTTACTGCATTAACCACTGGGCCGGCAAAGAACTCAGCGCCCAGATGCAACATGACCATATCTATTTGAGGGTCTGAAGCAAGCAGCTCATAGGTTCGCTGCAGAGATGAAATATTGACAACCACACTTGGCACATCTATCGGGTTCGCCACCCCCTGGTTCACTAAAGATATGAACTCAAGCAGCCCTGTTCTCGTATGTTCCGAGATGGTCGGTAACACAATACCTTCCTCAGCACAGATGTCTCCGGCAGCTACGCTGCTGCCTCCGCCGACTGCCAAAACGGCTGCTCGTTTTCCCGGCGATGGTTCCAAACGGAGGAAAGTCATAGTTACCTCAGCCATCTCCTCAATCGAGTGGACTGCTATAGCTCCTGTCTGTTTGAAGAATGCCTCCCAGATTTGTTTATCTCCTGCCAGAGAGCCGGTGTGTGAGGCTGCTGCCCTGGCACCTGCACTTGTGAGACCGCCCTTCCAAATAATGATAGGCTTCACTGGATTTGTTTGTTTCACAAGCTCCATGAGCCTCCTGCCATCCTTGACTCCCTCAAGATATAGGCAGATAATCTGAGTCTCCGGATCTTTGGCCAGGTATTCAAGGAAGTCAGGAGCATCCAATAAAAGCGCATTCCCGTGGCTTATCACCTTGCTGAAACCTATGCCAAGTTGCGGACCGCGCAACAGGTATATGCGTGCATGGCCCCCGCTCTGGGATACAAAAGCCACAGGCCCCTGGACAGGCGGCGTGTCTGCGTGCATCTGCATATGTATTGATGGTATCTGGAAACCCATGCAGTTCGGGCCTATGACCCGAAGATCCCCGCTCAGAGCTATCTCACGTATCTCACTTTCCAGCTTCTTTCCCTCCTCTCGCCCGGTTTCGCCAAAGCCGGAGGTACATATCTGCACGTTAAGTGCCTTACCTGAAACGCAGTCTTTCACTACTTCAGGAACTGCGGCGGGAGGTACCGTAACTATAACCAGGTCCAGAGGTTCAGGAATGGAAGTCACACTCGGGTAAACCTTGACGCCCTCAATCACGCTAGCTTTGGGGTTGACAGGATATATATGCCCTTGGAAACCTGCTTTTTGGAAAATACGAAGGAGCCCCAGCCCTGTGTATCCTGGGTGCTTGGAGTCATCGCTTCTGGAGACGCCCACGATGGCGACCGTTTTGGGAGGAAAGCCCTCCCCAAAATTCCAACTGCGTTTCACTGGTCCTCCTGTTTTAATCACTAATTTTTCAGTATACCAACTAAATCGTTATTTGTCATTCATCGTACGCAGCTTTGTCCTGTTTATGGAGAATTAAATATAGGCCTAGGCCGATTCTAGCTTTAAAGATACCTGAAAGTAATGCCTGAACCACGATTTAAGCAAGGACAGAAATTGGAATAATAATCATTTTACTCAACATTACGCTTAAGCCACAAACGTGAGTCACAGCGCAGCGGGTAGTTTGATGAGGTTCTGTCAACACAAAAGTAACTTCGTCACTGTTACTGCCGTAGGATTGATTCTATGCGATTTCGTAGCATAATTAGTTCAAGAATATTTGGGCACGCACGCATCTCTATACTCAAAATCTCTACTCAATTTGGTTTAAGATGACAGATTTCAAGCTTATCACGAGGAAGATTCTAACATACATTTTCGCAGGCTTAATAGTCGCTCCCCTGTATGTAATCGCACTTTGGGGCCTCGGCCACTTCCTAAACAACTGGATTGAACCCTCTGGCATTGTCACTATAGTGTTCATGGTATTTATTTCCCCTTGGATTATGATGGCATTAAGGGGCCCTGTTCAAAAAAGAGTAGACAGAATTCTTTATGGTTGGAGGTTACCTTATTGGGAAACCATGCTTAATCTCCCTACCAGGTTGAGAAATATTCTCAGTGTCAGTGACCTTGCTGAGGAATTGTTGCGCCCAATACCCAGGGCCCTGAATACTCCACACGCAAGTCTTCTTCTCCCCTGCAACGGAAGTTTCGTTTCGCAGTTCCATAATCAGCTTATCGGAGTAACACCGCCATCAGCTTTGGAACTGCACCAAGACAGCCCGATTGTGAAGTGGCTCAGAGAAAATAACGGGCTTCCCCTTACTAAGATTATAGATACAGCACCGGAGTTCACGAAGCTTACCCAAGCTGAGAGGAGCGCAATCCAGGATTATAAGATCGGATTGCTCGTACCCATGTGGAACAACGGTAACATAATCGGAATCATTGCACTGGGTCCAAAACAGCACAGCTCGTACTCTGGGGAAGACATCGCCCTGCTCACAAAGGTGAGCCGGGAATTGGCTGCAACTATGGCAAACGCTCAACTATATAGCATCACCAGAGATAGAGTCCATACCGATGACTTAACAGGCTTGCTTAGCCACGGGTATTTTCACCGGCGCGTAGACGAAGAGATCTCACGATGTTCCCGTTTTGGCAACATATTTTCGGTACTCTTCCTGGACGTCGACCTATTCAAATCTTATAACGATGCCTTTGGACATCTTGCGGGCGACGACATCCTGAGAAAGATTACATGTCATATCAAAGGTTCAATCAGGTCAATAGACATACCCTGCCGCTACGGCGGAGATGAGTTTGCTGTCATCCTGCCCGAGTCGCCGCTGGACGATGCCTACAACGTTGCTGAGAGGATTCGGGAAAGGGTAGAATCCGAGATGGACACCAAAGGTATAGCAATAACATGCAGCATAGGAGTAGCATCATGGCCCACCAGCGGAGTTACGAAAGAAGCACTCCTTACAGCGGCGGACAGCGCCTTATACTGGAGCAAGCAAGCAGGGAGGAATCGGGTATCCCTGGCCTCTGCTGCAGTATCCCCTCTGGAATCTGATCTCGGTAAAGAGGAACAGATCCTAAACGCCGTTCATGCTCTGGCAGCCACCGTTGATGCCAAGGACCATCACACTTACGGACACTCCAAGAAGGCGGCCGAATATGCTGCGCAAATTGCCCATGCACTTGGCTACTCCAGTGACAAGATAGCCATACTGAAAGCGGCAGCGTTATTGCATGACATCGGTAAGATTCGAGTTCCCGACAGTATTCTTTTAAAGCCAGGCTCTCTTACCGATAGCGAATGGATAGCTATACGGGAACACCCTAAGTTCGGTGTAGCAATACTCAAGCATATCAGAAGTCTGGGCGGATGCTTGCCCGTCATCCAACATCATCACGAACACTTCGACGGAAAGGGTTATCCTGCCGGATTGAGAGGTGAAAATATTCCTCTCGAAGCTCGTATTTTGGCTATTGCTGATGCCTACGATGCTATGACATCGCCACGTCCTTACCGATCCAATGTATTACATCACCAAGAGGCCGTAGAGGAAATTGTGCGCTGTGCAGGCTCTTACTTCGATCCCGAAATAGTGAGGGTATTTGCTGCAATCTGGGAGCCAGAGGATTGCCGCACATTGGGTAATTCTGCAGCCCGCTAAACGTCAACTTATCCGGTTTTGCCTGCACAGTACGCGACAATTCCGTTGCAGGATACATCCCTGGCATATTAAACAGATTGCGACCCCAGTCTGCACCTAGATGATACTTTTCTCCACTGGGATTAAAACTAAAGAGCCATTGTAGAAGCCAAAGATTACAATAGAAGTACTATTGTACCTACATTGAACTTACGCTAAATTGTTACTGTTGCTACAGTATTCGTGTACGGAGCTTATCGTCGGGTAGCGATATAGTACAGCAAGTTAGTACTATTCCATATTAGGAGTTCAGATAACAAACTCAAAGGCTGTGCCAGAACTCGTTATTCTGTATACTGATTACCCAGTCGAAAAACTACAAGTGAACTGAGGTTCGATGCGTAGCATAAAAGTAATGATTGTGAGCAGCAATGCATTTGCCAGATCCGGAATCAAGCAGACGCTGTCCGGACAAAACGCGTTGCACATGCTGGATATTGTAGAATGCGATTTAGACCAGGAGGGAACAAACGTAATCACACAAATCTCAAACTGCTCGCCGGATATTGTATTGCTGGACCAGGGTTATCACCTTTCGCTGGGGCTTCAGTTGACCAGGAAGATCACCCGGACTTTTCGAGGCATTAAGTTAGTCATAATAAGCAGCAGGAATGCGGAAGATGATGCCGAGCTATTTCAGGTCATCAAGAGTGGAGCGGCGGCATACCTCAACGCTGAACAGTGCACCCCTGATCTACTCATTCAAACTATAAGCCGATGCGCAGATGGTGAATATCCTATAAATGATTGTGTAACAAACAGACCTAAGCTAAGCTGGCGCGTACTTAGAGATTTCCAAGACTTCGCCTTGAATAGAAAATATGTAGAGAATGCATTAGAGTCTTTAACCTCAAAAGAACTCCAAGTGTTGAAGCTCATCTGTGAGGGCAATTCTAACAAGCAGATCGGAGACTTACTGGGCACCAGTGAACAGACAATTAAGAATCAGGTTAGCTCGATCCTGCGTAAGTTGAATGCAAACGATCGGGCACATGCTGTGTTCATAGCAGCACGCGATGGCTGGATCTCTGCCAGGACCAATGATAATGCAAACGCGCGTGATTCGTATTCAAGGCAAATAGTTAAGATTGAATCGTCACCTTAGACAAATTCGTTCATAATGCTTCAAAAAATCAAGTGAACAGTACGCTAGCGACTTAACGACACAACGGAGGGATTTGAGCATGAAAATAGAAGAGCTACTCCGCTTAATGGTAGATAAAGGAGCTTCTGACCTGCATCTGAGGGTGATGAGGCCGCCTACTCTCCGCATAGACGGTGCTCTCAAAGTAATGGAAGACATGCCCCATATCACGCCATCCGATCTGAAAGAAGCATTTGAACACGTAACTAATGAGCACCAGAAACAGAGCTTCCGCAACGAGTTGGAACTGGATTTAGCGTACAGCATCCGGGGGGTGGCTCGATTCAGAATCAACACATTTATGCAGCGCGATACCATCAGTCTGGCCATTCGGCGGGTCCCGTTCGTAGTGCCGAGTATAGACGAATTAGGTCTTCCTGCGATCCGTAAATCCCTGGCTCTGAAGCCGAGAGGCCTGGTTCTAGTTACAGGCAGGACGGGAACCGGGAAATCCACCACACTTGCCGCGATGATCGACCACATAAATAAGAATGAGGCACGGAACATAATAACCATCGAGGATCCCATCGAGTATGTATTTCAAGATGAGAAGAGCATGATAGCGCAGCGAGACCTGGGGTCTGACACCAGGTCTTTCGCTAATGCTCTAAGGCACGTGCTCCGTCAAGACCCCGATGTGATACTTGTTGGAGAAATGCGTGATTTAGAGACAATCACAACAGCTATCACTGCCGCTGAGACGGGACACTTAGTGTTGAGCACCCTGCACACCCCAAGTGCACCCCAGGCTATTGACCGCATAATCGATGTTTTCCCGCCTCACCAACAGGAGCAGATAAGACTGCAGCTATCACTTGTGCTGGAAGGTGTGCTCTCCCAGGTCCTATTGAGAAGAGCGTCGGGGCGAGGAAGGATGGCAGCGGTCGAGATCATGCTTGGCACCGATGCTGTACGGAACATCATTCGCGAAAGCAAGATAGAGCAGATGCCTACCTATATGCAGACCGGTAGTCAATTCGGTATGCAGACTATGGACCAAGCGCTGCAAAATCTCACCAGGTCACGTGCGGTTACGGTCGAGGAAGCATTGCCCTATTGCAGTAAACCTGAGGAACTGTTAGGCAGACCGGTTCCTTGTCGCTGATGGGCGGAGATTTAGCAGTATTCGTTACTGTGCTCTTTGCTGGAAGTCGCCCCCAGTTCCATACGTTCATTATCTTGGCCACTTAACTACTTTGACTTTAGTCTGTGGCGCCTTGAGATAGTCTTTTTGAAGCTCGTTTTTTAGCCGGGAAAGCGCAGGGCTCAATTGAACCTTTGTCTTCCCATACTCTTCCAGAGAAACAACAAATCTCTTTTTTTGCTCCCCTACCCAGCGCTTAAGCTCGTTAGGAGTCCTCAATTCCGGGTACATCCCATGCCTCCAAAATGGCTGGATAAGCGGTGTCGCGTTATTAATCCCGCGTCCTTTAGGAGGCGCCTCATTTGCAAGGCTTAACACGTCGAACATATACCTGCCTTTTCTATCTTCGCATCTCCAAAGCTGCAATTTCCCCGGCAGGGTTTCCTTCCCCGGGGTCCCAGAAAGTTTCAGGGTAGGCTGCCCCCAGAATTCTATTAGCTTGAAGATTGCGCCGGCGGTTCTTTCGATCTCGGCGGTGAATTTCGTACCGGCAGCGACTCCCATAACTCCCATGTTCTTCAATGACTTCTGCAATATCTGGGGACTATCCCCCTCAAACGCCCGTCGATCTTCTATCTCAAGGTTTTCGATATAGTAATCCCGCAGCCCGAGGGCAATTGCCTCCACCTTTCTGTAATCTAAATCCCCGGTCAAGAGGAGCTTCACTTCGTGCAGACCGTTGGCATCGAGCATCCTCCTGGCAAAAATACTTCCCCTTATCAGGTCTCCTGAATCTATCCTTACTGCCCTGAGCGCTTGCCTGCGCTGGCGGCTGCTAAGAGCTGCCTCAATCACATGAATCATGCCCAGTTTAAGGGATAAAGTATCCACAAGACATACAGTTCCGTTTGGGTGAGCATCGAGCCAGTATTCAAAACAAATTCTCTGCCCGTGCTTCAGACTGCCATTTTCGTCATACCAGGATTCGGGAATTTTATGACCCCCTTTTACGGCACCGGAGACCAAACCCATAAACGCCTGGACTAAATAGTGAGCCATTGTGCCAACTGAGACAATTCCATAAAGAAAAGCTGCCTCCAGATTGCTGGTGTCATCGCACCCGCCTATATAAAGGTACTTTGAGACCTCGACTGCCCTATCCAGATCGCCCGACCTCCTCAGGGAAAAGTCAGAGACGAAAATTTCATCTCCTACTATTTCCTTCATTTGCATCGCCAGGTAGGCCAGTGTCATCGGAAGGTCGTAAGTATATTCAAAAACGACTTCAAACATTTGTATCATGGCGAAAGGTCCGCACACCTCAGCGATCGGTTCACCCGCAAAAACGATCGTCCCTTCGGGGACAGCAAATACTTCTCCGGGGAAACGTGAGTGCTTCAGCCTTTCAGCGATGAGCTTCAGGTCGGCCCTGTCTTCGGTGAGGAATCTGGCTCTAGGTTCATCCGCACGTGACCTATTTAATAAATCAACCATTCTTTCGTAACCCAATGCCGGAGCATAAGGGATCTTTCTCTCGGTGACATAGAAGGTCGCCGGCATGTCACCTAGGACCTCGCCGAGCCCCAAGGGGTCAACCCCGAGCAAGAAATTCCCCATAACCGCATGATAACGGTCTGCGCAAAGAGCTGTGCTCTTCTCCACCATGTCACGCCTCCCGGACTTATCTCGTTAACCTGCGAGCCTGATATTGAAAGGCCACAATCAGATTTCGTTTTGCACAAATATAGCACTAATAGGTATATCCCGACAACCCGGGGTGCGTCTTCACACAGTGTGTTAATATAGTTCTTGAATGAGCAAAGTTAAGTAATGAGATAACCGGCGGCAAGGGGGTTACAAGAATGGGCAGGAGAATTTCTCAGCTTCCTATTCCGAGACATTATGATAAAGCAAATGCTTACAAGTTTGACTACCATGTGGGCGACATACTAGAGTTACAGCAGCAGGCTACCGAGTGGAGGAAATCACATCAGCTCCACTATGTGTCGAGCGATACGGTGAAAATACACCTGCTGGTCGTCGACGTGCAGTTCGACTTCAGTTTTCCGGACGGGAAGCTGTATGTGGGAGGACGTTCGGGCAGCGGGGCGATGGACGACCATGACCGTCTCGCCAGGTTCATTTACCACTATCTGCACCTGATTACCGAGATCACTTTTACTATGGACACCCATCTGCCTTACCAGATATTTCACCCTGTAGCTCACCTGTGCCAGGACGGCATTCATCCCAAACCCATGACAATTATTTCGGCTGACGACTATCATCGCGGGAAATATCGTGCCAATCCGGTAATGGCATTCCAACTGGGAATGGACCCTGTCGACCTGAACAAGCAGTTTACGTACTACTGCGAACAGTTGGCAGCTTCGGGGAAATACCAGTTGACTATCTGGCCCTACCACTGCCTTCTGGGGTCGCGCGGCCACCGGCTCGTGGGTGTGATGGAAGAGGCCCGTCTCTTTCACAGTTTTGCCCGCGGCTCCGTCAACAACCTGGAAATCAAAGGCGATAACCCGTTTGTCGTTGTTATACGATTACGTCAGTAGCTAACTGTTAAGGGATAATGTCAGTCATGAGAGGACTGACATTGACACAGCAAGAGCAAGGGAGACTACAGACATTGAACCTGGTAT
>JACWAE010000080.1 GCA_014874385.1 Dehalococcoidia bacterium | reverse complement strand
GGGATGTCGGGGTCGCCGATGCCGAAGCTGACCACATCTATCCCCTGGGATTTCTTTTCAGCTATCTTTTTGCTAATCTGCACAAAGAGATACGGTGGCAATTTTTCGATGCGTTTGGCTAGTTGCATTATGCTGTACTCCTTCTAATTGGTAACCTGACCTTAGAACTACTATTGTACACCTCAGTTAAAAACTCCCCCTTTTCTAAAGGGGGATACAGGGGGATTAGAGAAGCTCATATATCCTTTCAACGACTCCATTTAAGTTCTCAAACACGTCTCTATCGGAAAACCTCAAGACTTTTAATTTCTGCTCTTCAATATAATCATCACTAATTTTATCTTTCTCAAGTCCTTTATTGCTATAGTGCTGACCGCCGTCGAGTTTGATAACCAATTTTGCCTTAGGGCAGTAGAAATCTACTATGTAGTTGCCTATGGTTCTCTGTCTATAGAATTGGTAACCTTTTAGCTGTTTTGCTCTTATTTTTGACCAAAGCAATCTTTCTGCATCTGTCATATTGTTTCTGAGTTGTCTAGAGAGTGTTTTCAGTTTTGTATTGTAAAATGGCATGTTTTTGTACCAACGGGTTGCCTAATCCCCCTTGCCCCCTTTAAAAAAGGGGGAATTAAGGAAGGAGGGATTGTGGAATGAGAATGGCTAGTTGCACGAGTTTCAAATCCTCTCAAGTCTCTAGTTTTGTAGCGCCGTGGCTCCTGTCACGACGAGGAGTTCGTTGCCACAGGAGTGGCAATGCTACAGATTAACCCCATCTTAACCGCGTTGATGGTTCGACAAGCTCACCACGAACGGCATTCGGCATTTCAGTTGTTTTCAATATTAGGTGCTACCGCGTAGTTCCTTCTTCTGGATCCATTTAGCTTCGTCGGGTGTTAGAACCAGGACGTCTATAGGGCCGCCGACGTTTTTGGGCCGTGCCTGAAAACGCATGGTGTCGATGGTGGTCCTGATGGCGTAGATGGAGAAATCTATGGCATCCTGCAACGACATGGCGTCCCAGATAATGGGCGCAGGAGAGCGAATGACCTTATCGTTGCCTTTTTCGTCCTTGATGGTCACAGGGATGAGAATGGAACTGAGGATGTCGCCCTGGCCGGACCAGGTAGCGCCGTAGGTTACGGAACCGTCAGGCTTGGTGTTTCTCCGCCCAAGCTCATTCTTGGCAACATGGCAGGAATAAACGTAGGGCACACTGCCCCTGCCCTCTTTCCTGTAGCCTGCAACGTGAAAACCGGCGTCAGCGTTGGGAAACGATTTGCGGAAATATTCTTTTAACTTTTGGGGGACTGTTGTTACATCGTCGTTAGCTTTCAACTCTTCCTCGATAAACCTCTTGATGTGGCTGGCCGTAGGTATGCCGCCGAGCAAGTCCTGGCCGAAGCTGGAGATGCCTATTTGCTGTTTTTCCAGGAGATAGGTTTTTATTACGGCGTCGGAGTTGACGGTATCGACCTTGAAGGGATTGCCTTCGGGGTTCTTACCTTCAATGGTCACCGATTGCCTGCTGTCCGAAGACATGACGATCCCTTCAGGTACATAGACGGCTATGACGAAACTCATTTCTGTTCTCCTTTCAGCTTGGCTAGTCTTTCCACTTACCTTCGAACACTACCTCGGCAGGCCCGCTGAGCAGCACTTCTCCCCTTCCATCCCAGTCTACAGTCAGCGTGCCGCCGGGCAATATTATATCAACCGGGTTACCGGTAAGCTTTTTGAGTCTGGATGCTACTGCTATGGCGCAGGCGCCGGTGCCGCAGGAAAGAGTCTCCTCAGCCCCACGCTCCCATACCCGCGCCCTGAGCTTCTTTCTGCTGATAACGTTCACTATCTCGAAGTTCACCCTGTTGGGGAACATGGGATGGTGCTCCACTTTGGGGCCAATTTCAGCCAGGGGGAAATCGCCGACCGGCTGCTCCAGGAAGCATACGGCGTGGGGATTCCCCATAGAGACGCAGGTAATCTTCAGCTTCATCTTACCTACAGTCAAAGGATAATCTATAACTGGTGCTGTGTCACGGGTGCCTTTATTTTTTACAAGCACTGGGATAGCAGATGGGGCGAGTACGGGCTTGCCCATATCCACCCGGATGTTTTTCTTATCCAGAGCCCCCAATACCTTTATCCCGGCTGGGGTCTCTATCCTGATATCAGCGCCGGTCACCAATCCGCTTTCCATAGCGTACCTTGCAGCGCACCTCAAGCCGTTGCCGCAGGCCTCTGCCTCGGAGCCGTCGGGGTTGAACATGCGCATGTAGAAGTCAGCTTTTTTCGAGGGCAGAATAACGAGGATGCCATCGGCGCCCACGCCGAAATTACGGTGGCACATGGCTTTAGCCAGCGCCGACCAATCTCGTTTCATCCGCCGGGCATCTATCAATACGAAGTCGTTGCCTGTGGCTTGAAGTTTAATAAAATTCATTTAAATACTCCGTCTTAAGAAGACGGCAATAATCTCCGTAAACCCCCTAAATCCCCCAGTCTTGGGGGACACCCCCAAACCCCCGGCAGGAGGTATCCTGCACCTCTTTTTTAGGGGTTCTCCTGCACTTTCTCCACTGTTATCTTAACCACGTGGTTGACCTTCAGGCCTTTTTCGACAAACTCCTTGTTCAGTTGGTCAAACAGCGGCCCTGAGGTGATTATCTCGCCTTTGCCCCAGATGCGACAGCCCTTCAGGGTGCGCGAATGCACCACCAGTATAGAGACATAGGGGTTCTCCCTCAAGTTGGCGATGGTGCGCGGCGAGTTGATGTCGGCGAAAATGACGTGGTCATCGTCGAGCACCCGGAACGAACCTTTAGCTGAGACGTTTGGCTTGCTATCCTTGCTCGCGGTAGCTATTATCCCAGGGCGGATCTCGGCAATCATCGCCTTGACTTCTTCAGAAAGCTTGGCCATGAACTACCTCCACGATAAATCATAGCTGGGCGAAGCACCGCTTCGCCCCTACGGTTCTTAAATTCCTCTACCTTGACGGGAGAGGCTAGGTGAGGGTGAGACTTAAATCCCCCTCCCTTTAATCCCTCCCGCCAGGGGAGGGAGAATTATATACAAAATGCCCTCTTTTCGCTACTTACTTAATTTACCACAAATCGCTGCACAAAACGATAAACGGCTTTGGTTGTACCTTTTTCAGTTTCGAACCAATTAATGCGTTTGTCTTTGAGACGGAACCAGTTGTATTGATGACGGGCGAAGCTGTGAGTATCGAATTTTATCTGCTGTATAGCGGTGGGTAGGTCTGTCTTGCCTTGCAAATACAATCCGACTTGCTTATAGCCCAGCCCTGACATCGAGGGCAGGTCGAATCCATAGCCTCTGGCCGCCAGACTTTCTACCTCTGCAACCAGGCCTTTTTCTATCATGCTATCAACTCGAGTGTCTATTCGCTTATAGAGGTCGTCCCTGGTCGTTGTTAATCCTACAATAACTGAATCTACGAAAGGCTTTTTAACCTGAAGCTCTGAAAATTGGGTACCCTGCTGGCAGACCTCAAGTGCTCGAATCACCCTGCGCACGTTTCTGGGGTCGATGCGCTCCGCCGCAGCGGGGTCGATTTCCTTTAGCTTCTCATATAGCACTTCGCCCCCTTCGGACCGGGCTTTAGTTTCTAGCTCCTTTCTCAAGGCAGGGTCGGGCGGGACCGGAGGTATGCGCCAGCCCTCCAGAAGAGCCCATACATAGAGTCCGCTGCCGCCTACCAGGAACGCTGTCTTTCCCCTTCGCTGAATACCCTGCATTGCCTCCAATGCGCTGCTTTGATACATGGCAAGGCTGAAATCATCGTCAGGATTGACTACATCGATGAGGTGGTGAGGGACTGTAGCCTGCTCCTCTTTGGTGGGCTTGGCGGTGCCGATGTCCATGTATCGGTAGACCTGGCGGCTGTCGGCACTGATTATCTCGCCGTTGATGGTCTGGCAAAGCTCAAGAGCCAGGCTGCTCTTGCCTGTTGCGGTTGGCCCTACTATAGCGATTAGTAGGCTCATCCTATTTCTTTATCTTGGCAGTCTGCTCCACGATGCCCAGGAATTCCGCTGCCTTGAGGCTGGCGCCTCCTACCAGCGCCCCATCTACTTCAGGCTGTTTTATGAACTCAGCTATGTTGGCGTTATTGACACTGCCGCCATACTGAATGCGCATCGCTTGGGCTACGGAGTCGCCGTAAATCCGGGCGACGATGCTGCGAATAACTTTGATAACGGCGTTGGCTTGGTCACCACTGGCTGACTTGCCGGTGCCGATAGCCCAGATAGGCTCATATGCTATAACCGTTCCCTTGGGTAAGGCTATACCCTCGAAAGCTGCTTTGACCTGCCGCATGATAACAGCCACAGTCTCGCCGGCATTGTTCTGCTCCAGGCTTTCGCCAACGCATACGATGGGGGTGAGCCCTGCTCCGAGTGCAGCTTTAACCTTCTTGTTGACCAGTTGGTCGGTTTCCCCGAAGTATCCCCTTCTCTCAGAGTGTCCCAGGATAACGAACTCGCAAAGCCCGGTGAGCATTGGCGGGGACACCTCGCCGGTATAGGCGCCGCTGCCCTCGAAGTACATATTCTGCGCGCCCAGTTTAATAGAGGTACCCTTGATAAGCTCCTTGACCGTGGTCAGTGAGATGAAAGGAGGACAGAGCACTTTTCCCACCCCTGCTATCTGGTTCAGTTTCTCCTTCATGGATTTGACAAGCTCCGCTGCCTCGGCGACGGTGGTGTTCATTTTCCAGTTGCCAGCGATTATGGGTGTCCGCATTTGGCTTTCCTCCTAAGCGCCGAATTTAGTTATCTTGAGGGCATTAGCCATTGCCAGAGGCATAACTTCCAGAGCAGGGAATCTCCCCAGGCCACCGGAGGCGCAGGCTGTCTCACCAAACTCTCTCGCATGGTCAGCACGACACCATTTAGAGTATAAAACAAGCGGTACGGGATGCCAGCTATGCCCTTTAAGCATCGCCGGTGTAGAGTGGTCTCCGGTGACTATCAGGACATCCGGATTGAGTCTTGTTATCTTAGGCAGGAATCTGTCGATTTCCTCAAGCACGTGAACCTTGGCATCGAAATCGCCGTCCTCGCCCGAGGAATCCGTCTTCTTAACGTGGACGAAGAAAAAGTCGTGCTCAGCGTAGTGCTTAACCAGTGTGTCGAACTCCTCCTCTATACTGCCGCCTGTGTCGAGGAGCTTCATGCCCACCAGCTTGGCCAGCCCTCGGTACATGGGATAAGCTGCTATGGCAGCAGGGTTCAGCTTGAAGATCTCGTTCATGGTGGGCAGGTTAGGATGCTGAGAGAAGCCGCGCAGCAGCACCATGTTAGCAGGATGGGAATCGGCCAGAACCGCCTTAGCCTTAGCTACGAAATCATTAGCGAACCTGGCTGTCCTTTCCCCTTCAGGCGAATGTGGGATTACGCTCAGGGGGGCTACTCCTACCTGCTCGGGGTCGGAGTCGCTGGCGTCGCCCGTCAGTCCTTCTCCACGAAGCACTAACAGGAAGCGGTGCTCCTTAACCGGCGCTACAAGAAATTGAGCGCCCTCGAGCTTTATTTTGCTCAGCTTCTGGCACAGTCTGGCGTTTTCTTCGGTTGAGATACGGCCAGCCCTGCGGTCCGTAATAAGCCCTTTTTCATCTATGGTGCAGAAATTGCCCCGGGCTGCCACATCGCCTTTCTTGAGGTCGAAGTCAATGCCCAGAGCCTCCAGTATACCCCGCCCTACAAGACACTTTACCGGGTCATAGCCGAATATGGCGAGATGTCCCGGCGCGCTGCCCGGTGTGATACCCGGAGACACGGGTTCACTCAGGCCGCAGGTACCCATGCTTACCAGTTCGGCGAGATTGGGGATATGGGCAGTCTCAAGCTCAGTCTTGCCGGTCTCCGGTCTGGGCAGCCCGCCCAGGCCATCGATTACCAGGAGCACTATCTTAGAGTCCGATTGCCTCGTGATTTCCTTTAGTTGTTCTAAGTTGAGCATCGGCTTCCTCTTTCAATTCTTAGGAATTGAGCTTCCTTCCGTACTTTTCAACCCCCTAAATCCCCCAGTCTTGGGGGACTTTTAAGGCTGGGGGATACCCCCAGACCCCCACCAGAGGGGCAAAGCCCCTCTGGACTTCCTAACTTCTAAAGACTCCTTATCAGGTCTTCTTGTCCAGCAGCGCTGCCACGCCGGGCAGGGTCTTGCCTTCCAGAAACTCCAGGGCTGCGCCTCCGCCGGTGGAGACATGGCTCATCTTCTTTTCCAGTCCGAGTTCCATCACAGCCTCAGCCGTGGAGCCCCCTCCGGTGATAGTGGTGGCTTTGAGGCTTGCCAATTGTTTCGCTATGCCCTCGGTACCTGCTCTGAACTCTTTGTATTCGAAGACGCCCATTGTGCCATTCCAGAAGGCTGTCTGGCATTTCCGGAGCCTATCGCTGAAGTTTTTGACAGTCCTGGGCCCAATGTCCATAACATACCAGTCGGATGGTATGCTGTTGATGGGAGCGGTCTTATATTGAGCGCCGGTGGCAAACTTGTCGGCTACCACGACATCCTCGGGCAGTACCAGCTCGACGCCAGTCTTAGCGGCTTTGCCCATGAGGTCGCGGGCAACGCTTAGCTTATCCTCCTCGACCTGAGATTTGCCCACACCGTAGTTTTGAGACTTGAGGAAGGTGCAGCACATGCCGCCGCCGATAAGCAGGTAATCCACTTTGCCCAGGATATTATCCAGGAGCGCCATCTTGTCGCTGACCTTGGCCCCGCCGATGATGGCGGCGAAAGGATGGGCAGCTCCGGCCAGAGCTTTGCCCAGGTAATCTATCTCTTTCTCCATAAGGAAGCCCGCCACTGCGGGGAGGTACTTGGTTACACCCTCAGTAGAGGCGTGGGCGCGGTGTGCGGTGCCGAAGGCATCGTTGACATAAACATCGGCCAATTTAGCAAGCGCCCTGGCGAAGGCAGGGTCGTTTTTCTCCTCCTCGGCATGGAAACGGAGGTTCTCCAGCATGAGGATGTCGCCCTTCTTCATTTTGGAGACCGCTTCCTCCACCTCGGGCCCGATACAATCCCTAGTACAGGGCACGGGCCGCTTCAGCAGCTCAGAGAGACGCTTTGCTACCGGAGCCAGGCGCATATCCTCGATGACCTTGCCGTTGGGGCGACCCAGATGAGAGCAAAGGATGACCTTGCTCTTTTTATCAAGCAAGTATTTTATGGTGGGCAGCGCCGCCCTGATGCGGCTGTCGTCGCTGATGGCTTTGGTCTGGGGGTCGAGAGGTACATTGAAATCGACCCTGACCAGCACCCTCTTGCCTTTGAGCTCGATGTCGCGCACTGTTTGCTTGTTCATCGCATCACCTCGAGATGGCTTCCAGCCGTTCCTTTATTGCTTTTACCTCAGAGACTACTTTAGTGTCGTTGTCATAAGGGCTGATGCCTTTGCGGTCTGCCTCAGCGATCTTGGGATTAAAGCTGATATAGCCGAGAAGCTCGAAATCGGGCAGGTTTTCGGTGATGAACTGGCGGTCGGCATCGCTGGCGATCTTGTTGCCTACGACGTAGCATTTCTTTATACCTATATCCTGGGCCAGTCTCTTTACAGCCCTCGCTGTCTCGATGCTTCTCTGCCCTGGCTCCACCACCACTATGAAGGCATTCACAGAAGCCGCTGTGCCCCGGCCCAGGTGCTCAACACCGGCGTCCATGTCCAGTATCACCACCTCGGACCTGCGCAGCATGAGGTGGTTCAGCAGGTTCTTGAGCAAAGTGCTCTCGGGGCAGATGCAGCCGCTGCCTCCTTTTTTCACTGTCCCCATGACAAGCAGCTTAACGCCGTCCTTTTTAACGGAAAAGCGGTCTGGTATGTCATCGACCTTGGGATTGAGCTTGAAAAAGCCCCCCGTGGTGCCTGGCTTACCTCCGGTGCGTTCCTCTATCAGTTCTTTCATCTCTGCGATGGGGGTGACGCGGCGCAGTTCGTCTTGGGTGATACCCAGCGCTGTGCCCAGGTTGGCGTCCGGGTTAGCGTCTATGGCCAGCACTGTGTTTCCCTCGGCAGCGTAAAGGCGGGCCAGGAGACTGGCAAGAGTAGTCTTGCCCACTCCCCCTTTCCCCGCAATCGCCAGTTTCAACATTTCCCGCCTCCTTCTGGCTTGCAATCCTGTGTGACGTGCTGATTATACAATGGCTTAAGTAAAAGTTCTACAATTTGGGGAAAGTTTTTAAGATGTTTTCCAGCCACCAGATTTATGTCTGTAGCTGTTATACACCTCTACTAGTATTGGCGCTTCAAGAGGAAAGCAGCAATTGCCCTGAGTTCTTCCTTGGCCGATGGTGGTATATTTACAGCATTTAATTCAGAGAGCGCCTGGCGATAGTGTTTGTCGCTCATGCCTTGAACATAGCCCTGCGCATCCAGTCTGTTGAGTATGTGCAGCACGTTTTCTATGTCGGCAGAGCTAATCGTCTTTTTCTTGTAGATCGACCACAGCAGCTCCCTGTCCTCCCCCTTCGTTTTCTCAAGTGCATAGACTATAGGTAATGTTTTTTTCTTCATTCGGATATCGGAGGTATTGGGTTTGCCGGTGACCTTTTCGTCACCCCAGAGGCTCAGGACGTCATCATGTACCTGAAAGGTCATTCCTATATCATGGCCGAACAGTTTCAGACGCGCAAGGAGGGATTCATCGTCTGTACCCAAAAGCGCCCCGATCTCCAGTGAGCAACGGAACAGGGCAGCGGTTTTGCAGCTAATCACCTCCAAGTAGTCATTGATATTGATGTCGAGGCGGTTCTCGTAGCTGATGTCGAGATACTGCCCCTCGCAAAGTTTGAGGCTGGCTTCACCGAGGATACGGGCGGCGCGCACTACTTTCTGGTGAGGTATGCCAGCATCCTCGAGTCTCAACAATGACGATAGCGCCAAGGCGTGCATGCCATCGCCAACATTTATCGCTTGAGGCTGGCCCCAAATGTGCCACACGGTAGCTCGTCCTCGTCGCTCCGGGCTTGCATCCTGGATGTCGTCATGGATCAAAGAGAAATTATGAACCAGCTCCACGGCTGCTGCTGCAGGGAGCGCCTGCTGCCACTCCCCTCCCACTGCCTGGCAGGCGAGAAGGCAGAGGATGGGACGAAGCCTTTTGCCTATTGTTGCCGATTGAGGATTACCTTGTTTGTCGATCCACCCCAGATGGTAGCGCATCATATTGTACATGGGTAAGGAAGCTTCACCCACAGCGAACCTTAGTTCCGCCTCTAGCTCTGCCCTGTATCGCCGCCAGATAGTCTCAAGCTCGGCCATTTCCCATCTCGGTAATAAAGATTAGGCTTGCCAGGTGCTGGATATACCACTTTGTAGGTAACAGAGACGTTTCGCTTACCCCTTAGCCTTGGAATGGTAATGATTATGAGCAAGCTCAGGGAAGAAGGAGAGGATACGTTGCGCTATACCCTCGGCATCAAGGCTGTAATTGGCACGGAGGAGTTCCTGGGGGCCATGCTCCACGAATTCGTCGGGAATCCCTATGCGTAAGGCACGAACGCCAGCAATACTCGAAAGAAGGCTCAGCACTGCGCTACCGAAGCCGCCGGCAAGAGCATTTTCTTCCACGGTGACCAGTCTCTTATTCTTGCTCACAGTTTCCAGGATGAGGTCGGAATCCAAAGGCTTGACAAAACGGGCGTTCATTATGGTACAGTCTATGCCCTTTTTATTGAGGATCCAGGCTGCTTCAAGGGAAGGACTAACAGCGGAGCCGATGGCAATGATAGCTAAATCGCCTCCATTCTTTATAACATCCCCCTTACCTATGGGCATCTCTTTGAGCTTTTCGTCGAGAGATACCCCCCTGCCTGTGCCCCGGGGGTAACGAATGGCTATAGGGCCTCCGTATCTTACTGCGGTATAGAGCATGTGCCCGAGTTCGTTTTCATCGCTGGGTGCACAGACTATCAGATTGGGGATACAACTCAAGTAGGAAAGATCGAGGGTGCCTTGGTGAGTCTTGCCGTCCTCACCAACGATGCCAGCCCTGTCGAGAGCGAAAATAACCGGCAGGTTTTGGATACAGACATCATGGATAATCTGGTCGAATGCGCGCTGCAAGAAGGTGGAATAAATAGCGACAACCGGGATATAGCCTTGAGTGGCAAGACCGGCGGCGAAGGTTACCGCATGTTGCTCACAGATACCGACATCGAAGACTCGTTTGGGGAACTTTTGAGCTACCAGGTTCAAGCCTGTTCCTTCAGTCATGGCTGCGCTGATCGCTATCAACTTCTCGTTTTCCCGGAAAAGACGCAGCATGGTCTTGCCGAAGACCTCGCTGTATGACGGAATCCCATTGCTCCCGCTGTTCTTTCCCGATACTCCGTGGAACTTTATGCTGTCTTCCTCAGCAGGCTCATAGCCCTTTCCTTTCGTGGTAATGGTGTGAACAAAAACGGGCCCTGGAGCATAATCTCGTGCCTTTGTCAGGGCTGTTTCGAGTTCGGCTATGTTATGCCCATCAATAGGACCGATATATTTAAATCCAAGAGAGTCCCAGAGCATAGTCGGCAGAACCACGCCTTTTATGCCCGTCTTGAACCTTTTCATTCCTGACCAGACTGTTTTACCTCCGGGCAGCATCGGTATCACACGCTCGGCCCCTTCTTTGGCCAGATAGTATCTCGGGTCAAGGGTAATCTTATTCAGTGACTGGGACAACGCGCCCACGCTGGGCGAGATAGCCATGGCATTATCATTGAGAACGACTATCATCCTTTTGGCCAAGTGGCCTGCATGGTTTAGGGCTTCTAAAGCCATACCTCCAGTCAAAGAACCATCACCTATGACAGCGACCACGTGAAAATCTTCACCGGCTAAGTCCCGGGCCGCGGCAATGCCTAAAGCTGCCGAAATCGAGGTCGAGGCATGTCCTGTGCTGAAGGCATCGTGTGGGCTCTCGGAGCGATCGGGGAATCCTGACAGGCCATGGTACTGGCGGAGCGTATTGAATCTTTCCCTTCGGCCTGTCAGCAGTTTGTGGGCGTAGCTCTGGTGTCCCACATCCCATATGATTTTATCAACAGGACTGTTGAATACCCTGTGCAGAGCGATGGAGAGTTCGACTGCTCCCAGGCTAGAGGCCAAATGCCCGCCGTTGTTGCTCACTACATTTACCAATTCGCTTCTGATCTCATCGGCAAGCTCGCTGAGTTCGGGGTATGTGAGTCCTTTTAGATCGGAGGGGCTTTTTATATTGTCTAATATTTTCGCCATAGTATCTGTCTCCCTGCTGCAAGCCTTCCAGGAGGACAATGGATGTGTTAATGCTCCATGGCGTGTATCTTATCCACACGCCGGGCATGTCTGCCACCCACAAAGTCGGCGCTCAAGTAGGTACTAACAATCTCGCGCATCAGCCCTTGACCTATAACCCATTCGCCGAGGCACAGTACATTGGCATCGTTGTGCTCCCGGGCGCGCCGGGCGCTGAAGGTATCATGACATACGGCAGCCCTGATCCCAGGCATTTTGTTGGCTGCAATGGACATGCCAATGCCCGTGCTGCAAATTAGAATACCATGATCAAATTTCTTCTGTGATACCACCTCAGCCACAGGTCGCGCGATGTCAGGGTAATCCACGGAGTTGCTGTTAAAGCAACCGAAGTCCTCGTAGCTATGTCCCAACTCAGAGAGCAAACCAGCTATCGCCTGTTTCATGGCAAACCCCGCATGGTCCGAGCCAATTGCAATGCGCATTTCTTTCCTCCCAGATCGTTCAACCTGAAAATATTGATTATCGCTTAGCCTGAGAATATGTACTACAGCCCATCTAACAGATCTGAGAGTCGAATGGCATCACCCTATTTTTAATCAGCTCAGTATCCTGGCCAGCGGTATTCTTACATGAAAGCCGAACAGCCTGTGACTTACTGTAAATTGTTTTGGTACTCCTTTACTCGTTTGTAAATATTATAGCATACTCTACCATACATTAGGTGAACATTAAAAGGGAGCGTTCAGCCAGCTATGAACTGACTCCTGAATTCCTCTAAGTATTGAGTTGTGGGAATTGAATATAGCTGATGCCGTTCTTGTCGATTTCGCTGAACAATGAACATCCATTTTCCCCGGCTGATTGACTCAGGGCGAGCAAATTGGATTCTATTTGAGGAGGCCGCAAATCTTCTCTAGCTCTGCCCTGGGTATTGCACCTTCCCTGATCAGGACGGGTACTCTGCCGCTGACGTCAAGCACGGTGGACTCGGTACCGCCGGGACATCTGCCACCATCGACGATGAGGTCTGCCGCATCACCCAACTGCTGGCGAACCTCCTCGGCAGTGACCGGGCTCGTCCTCCCCGAGAGATTGGCGCTGGTCCCAACTATGGGGGTTCCCAGCCCTCGAATAAGCGCAATGGGTACGGGGTGGTCGGGAATCCGCACTGCAACAGTATCGCCACCAGCGGTCACGGTATCAGGCACCCACGAGCTTTTTCTCAAGACTAGAGTCAGGCCGCCCGGGAGGAATCGCTCAGCCAATTGCCATGCTATCTCAGGCACAACGCTGGCAACTTTCAGAAGATCAGATTTCTCAGCCAGCAGGAGGGGAAGTGGCAGGTTGCGGGGGCGGTTTTTTGCCTTATAGATTCTTTCGACTGCCTGTTCATTGAGAGGATTGGCCCCGAGACCATAAACAGTATCGGTGGGGAAAGCGACAATCCCGCCCTTTTTGAGGATAGAGATAGCGAGTTTGATTTGCTTTTCGATGGCAGATTGCTCTGGCATTTGGGTTAACCCTGGGCATACGGATTGTGAATTGCCTGGAGCCGATGCTCCAGGCTACCCAGCACACTCAGTCTTTCCGCTTGACTTTAGTATAACACTTTGGTATCCTTACGTCCGCTCGACTCCAGGAGCATTTCTTCTTAACGATTGAAGTCCAGCTCTTTAGAGTTCGAGTTTACCTTTGAAATATATATCACTTACACTTTCGGCCTTAGTGTTTGCCCAAGATGCCAATCCCATCTTTTTTATCAGGCACAAGTTGAAGACCTTTGTATTGTGTGCTACCTCCAAAGCTTTGTCGGCGTATGGATGAAGGTAGTCACAAGGGAAGTCAGAGCACTCATAACAGAAATCGATTCCTTTGCTCTCGATGCACTTATAGACCTTACAAGGTTCAGACATGTCGAAGGCAGTTATGGTACCTTTCTCGTTACGACATCCGCGACACATCGCTTTTTCAAGCGGGATATTTCTTTTCTGGGAGATTGCTTTTTTGAGCTTACTGTCCTTGCTTGCCAGATACATTGGGCAATTGAAACAATCCAGTCCACAGGGGGAGGTCATCTGTTTATAATCCATCGAACCCCACCATACACCAGGTTACAACCCGGGTTGTCAGCATTCTACCAAGCCGTATGGGACAGGTCAACGATTGTACAAGGCACTATAAGCTAATCCTATCAGAGCATCTGAGATATAAGTAATGACAAGAAAGTCGAACCTAGTCTGAGACAAAATCGAGCTACCCCACTACCGCCCTGTGGTAAAATAGTTGGGTGGCTGGGTCAAAGCACTAAGGCTCTCTGGTCAGAGCCGAACAGATTCATATGATTAGTCAATCAATATATATTTGAACGGAGCGAGCATATAATGATAGAGTTACGAGATTTTCAAAGATCCAAAGTATACAGATGGGAGAGAAAAAATTTCTCAAAATCGAGGGTCCTTACACACGCAGAGTGTGAAGAGACAATAAAGAAAATATGTACACTTTACAAAATGCCAAAAGAGCTAACACCGGAAATAGCTTTCTCGAATAACGGATATTTTTATCCCGGATTCGATTATGGAGCAAATAAGATATCAATCAACAAAGGACAGAATAATCTGTGGTTATGTTGCCATGAGTCAATACATGCAATTTTATATATGTATTATGGACTGTCGCGATGCTGGCATGGAGGCGAATTTGTATTCCTGATGTCAGAGACTATGTCAAAACTGGAGAAAAGACCCAAAACAGATCTAATAGAATCAGCAAGCAAAATAGGAATCCAATATGAAAAGCCAGACTTTCTTAATAGAATATATAAAAACGGGAGACATGCCAAAAATAACTCAGACGTACGCATTCATAGTTAGTGAGCCATCAGAAGCGACTTTGTCATATCAATGAAAATATTGAGAAGGCTTGATGCTGTTTGAACAGTTGGCAGTTAACCTATCTTAGCTAATCCTGCAGGGATTTTCGGTAAAGCCGGGAAATAGTTTACCTGCCCCACCCTCGCTCTTTAATGCTTCATGTTGTCCTTAACTGCTTGCCCCTTGATGCTCTCCAGGGGATTGAATTTGACCTTCTTCAAATTGACTATCGTCTGGGGTTTGTGTAAAATTGTGTCATTCATTGTCTCGACCTTCTTAGCGATTTTTGAAGCTAAAAAAAACGCGCGGATGCCACTTTGGTAAGCTTTGGTCGATGACAGGAGGCGGGCCTTGACGATGGAAAAAGACAAGCAAGAGAGTCACCGTGTTGCTATCAGCGGTGATGTTGAGGTCTCTGCCTACCTGGGGATTGCCAAGGAGCGAAAAGGAGCACAGCCCCAGGCTGAGCCTCAAGAGAAGCTGGGGACGGAGCGGGAGGCGGTGGCGGTCATCGACTTTGGCTCTCAGTATAGCTGGCTCATTGCCCGCAGGGTAAGAGAATGTCGGGTCTACTGTGAGGTTGTGCCTCACGATGCCCCCTGGGATAGTGTGGCTGCCCTGCGCCCTAAGGGATTCATCCTCTCCGGTGGGCCCAGTAGTGTTTATGAGCCTGGAGCACCCCAGGCTCCAGCCTATGTTTACGAAAGCCGACTGCCGGTGCTGGGCATCTGCTACGGGATGCAGCTTATCGCCTACCAACTCGGTGGGAAAGTAGCCAAGGGGGTGAAACGTGAGTATGGACTTGCCATCCTTCACCAGAACTCGACGAATACCCCCTTATTTTCTGGCCTTCCTTCTGAAATACCGGTATGGATGAGCCATTGTGACCGAATCGAGGAGATGCCTCCGGGGTTTGTCTCCCTGGCTTATACCGAGAATTCTCCCGTTGCTGCCATGGGCAATGAATACGGGACTATCGGCTTGCAGTTCCACCCCGAGGTAGCTCATACCCCTCAAGGCAAAGCAATTCTGCAGAACTTTCTTTACAAGATTTGTGGATGCAATGGAAATTGGACACCAGGAAGCTTTGTTACCGAGAGTATAGAGCGGATTAAGGAGCAAGTGGGTAAGGGTCGGGTTATCTGCGCGCTCTCGGGTGGGGTTGACTCTTCAGTGGTAGCCACTCTGATTCACCATGCCATCGGCGACCAGTTGACCTGTATTTTTGTCAATACCGGCATGCTGCGCAGGGAAGAGGTGTCACGCACGCTTAATACTTTTCAGAAGAATATGAAGATGAATCTGGTCTATGTGGATGCCAGCGAAAGGTTCCTGAAGCGACTCGCGGGGGTAATTGACCCTGAAGAAAAGCGCCATATTATCGGCGAGGAGTTTGTAAGGGTCTTCGAGGAAGAAGCGGCCAAGATTGGCCAGGTCGATTTCCTGGCTCAGGGCACCCTGTATCCCGACGTTATCGAAAGCGCATCCTCCGGAAGTAAAGCGGTAGCGATCATAAAGACCCATCACAATGTGGGCGGGCTGCCCAGCAGGATGAAGCTCTCTCTGGTCGAGCCCCTGCGCTATTTGTTTAAGGATGAGGTGCGTGAAGTGGGGCTGGCATTGGGACTTACAGAGGATATGGTCTATCGTCAGCCTTTTCCAGGACCCGGGCTTGCCATTCGCATAATCGGTGATGTGACTAAGGAGAGATTGGAGATACTCCGCGCTGCCGACTGGATTGTGATGAATGAGATTAAGAAGGCGAAGCTGTACCGCCAGTTGTGGCAGAGCTTCGCTGTGCTAACACCGGTGAGAAGCGTGGGCGTGATGGGCGATTCCAGGACTTACGGATATATGGTGGCGGTGCGTGCAGTGACTTCGGAGGACGCTATGACTGCCGATTGGGCGCGCCTGCCTTACGATGTGCTGGCGCAAATTTCCAACCGCATAGTCAATGAGGTGCCCGAGGTAAACCGTGTGGTCTACGATATCTCCTCGAAACCTCCCTCGACTATAGAGTGGGAGTGACCCTCTGGTAGCGAAAGTAAAGCTAATTTAATTCTATGGAAAAGGTGTGGGTCTTGAAGTTGGTCAGAAAGAATAGCGAAGTTCGCTGTGGGGGCGATTAATCGATGAGGGTAATGGTCGTGGGTGGAGGAGCCAGGGAGCATACGCTGGTGTGGAAGCTATCCTGCAGCAAGAGGGTAAAGGAGCTGTATGTTGCCCCCGGCAATGCTGGCACGGCTCAAATCGCCGTCAACCTCGATATATCTCCGACCAACCTGGATGCTTTAACACGGGCAGTAAAAGACAATAAGATCGACCTGGTGATGGTGGGGCCTGAGGCCCCTCTGGCTGCGGGGATTGTGAATAAGTTCCAGAGCCTGGGCATACCTGCATTTGGGCCTACCAGGGAGGCTGTGCTTATCGAGTCGAGCAAGGTTTTCGCCAAGAGGCTGATGCATAAGTACGGTATACCCTGCGCCAAAGATGCTGTTTTCACTTCTTTCAAAGAGGCTGAGGCTTATGTCAAAAAGCAGCCCATCCCGGTGGTAATCAAAGCCGATGGGTTGGCTGCAGGCAAGGGGGCCATCGTCGCCCAGTCTATGGATGAAGCTTTGAAGGCGCTCTCCGATATCATGGAAAAGCGTGTGTTTGGCGATGCCGGCAATCAAGTGCTGGTTGAGGAGTGCCTTGTGGGACGAGAGACAAGCCTTCTCGCTTTCACCGATGGCGTAACCGTTGTCCCTCTGGTGACTGCCCGCGACTATAAAAGGGCGTATGACTACGACAAGGGGCAAAACACAGGAGGAATGGGCTGTTATAGCCCTTCGATGTTCCTCGATAAGGAATCGAGCAGCAAGGCTATTAAGACCATTGTGGAGCCCGTGGTGAAGGCAATGGCTCAGGAGGGGAAACCCTATAAAGGGGTGCTCTACGCCGGACTGATGCTAACCACTGAAGGCCCGAAGGTCCTGGAGTTTAACGCTCGCTTCGGCGATCCTGAGACTCAAGTGCAGCTTCCTCTGCTGAAGACCGATTTAGTGGACATAATGATGGCGGTGAGCGATGGCAATTTGGCTAAAACCAAGGTTGAGTGGAACAACGGAGCATGTGTCGGGGTGGTAATGGCTTCGGGGGGATATCCCGGCAGCTATAAACAAGGATTCCCTATTACTGGCTTAGATAATACTGATTCTGATATACTTGTTTTCCATGCCGGGACCAAATCGAACGGGGAAAAGGTATACACGGCCGGGGGGAGAGTGCTCACTGTGGTCGCCAGGGGAAGAACCGTTGTAGAAGCACGAGGAAGGGTTTATCTTAACCTGCCTCGCATCAGTTTTGAGAATTGTCATTACAGGAAGGATATCGCCGCAGAGGAGGGGTAGCTATGCCACTTGTGGGAATAGTTATGGGCAGTGAATCGGACGCCAATTTGATGAAGCCGGCGCTGCAGGCTCTGGATCAGCTCGGCATCGAATATGAGGTCTCGATAATCTCAGCTCATCGTACCCCGGAGAAGGCCCGGGAATACGGTCGGAGTGCCGAGAAGCGTGGTATCGAGGTCATTATCGCCGGGGCAGGTATGGCAGCGCACTTGCCCGGAGTCCTTGCTAGCTGGACAACTATCCCTGTCATCGGTGTCCCCTTGCCCAGCGGCGACCTTAAAGGCATTGACGCCTTGCTCTCCATCGTCCAGATGCCCGGAGGTGTCCCGGTAGCCAGCGTTGGCATCGGCGGGGCCCAAAACGCTGCCTACTTCGCTGCTGGGATTCTGGCGCTCAAGCATGATAAAATAAGAAAAAGCTACGAAAAATACCGCCAGGAATTGGCTAACGGATAGATTCGCTCTAGAGAGCCATCAGGAGAAGTTTCAATGGGCATTTTCATAACTGACAGCACACTGCGAGATGCTCATCAATCGCTTATCGCCACCAGAATGCGCACCAGGGATATGCTGCCTATCGCTGAGATGCTGGATAAGGTGGGTTTCTTCGCGCTCGATGTATGGGGTGGAGCCACCTTCGATGTATGCCTCAGGTTTCTGAACGAGGATCCCTGGATGCGGCTGAGAGACCTAAGGGAGAAGATTAGAAACACTCGTCTTCAAATGGTGCTCAGAGGGCAGAACCTCGTGGGCTACCGGCATTATTCTGATGCTGTGGTGCGTGAGTTCATTCGCCTTGCGGTAAAGAACGGGGTGGATGTCTTCAGCATATATGATGCCCTTAATGATGTGCGAAATATCAAGCTGGCAATAGAAGTGGCAAAGGACCAGGGGGCGTATGTTCAGGGTGTAATTAGCTACACCACCAGTCCTGTGCACACTGTGGAAAAGTTTGCTGAAATGGCAAAGACGTTGGAGTCTCTCGGTTGCGATTCGATTTGCATAAAGGATTTGGCTGGATTGATTTCTCCCTGGACTTCGAGTGAACTGGTAAAAGCGATAAAAAAGAGGGTGAGCATCCCCATTGCTCTCCATTCTCACTGCTCCAGTGGCATGGCGCACATGAGTTATCACGCTGCGGCACTGGCCGGTGTTGATATCCTCGATACTGCATTTTCCGCCTTTGGCGGCGGGACATCCCTTCCACCCACGGAAGGAGTAGTGGCAGCATTTAAGGATACCCCTTACGACACAGGTCTGGACCTGGATCTGTTGTATGAGATAGGGGAATACTTCGTTGCCTTGAGCAGGAAGTATGGGCCGCTATTCACTACCGAAGTGATTCATCCCAGCGTGGATGTGCTTACTCATCAAATCCCGGGAGGGATGTTTTCCAACTTGGTGAATCAGCTTCGAGAGCAGAGCATACTGGATAAACTTGATGATGTGGTGGAGGAGATTCCCCGCGTGCGAGCTGACCTCGGCTATCCACCGCTAGCAGCTCCGGTGAGTCAGCTCGTAGTGACACAGGCAGTGCTGAACGTACTCTCCGGCAAGAGATACAAGCGAGTAACTGAAGAGTTAAAGAATTACATTCTCGGTCACTATGGCAGACCTCCATCTGATGTAAATGAAGAAGTGAAGAAGTTTGTGGTAGGTGACAAGAAACCTATTGAGACCCGGCCTGCCGAACTAATTGCTTCGGAATGGGAACTGATGCGCTATGCTGGTCAAAAGCTGGGGATTCTCCACAATGAAGAAGATTTAGTCATTTATGCCCTATTTCCTCAATTAGCAGTAAGGTTCCTGCGCGGTGAGGTTGAGGAAGAGGCAATGCCGGGCGTTGTTGAAGCTGCGGATTCAAGTACTTCAACAGTGGAGCCACCCGTCGAACTGAGCGTGGATGTAGACGGCGAGGTGTTCAACGTAAAAGTGTCGCCGCCGCTGGGTAAGGCAGTAGAGGTTGAGCCGACTAAAATCGCTAAGAAGGTATCAAGAGGCGCTATAGTATCTCCTCTGCGTGGTATGGTGCTCAGGATTGAGGTGGAGGTGGGCGACAGGGTGAAGAAGGGCGGCGTTATAGTGGTGATTGAGGCATTGAAGATGGAGAATAAAGTGTCCGCATCTCATGCGGGGGTGGTGAGGGAGATCTTTGTACGTGAGGGACAGAGAGTGGGAGCTGGTGATATCCTGGGGGTAGTGGACTAAATGAGAAGAAAAGTGCTGGTAGCAAACCGGGGCGAGATAGCGATTCGCATAATGCGCGCCTGCCGCGAGCTTGGCTTGAATTCGGTTGCAGTATATTCCGAGGCGGACAAGGATGCATTGTTTGCTAAATATGCTAACGAGGCATATTACATTGGCCCTGCGCAGGCAACCGAGAGCTATCTCAATATAGACAAAATTATGGGGGTAGCCAAAGAAAGCGGCGCTTTTGCAATCCATCCCGGCTATGGGTTTCTTGCCGAGAACCCGGCATTAGCCTACGCCTGTGAGATAAATGGGATAAAGTTCGTCGGGCCGTCTAGTGGGGTGATGCAGTTGATGGGCGATAAGCAGGCAGCCCGGCGTGAAGTGAAGAAAGCAGGGCTGTCCTTGGTTCCCGGCGTTGAAATGGCGGTATCGGACCTCGAGCAGGCAAAGAGTATTATCGAGGAGATAGGTTATCCTGTAATGATTAAGCCATCGGGTGGAGGGGGTGGAATCGGGATAATCCGTGTCAATAATGAGCAAGAACTGAGGAAAGCTCTTGAATCCGCACGCAGGATAGCCAGCTCTGCTTTTGGTTTGCCGGATGTCTATATCGAGAAATTTTTAACGAATTCACGTCATATTGAGTTCCAGATATTGGCTGACTCTCATGGAAATGTGGTTCATCTGTGTGAACGTGAGTGTTCCATACAGCGACGGTACCAGAAGTTAATCGAGGAGTGTCCTTCACCCGCGCTCACCCCGGTACTCAGGAGGAAGATGGGTAGCATTGCAGTGAAGGTTGCTAAAAGGGTAGGCTATGAAGGTGCAGGTACAGTGGAGTTCCTCTTCTCAAAGGGGAATTTCTATTTCCTGGAGATGAATACCCGAATTCAGGTTGAACATGCGGTTACTGAAATGGTAACGGGCATCGACATTGTCAAGGAGCAATTGAGGATAGCCCTGGGACTGCCTTTGAGCATCAAACAAAAAGATGTTCGGCTGAATGGTTGGGCAATAGAGTGCCGGATTAACGCTGAAGACCCTCTGAACAACTTCATGCCCTCCCCCGGCAAGCTCCGAGGCTATCGCTCTCCGGGTGGAATCGGAGTTCGTGTGGATAGCGGGGTACATACCAGGTATGTGATACCTCATCTTTATGACTCGATGATATCGAAGCTTGTGGTCTGGGGCAGGGATAGAAATGAAGCCATCATCAGAATGCGCCGCGCCCTCTATGAGTATATCATTGTGGGTGTCAGGACAAATATCCCATTTCATAAGGCAGTCATGGAGAACGAACGTTTTGTGAAGGGAAATCTGGCTACACAATTCCTGGATGTTGAAAGTACCCTGATTGACGACATGAAGAGGATTATGAAGCGCGAGAAACCGCTCGAGGAAAAGCTATCCGAGGTATTTGATGAAAGGAAGAGGACTGCAGCAATATCTGCTGCGGCTGCTGTGATTCAGATGCCTCGGTACAGGCAGATGGTGAAGCAATAGAGACGAAAAAGGAAGCTGGTATATCACTGAAAAGGGGTTGAGGCATGATTGAACGCTATTCCAGGCCCCGGATGAAGAAGGTCTGGTCGGACGAGAGCAAGTTCGACAAGTGGCTTAAGGTGGAGATCGCTGCCTGCGAGGCATGGGCGGAGCAGGGCGCTATCCCCAAAGAGGCGATCCCCAGAATAAGGAAGGCGAGCTGTGACTTAAAGCGTATGGATGAGGTGCTCAAAGAGACCCATCACGATGTAACCGCATTCCTGAGGTCGGTATCAGAGAGCCTGGGAGATGAGAGCCGCTTCATCCATCTCGGGCTTACCTCTTCGGATGTCATGGATACGGCGCTTGCTCTCCAGTTGGTCGAGGCAGCAGATATACTGGCTAAAGATATTGACGAGCTAACCAATGTTATCCGAAAGCGGGCTCTGGAGCACAAACATACCATTATGATGGGGCGCACGCATGGCGTCCATGCCGAGCCGATTACCTTCGGGCTTAAGCTCGCTATCTGGGTTGAGGAGATGAAGAGGAATGCCCACAGACTCGATGAGGCAAGGAAGATGGTCGCTGTGGGCAAAATATCGGGCGCTGTGGGGACTCACGCCACAGTGCCGCCGAAGGTGGAGGAAATTGCCTGTGCCAGGCTGGGCCTGGGAGTGGCACCGGTATCGAGCCAGATCATTCAGCGCGACCGGCATGCTCAGTTCGTCACCACCTTAGCTATCATCGCCAGCTCTCTGGAGAAGTTTGCCACCGAGATACGGGGCCTGCAGCGCACCGAGGTTTTGGAGGCTGAGGAGCCTTTCGAGCCGGGGCAGACAGGTTCATCAGCGATGCCGCACAAGCGGAACCCCGAGCTTTGCGAGCGTATCTGCGGGCTGGCCCGCCTCGTGCGAGGATATGCAGTGACTGCCATGGAGAACATTGCCCTGTGGCATGAACGTGACATCAGCCATTCCTCCACGGAGCGTATTATCTTGCCCGATGCCTGTCTCGTCCTCGATTATGGCTTGAGCATCTTCACATATGTCATGAAAGGGCTTCAGGTCTACCCTGAGCGGATGAAACAGAACCTGGAGATAACGCAGGGGGTTATCTTCTCACAGAGAGTGATGCTGGCCTTGATTGATAAAGGGCTGTCGCGGGAAACGGCTTACAAAATGGTGCAGCGCAACTCTATGAAGGCCTGGAAGGAGAGGATGAGTTTCCTCGGCCTGCTCGAGAGCGACCCAGATGTCTCCAAGCACCTTTCCAAATCGGAGTTCAAGGGCATTTTCGACTATAACTACTTCCTGCGCTACATCGACGAGATTTTCCAGAGGGTGGGGTTAGGATAGGGGATAGTCCACAAAGGCGAAAGTCAAGGAGAACGAGGCACATGTCAATTCTGCGTGAGTCTAACCTGCCAAACCTATATCATAGAGGGAAGGTGAGAGATACTTACGAGATGGGCAGCGACCAGTTGCTCATCATTGTTACTGACCGAGTCTCTGCCTTCGATGTGGTTTTGCCCGGCGGTATCCCCGATAAGGGAATAGTTCTAAACCAGCTCTCCGCCTTCTGGTTTGAGAAGACCTCTCACATAGTGCCGAATCACGTGATTGAGATAGTGAACGATGTCAACTGGCTCAATCGTGTGTACGGGGAGCGGGTTTGTGTCTCCTACTATTCTTATCCCCCTTACGTGGAACGTCGCTCTATGGTTGTGAAGAAGGCAGAGCGCATCGATATCGAGTGTGTGGTTCGAGGTTACCTTTCAGGTTCGGCATGGGCTGAGTATAAACAAAGCGGCACTGTTTCGGGCATGCCTTTGCCCAAAGGCCTCAAAGAATCTGAGAAATTCCCCCAGCCGCTGTTCACTCCTACCACCAAGGAGGCTGCAGGCCATGACCAGCCGCTTACCATCAAACAGATGGAGGAGCTGGTGGGCAAGTCGCTGACCAGGGAGATTATGGAGAAAAGCATTGCTATCTACAATTATGCTGCGCAGTATGCTCTCAGCCGGGGCATAATCATTGCGGACACCAAGATGGAGTTCGGCATGATTGGCGGCAAGCTGTCTTTGATTGACGAGCTCCTCACTCCGGACTCCAGCCGCTTCTGGGATGCGGAGAAATACTCGCCGGGAAAATCACAACCCAGCTTCGATAAGCAGCCTCTTAGAGACTGGCTCACTGAGTCTGGCTGGAACAAAGAGCCCCCTGCTCCCGAGCTTCCTCCAAAGATAGTTGAGGAGACATCGGAGAGATATCGAGAGGCCTATCGCAGGCTCACAGGAAAGGCAATACAAGATTAAACCTTCGTACTATTTCGCAGTTGGTTCTCAGTCAGACCTGTCGGAGAGCGTTTAACAACTGGCCCGATTGACAATCCCGAGTGTCCGTGCTATAAACTTAGCCACCGTATCTCAGGCGCGAGGCATTTTTCTATTGTTACGTTATGGCCAGATATGCAACGATGGTTTATTTTCGAATGAAGGAGGCTGGTGAGTGGTCAAAACTGCTGAACAGAAAAGCAGAGTAAAGATACGCGAGATGAGAGTGGAAGACCTCGAGGGTGTCTTGGCTATTGAGAGGGAGACCAAAGAGGATAGCAGGGCTGTGACCTACGCTCCGGTGCCTGACAGTTGTATCGGCGGTGAGATGGATGCCAGCGTAGTGGCTGAGGTGGGGGACAAAATAGTAGGCTTTGTGCTGGGTCGAGTTGTAGGTTCGCCGACCGAGTTGCGCAATGTTGCCTGGATCGAATTGATCGGTATCTTACCTGAGTATCAGCACAAAGGCATTGGCAGGAAGATGGCTGAAGCCTGGAAGGAGCGTAGTCGCAAAAAGGGCATTAAGAAGGTACACGTCATGGTTAACTGGCGCGATTGGTGGATGCTGTCTTTCTTCGAATCGCTAGGTTTTTGCCGGGGCGATCTGACAGATTTGCAGGCAGAGCTTTAGATTAGACTGTAGGGACGTCCGCCTCAGGCGGACGCCCCTATGAAAATGCCTTCAAGTTTATCCTTTTATATCCTCAATTCGGTAACGAAATGTCCCCACGGGCGCGGCGACCTCTACTACAGCGCCGGTCTCTTGATCCAGCAAAGCTTTGCCGGTAGGTGAGGCAATGGAGAGTTTGCCTTTGGTAGGGTTGGATTCACTGGGACTAACCAGGGTGTAGTGCAACTGCTCACCGGAGGTAAGGTCGCACAAGCCTACTGTGCAACCGATACCTACTCTCAGAGTGATGCTTGTCTTTTCCTTCAGGATGGTAGCCCCTTTGATGGTGGCCTCCAGCTCCCTTATCCGTGCCTCCAGTTGCCCCTGATGCTCCCTAGCGGCCTCGAGGGGGGCGTTCTCCCGGAAGTCCTTGTCCGCTGCAGCGTGGCGTATTTGCTCAACAACGCGGGGGCGTTCGTCTTTGAGAGCCTCCAGCTCCGATTTCATGGCCGCATGTCCCTCTGAGGTGAGATGGACCGGTGCAACCTCTTGGTGGCGGCGTTTCATCACCGGGCCCTTTTTAGTTTTGCTGACTCTAAGATTGGGGGCGAGGTTTACCTCGGTCAGTTTTGTCTTTTTGGCGAAAGTGAGGAAGTTTCTTACCGGCTCAATCTTCTCGGCGGGGTCGGTTACTGAGGATCTGATGCTCTTACTTACGCTTTCGCCGTATTCTCCGACCTGTCGCGCACCGAGCTCGTTCATCAAGCGGTCTCCGCCATACCACCGAACGAACCTGTTCAGCTCCTGCTGGCTTTCCTGCCTTTGCTCCGGCGTCAGTGTAGCAAGATACATGGTTACCGCCTCATTGAGGCTCACGTTATGCTCTTCAGCCATCTATTTTATTTAAATCTCCCTTCCGGTGATAATTTTAAACATTGGATTAGGCCCTTGTCAATTGACCCTGGGCCTGGTTGAGCCAGCGCTTAGCTTCAGAGAAAACTACCTGATGTGTCACATAACTTATGACAGGTGGGCTCCCAATACTGTTCATGTCAAGACCTTATCATGGTTAAGATCATCTTGAACTTCACTGCCGCCTTCAGCGCGTGTGGTTGGTTAGCTGGCATTATGACCATTTCCCCTTCTTTCAGGCGAAGAGCTTTGCCCGATATAGTGATATCAGCTTCGCCGTCAAGAATGTATGCCAGAGCATCAAAAGGGGCTGTGTGTTCGCTCAACCCTTGTCCTTCATCGAAGGCAAACAGTGTCACGGTTCCCGTCTTCTTGTTTATGATCTCCCTGCTCACTATAGCGCCGTCCTGGTAATCAACCAGATCAGCTAGCCTTAATGCCTTCCCTGCAAGCTTCTCAAAGCCTGTTTGTTTCTCACTGGATGCCATTTGTTGTCCTCCGGTTACTTTTAGAGTGCCTTTCTACTTGCTTAGACTAGTCTATGCTCCTGAATTTCTCCTTGGGAGCACCGCATATCGGGCATTGGTCGGGGAGTTCCCCGTCCGAGACATAGCCACAGACGCCGCAGACATAGTATTTTGTGTCTGTCTCCTGTACCATGTGGTCCAAAGCCTTCTTATAGAGCTTGGCATGGCCTGCCTCCACATCCCGGGAATAGCTAAAGATTTTCGCCACGCTTGTATTGCCCTCCTCATTTGCCTCTTTGATGAACTCAGGATAGGACCTGCTTGCCAGGTTTTCTCTCTCGAAAGCAGCCTCCAGGTTCTCCTGGGTGTCTGATACTCCTCCGAGGAGGCGCAGATGGTTGAAGGCGTGGATTCCCTCAGCTTCGGCGACAGCCCGGAAAAGTCTGGCTACCTGGGTAAAGTCTTCCTGCTCGGCTTTAAGGGCAAAGGCCAGGTTTCTCTGATGAGCCTGGGACTCGGCGATGAAGCCAGCTTTCAGGTTTGTCAGGGTCTTCGTTCCTTTTATCCCCGCGACCTCATGCGGGACGAGCTTCTCAGCATCCGCACCGCATACGGGACAATGTAAAGGTCTATCTTCGGCGAGTTCTACATGATGGCAATTGGTACACTTCCACATGGCTGCGTCTCCTTCCTTTAATTATCCTCTTTCTTTGATGCTCACTGACTAATCCCCAGAGTCAACCAGGAACCGATTTTATTTCATACTACAATAGCATATCACATCTTTTGCCACGGGGGATCAAGTATACAGACATCATAATAGGCACCAGAGGATAAAGAAGTTATAAAAGCAAGGGGGAAAAGGTTAAGAAATTATCACATTTTGGGGAAATATCGCGCATTACAGAGCGGTGCTGAGATAACATAAATAAAATTATAGTCCAGACGTACTTTAGACTTTCCCCGAGTGTACTAAAGTAAGGGACGAAATAGTGATATAGCGGTATTGCCCTTTTCGTTTAGTAACTGCAAAATCTAAAGTGAAAGTATACCGGGGGAAAGCAGGTTATCTCAGGTGACGAAAAGCGGGGAGGTTCAGTGATGGCAATGTCTCAACAAACAATAGATACTATTGTGGGTATATTGACAATACCTTTGATAAATAAAATACTCGAAAATGCGCCGAACGGTAAACCCAGGCCGAGCGATTATCAAAAGATAGTAGAAAGCTACTTTGATTTGAAGGTATATTTTGAACACAAGTATTTGAACGATACTAAATACTAGGCTAAGGAAGCCGACGTATCGAGCCTGTTAGAAAATATTAGGTTAGCCCCCTGAAGAGAACTTCAGGGGGCTAGCTTTTACCCCGGCACTGATATTGCACAAGCTGTGGCTTCTATCTTGATGCTCTTTCTATCCCTCGACAACTATTTGAAGGCAATTCTCGCGATTGACAATAGTATAACAAAGATACTTCAAGTGGTGCCGAGGGCGGGATTTGAACCCGCAAGGACCGAAGTCCAACGGATTTTAAGTCACGAATCAGCTTCAAATCTGCTTAACACTTTGCTTAACACTTTCATTGAGTCTCGAAGGGACGGTCTATCTCCTGAGACAATCAAGTTCTATCGTGGCTTCCTCAACCTCGCTAAACCAGTAGTGGGCATTCGGGTGACAGGGCAGCAGGTTAAGCAATTCCTTGACTCACGCCAATGCAGCGCCGGTGGCAAACACGCCTACTACAGGGCGCTCAGAGTCTTCTACAACTGGCTCTATTCCCCTAGGTCAGGCTATAGGTTGAATCCCCAGGATAACCCCATGCTCATGGTCGAATCCCCAAAGGTAGGGAAACGGATACTCCCATCGCTGACACCTGAGCAAATAGCTTCCCTGATAGACCGCTCCCGGTCTTTAAGGGATAAAGCCATAATCTCGCTTTTTAGCGATTCGGGACTCCGTTTGAGTGAGTTAGCTTGTGTGAGGCTTGAGAACATAGACTGGAGAAGCCGCCTAATTAGGGTTATATGCAAGGGTAACAAAGAGGGCTTGGCTCCCTTTGGAGAGGGAACGGAATCGCTTCTCCGTCAATGGCTATCCCAGTATAGTCCCAATGGTGGCAATATCTGGGGCATTGGTAAATGGGAAATAGAGGACATGCTGAGGGAATTGAGAAGTAAGACCGGGTTGCCCTGCAATCCCCACACGTTCCGCAGGAGCTTTGCCAGCATACTAGCCAAGCGGGGGATAGATTCGTTGCATATTATGAGGCTGGGACGCTGGGAGAGTATTCAAATGGTGGAACGCTACACCAGGTCTGTTAAGTTCGAGGATAGCCTGAAGCACTACAAGGCACCCTTGTCCTAAGCCCTGTAGCCAAAATTTGAGGGGTTTGGGGGC
>JACWAE010000079.1 GCA_014874385.1 Dehalococcoidia bacterium | reverse complement strand
GTTGAGAAAGCTTGTCGAGTAACCGGTGTATGCCAGCGACGCCGACATCGAAGATTTTTTCCACCCTGTTGCCCATTAGCTCTGCGGTCACTGCCGCCTCTTCGGCAACCGGGATATCAGACGTGCCGGCGGTGACCACGGTTATCCCCTGGCGTAGCGGGATATTCTGCTGGCGGTTGACCACGATAGCCCTGGCAAGAGGATTGTAGCTGGCGTCGTTGATAACTACTTTAACCGCGTCATAAGCTTCCTGGCTGGCATGGGTAATTAGCAGCTTTGTAGAACGGGTGGACAGGTGGCTGGCAATGGCAACAATCTGCTCGATGGTTTTGCCCGTGCCGAGGATGACCTCCGGGAAACCAACCCGTATGCCGCGGTGATGGTCAATCTTGGCAAAGCTTAGCTCCTCGTAAGGTAATATGCTTAACTCTTGTATTGCTTGTGCCATAGACAGGTCTCCTGATTTTACCTTCTCCAATATGCGGACCAGCCATTCGTGGTTTATCCGGGCCTCGTCCGGTGTTGTGTCTCTATTCATCAGATGGTCATCCATTTTTTCATTATCCAATGCGGCTTTACGGCAGCATGCTGATAATATTTTACCCGAACTATGGCGTTAGCACAATCTGAGGGGAATGTTTTCTATCAGACAAGAAATATTTAACAAAAAAGTAAAAAGTTAAGTCACATTAGCTTGTTTTAGTGTGATAGAATTGACCAGATGGGATCACAGGAACTCAAGGCCTATATTCTCTACTTACAAAATGTTAATCGATGGGCCGATTGCCGACATGTCAGGAAAATCACAGGGAAGCTCTCTGCACACTCAGTTCAGGGCCATGCAAGGGCAATAAGGGCCTTTTGGAGTGGCAATTTCATCAAAGTATAGGTGTCTCTTCGGATATTACCAGGAGTAGGTCACTGGCTTGGAGAGGCAGGCTTGCAGATGGATTAATCAGGCACTCTCCGTCTCGCTCAATGCCAATTGCAATAATACCGTATAATTTCTTCATCTCTGGCATAGTATCAACAAACGGACGCCCTACATACTGCTGGGGGACGGTTACTCGATAAATCTCATTTCCTTCTTGAGACACCAGTTCTTTTATTATCCTGTTGACTACCGGATTCTGGAGAGACATGGCCAGCAGACGGCTTGCCAGGACCGAGGCATTGATTACTATACTGCAACCTGCGCGCATGAGATGTTCCTCGTTGTTGGCGTCATTTAGTTCAGCACAGCTAACGATTGAGGGGCTTGCTTTTTCAATAGCTAAAACTGTTAGCACTGTCTTTTGATCGGCAATTGGCGTATTATCCTCAGCAAGAACTATAGCAAATCCTGCCCCAGCGATGTTCGCCCGATTCAAAACGCTTAGTTCAGATGCGTTACCCCGGACGAAAGACACCTTAGCATCGTCGACCGGTTTCGCGTCAATCCTATCGTCGATAATGGTAATTGAACGATCGTGTAGCTCACTTACCCGTAATTCATCAATAATGTCCTTGGCTTTCTTGTTCCAGCCGCAAATTACTATGTGTCCCTTTGACTTGACCTGCCCCATCCCTTTGACTCCTTTCGTCCATCTATTATACAACGAGGCTCCGATCGAACCGACTGCTGAGACCATCAGTATTGGACCCCCAATCATGCAAATACCACCGATTATCCTCCCTGCGGCAGTTATTGGTACTATGTCCCCGTAGCCAACCGTAGTCATCGTGACTATAGTCCACCATAGGCTGTCTCCAAGGTTTCGGAAACTGCTATTGACCGGACTTTCCGCGAGGTAACCT
Organism: Dehalococcoidia bacterium; assembly: GCA_014874385.1. Lineage (GTDB taxonomy): Bacteria > Chloroflexota > Dehalococcoidia > SZUA-161 > SZUA-161 > JACWAE01. Next base: position 8,870 of record JACWAE010000079.1, on the reverse strand, counting down.
CCTATTGTACCAAGAACTACGACCAAAACCGTAGCAAACAACAAGATAACAGCATGTGTTCCTGTGACTCTTGTCATAAACTTCTTAACAACCGTTACGATGACCACGGTATAACCTCCCCAATGACCCTTGCCTTTTTGGCAGCGCGGAATTCATAGAGCTACCTGTGATGACATCTCTTTGCACCCGGTCTCTAGCCAATTCCATTTTCGCGTGTCGTGCGGATACCGGGGGAAAAACAGCACTAGAGCAGAATAATCGATTGGTAGCCCTAACGCATTATCTGGGTTCAAGCATGGTGCCAGACAGGCATCTCTACAGTGATGACCGTACCCCTGCCCACTGCCGATTCAATCCGGAAGTTTCCTCCCGCCAGCCGAGCACGTTCCGACATGTCTACTATACCAAACTTCCTTTCACCCACCAGTTCCCGATATGTGGGCACAACGAACCCAACCCCGTTGTCGGAGAGCTGTAAGCGAACCTTCTCAGCGGCAAATTCTACGACTATCTCAATCCGAGTTGCTTGAGAATGTCTCCTGATATTGTTCAAAGTTTCTTCGGCAATACGAAAAAGAGCAGCCTCCATCTGGTCCGTTAAGCGTCTTTCTTTCCCGCGAACGCTCAGGGTAATCTCAATACCGTGTTCCGCCCTTGAGTCAGCAAGTTCCTTTAGGGACCCTACCAACCCTATCTCGTCTAGCATGGGCGGACGCAGGTCTCGAACGACCTGGCGGGTTTGCTCCATCATATCCCCTATATCGTTGCGTAATTGTTTCAGCCTGGTTCTGCTTGCTTCTTCAGACACTTCTTCCAGTAGGTCGTCAATTTCATGGGCGATATCTACTGCCTTCTGAAGGACAACATCGTGCAGCTCGTGCGCCAGGGACTGTTTTTCCGTCTCTCGCACGGTAACCACCTGCCGGGCCAGACTCTGTTGGATATCGTATGCCTCCTTTTCCTGGTCGCGGCGGTTTAGAATCGTTCCAATGAGCCCGGCAGTAAGTATAGCGGCGGTTCCATAGGAGATCGGCCTGAAGAACGGTATGTCATGGAGCTTAAACACTTGTTGTGGCACTAGTGCTAACGTCACAAGTGCCGCTACGATGATGCCAATTCTAGTCCTGAAGATGATTGAGGCGTACACGATAACTACATAGAGCAACAATAGGCTAATTTCATAGTGAGTTGGTCCTTTTGAGAAATCACTGTAGATATGCGCCGATTGAGACCAGGGGAAATCGCCCGAATACAGGAAAAGTAACCCCAGAAACAGGGAGACGATTACAATTATGGTGCGCTTTCGTCTTTTGACCGCTCTCACTTAATATCTACCGCAGGACACCGGGTTTCGGGTTTTTTACGGAATATCATTCATGGTAAGCCAGCCTTCTTTCAAAGCCTTGAGCACAGCTTCGATCCGCGATCCTACCCCAAGTTTCTGAAAGATGCTGGTAAAGTGAGACTGGACAGTGCGCTCGCTGACAGATAATTTGTCGCCTATCTCTTTGTTGTTCAGCCCATGGGCACCCAGTTTAAGCACCTCTAACTCTATAAGACTCAGCCCAGCCCTCATATGGACACCCCCCAGCGGTTTCGCCAGGCTGCGCAGCAGCTTTTCAGCAACTTTCTGGTCAAGTACCATCTCACCTGCACAGAGACCCCGTATCGCGCTAATTAATTCCCGCATGGACACTTCCTTGAGGAGATATCCCCCTGCCCCAGCCTCAAGCGCTGAGAGCACATAGGAATGGTAGCCATACGCACTCAGCACCAGCACTGTAGTGTTGGGAAACTCACTCTTGATCAGCTTCGTAGCCTCGATGCCATTCATCTTGGGCATAGTAATATCCATAACCACCACATCCGGCTTTAGATCACGGACCAAACGCACCGCCTCCTCACCATCTCTGGCAATCCCAACTGGCACCAGGTCCGGCTGCTCCGTTAGCAGCTTACTGAGCCCCTGGGCAAATGGCGGATGGTCATCGGCGATAAGGATTCTGATTTTCTTTTGCTCGGACTTAGCCAACACCAAATTTACCCCGAGGGCAGTATAGCACAAATGCGACAATGCCTCCACGGGGTACTACGCAGCCAACAATGCCGAGGATATCGAAATATAGTGGTGATTAGCGAAGGAGAGCCCGTCAAAGTGCGCAAATACATATGTGGTCAGCACCCCCAATAGATGGAAGGTCGGCGGGTGCGAGTATGGTCGGTCGGAGCCTAGAATATACATGACAGGGTTGGCAAGCGGAGGAGAGCATGTCTGTCGGCCTGAGCCTGGGTGATACACGAGCTTACGTGTTGATTGATTCCGATCCGGGGATGACTGATCGCGTAGTACAAAGCCTGCGATGCAGAGGAGATGTTCGACTGGCTGACGCAATCAACGGCCCGCATGATGTAATTGCCGTGATCGAAGGCAGCAATGCTTCCGCAGTGGCAACGGCGATACTGATGAGCATAAGAAAGCTGCAGGGAGTGAGAGACATCACTGTCTATCTGGCTACACCGCAGAGAGAAGAAAGCGCCAGTCCGGGGCTGAGGAATCTCAGGCTCAACGAAAAGCCTGATGTATTAAAACAGGTCAGCAGGACCGAGAGGAGAGCCTGATGGCGATCATTACTATATCAAGAGGCACCTTCAGCGGAGGGCAGAGCCTGGCTGAGTGTATTGCTCAAAAACTTGGCTATCGCTGCCTGGGCAGGGAGGTACTCGTCGAAGCAGCCAGGCGATACGGTGTGCCAGATGAAAAGCTGTCTGAGGCACTTACCAAGAAGCCGGGGCTTCTGGAATACCTGACCAAGGAAAGGAAGCATTACCTAGCCTGTATCCGAGCGGCGCTATGCAAAGAAGCCAAAGAGGGGAACCTTGTCTACCACGGGCATGCCGGTCATCTGCTCTTGAGGGGTGTTCCTGACGTGCTGAGGGTCAGGGTCATCGCAAACATGGAATTCCGTATCAGAGCGCTTACCGACCATCACAATGTGAGCAGAGAACAGGCGATGCAATATATAAAGAAGATGGACGAGGAAAGAGTGAGATGGACGAGATTCCTCTATCATGAAGACTGGCAGGACCCTGCGTTATATGATGTCGTTATTAACCTTGACCATATGAACCTTTCCGGCGCATGTGAGACCGTCTGCCATTTAGTGAATATGGAGCAATTTAAGGCGACCTCCCTGTGGCAGAAGGCTATGGATGATGCGGCACTTAGCAGTCATCTGATGGCACTTCTGGCAACCAATAAGAGCATATCGGGAGAGGTTGAGATCAAGGCAGACGGAGGCATAGTTACTATCAGTGGAACGGTAGAATCGTTATCCGATGCGGACAGGGTGAGGATGATAGTTCGGAAAGAGCCAGGTGTCGTGGAGATCAACTCACAAATGCGGGTGCGTCTTGCCGGGATTCCCGCTAATGCAATTCCCTGGGAGGGTTGAGTTGAATTCAGTCATTAAACGTGGAAAGGATTGAGGCAATGGCTGTTCTTTTTATCTCGCGGGGAACAGTATCCGGCGTCCAGATTTTGATAAACCGCCTCTGTGAACTGACGGGATTTAAGTGCTTGTCCCGGGAAGACCTGGTGAAAGAGGTAAGCCGATACGGTGATTGGGCTACCGAGGCAGTGAGCCATCTGTCCAAGGCAACTTCAGCCTATGAGCATTTCAGCCGAATAAGACGACCCTACATAGTGCTCATGCGGCAGGCTCTTCTGGAAAAAATAAGGGGGGACCACGTAGTGTACTACGGATTCTCCGGCCACCTGCTTGTCCCGCGCCTTAAGCACTTTGTGCGAGTCCGCATCAACGCACCTCTGAGCCTGCGCGTACCCATGACGATGGAACGCCTGAAGTGCGACGAGGAAAGTGCCCGGGAATATATTCGTAATTCGGATGACCATCAAGTCCTGTGGGCACGCTTTGTGTACGGGCGTGACGTTCGCGATCCGGCCCTATATGACCTGAACATCAATCTGGGACATCTAACTATAGAGGTAGTGTGCGGGATTCTTAAGCATGTCCTGCTGGAAAAGGACCTCCAGGCCTCAAGTGAGTTGAAAGCCGAAGTTGAACAGCTCTTCCTCGCAGCGAGTATCGAGGCCGCGTTGATAATTGATCCCCGGACCCGAGAACTTGAGATAGATGCCAATGTGGAAAACGGTTCTATTCATTTAAACGGTCCTTATTTGGAAGATTCCAATCTGGAAGTAGTAATGGGGATCGCACGGTCAGTTGACGGCATTGCAAAAGTCGAGTACAGCCCCGGGTACGCATCCCAGTACCGGCTGGAAGAACACGAAGAAAAATATCGGTCTCAACTGCCAGGCTGAAAGGAGGTTCTGAATGGATGAGTTAAATTCAAATGATCCTGTTGAGAAAATGCTGGATGATATTCGCTCGTTGCTCTCGCGCTCGGTCGCTATTCAAGAAGGTATCATAGATCTGGAAAAACAGGGCGGCGAGGCTACTACAGGCCTGCTCCAGCACGCCACCACTGACACTGCCCTGGCTCAGCAGCGTACGGGTTTGTCCCAAGAGAGAACCTCCCTTGTGCGTGCTCAAACGCGCCTGTCCACGCGGTCAACTGAACTCGCGGAGCTTAGCACAGACCTGTCACGGGAAAGGTCAAACCTTGCCTCCGCGCGTACCGATCTTTCTGTCTTACGCACAGATTTTGCGCGCGCTAGAACCGGTCTCGCCCAGCAACGCGTGCACATGGCCGAGAGCCGCACCAACCTGGCTGAGAAACGCACCAGTATGGCTATCACTACGACGGTCTACTCCAAGCTCCGCTCGGAATTAGCGAGGGGCCGCACGCAGCTAGCTCTAATTCGTACGGGGCTCGCTTTCCTCACTTTGGCTGTATTCCTTTTCCGAGAATTTGGAGCCTCCTGGTGGACTGCATTTGATGGCACTATGGGAGTCGCCAGTGTGGCGGCTACCGTTATCGGTCTAATCGGTTACAGACGGACAAGGCGTGCAATCAAACACCTGGATACCACGGTCGTAGAACGAGAGGCAGGGGAACCGTATCTTGATATATTGGCCAGATAAAGTAGCTGTGAACTTCCGCAGCAGAGTAATTCCAGACCCTGATAGTCCGATTTTGGCCTTCAAAGCCAACAAGAATCAGTATACTCGGGGAACCTAACCCAGCTACCCAGTCTTACCCTACCAAGGAATCTATGTTTTTGATTACCTCGTTTTCAACCTCGAAGTTCCAGAGCGTCTCTGGCACATCCACAAGTATGAACAGTTCAGATATTAAGAGAGCTTCCACAGCCGTAATTCCCAAGTGCTGGAGCCATCTTCCAACCCCCACCCGAACAGTGAAGTTGTTAGGCTCTCCATCGATCAATATGGTGAGAGCCCTATCGGCGGTTACTATTGAGCGCAGGAAACCACCTTTCTGCGCCTGTATCACTGTGCCGTGAGGACTCGGTGGCGAGGACTGAATCTTGAAGCCCTTGCCCTTGAGGTAATCTTCTATTTTACCTTTCAGACTCTTTAAATCTGCGTTCTTGCCTTGATAATGCCTGACTTTTTCTCCAATCATATTAACCTCCTCGCAACGACTTTCAGTAACTAAACATATGCTCATATATTAGCAAGAATGCATCAAAAAGTTATAACATGTAGGGGAAAAAGGTTAAGAAAATATTACAATTGGGGGACGGGTTCGAAAATTATCCATAAATAAGCATTGGCCGCGGAACCATGGAGGACTTCTCGTTTTTACTAAAGTCTGCTGGATTCCTGGGCTTTCGTCTGACTCCCCTCTATCTTCTGAATAGCGCTACCTGAGTTCTTGGATTGCCCCTCTACATCTTCGTCTAAGCCATCTTTCGCTTTGCGGAATTCTCGAATGCTCTTGCCCAGGGCTCCTCCGATTTCTGGTAGTTTCCCTGCTCCGAAGACAATGAGGACTATCGCCAAGATTATCAGTGCCTCCGGCCACCCGATGTCGTTTAGCATGGTATCGCTCCTCAAAGTATTATACCACCAGGGTGCAACTCATCAGAAGCTTGCACTAGAGAGCAATGAGCAGCACAATAGACCTGTATCTTTTAATCAGGGTGTCGTGGGTTCGAGTCCCCCACCGCTCACTCTCGTTTGAACCTAAGAGCACAAGACCTCTAGTCTTGTTTTCAGGTGTATAATTGGGGTTGGACCCGGCTGGACCTCGAGGGTTACCTCCGAATGGGTGCACCAGCTCGGGTCCAGCCCCCAATCTTATCATCAGCCATAAGGATACATCTTTGTCTTGATTCCGCTCAACCGATCCAGAAGGTTGTTGTGTTTAGTCTCATCTTCTAATAGGTATTCGATCAGATACTGTTGCACAACCATGAACTTGCCCTTCAAGGAGGTCCGTAGCTGTTCAACAGCTTCTATCATCTTTTTCTCCAGTTGTATGTGCTGCTCGATCATGTCCCATACCTGGGCCAGCTCCTCGGGAGTCAAGCTAACTGTCTTCTCTCCGAGGCTATCGGCAATGAAATCCTGCACCTGGTAATGCATCTTTGAGTCCCGCTGGATGATCTCCATAACCAGGCGCACAACAGGGTTTCCCGTCTTCTCGATAATGCGCCCCGTTGACGCAACCGACGCGTCCTCAACTTTCTGCATCTGCCTCATGTCCGAGATAATCTGTTTCTGTAACTCCTTTGTATTCATCTGTTACCTCCCTTATTGATGTGCCTGGACCAGGCAGCGATACCCTTTCATAAGCCTAAATCATACTGCCCCTCCTCCTCGTTCCATTTCACAGCTATCCTCTCCCACACGTGCAAAGCCAGATGCTGAAGGTGTACTAAGCATGTTACCCACAAAGACATCAAGAAGTCATAAAAGAAGGGGAAAAAAGCTTAAAAAATTGTGACATTTGGGGTAGTGTTTACCAGCAATCCAGATGGTTCTTTCCACCATTGGTTACTTTTAATCAGGGTGTCGAGGGTTCGAGTCCTACACCGTTCAGTCTCGTTTTGGGGGAAAGCCCGAACTTGAAGCTGGCCGAGGTGCGAGGGAAACCAGCGTACAGGTGGGAACAGACTGACTGACACCAAAAGGCCAGAGCTTCAAAGCTCTGGCGCTTCGGGCTTCTGGCCTGGAGCGAGCGCTTCCGCTGTCTCCAGGCAATAGGATTATACGCACAAAACGGACACGATGTCAAGAAGCCGCACGGTAGCTTCTTCTCGGTCTCCGTTCTAAGGATTTCGATGAGGTTTCCGTTAAATGCTATCATTGGGCAGTAGTACAACTTCTTTGCATTGGCTTTTACTATTTTCACAATACTCATGCAAGAATTGCAGTAGTGTAACAAAGTCTTCTTTCGACTCCGCAATAAAAACGAAGGCAACGTCATCTTCACGGTATGCGCATATATATTCGCTAAGGCAAACCCTCCGCACCTGCGTCACTTTCTTTTTGATTCCAGCACTGTGAGTCTTTTTGTTGAACGGTAAGTGCTGGTAAATCATCAACATTGACTCGCGACCAAGATTCCTAAATAGTTCCTCCAACTCGCCGTTCAAAATGTACTTCTCTGGCCCCTGCCTTTTTCTGTAAGACTCGCTTCCTGTCTCAAGACCCGTATCTGGGTCTACAAATACCAGCGCCTCGTCTCTCTTCATTAGTGGGATGAACTTTCCCCAATATTCACTTCTTGAATCGTGACAGAAAAATATCTCATCTGCTGGGTCTTTTGTGTCATAATAAGAAATGTTGGAATGGTGTTCAAGCCATGTCTTCCAATGCTCCAAACTATTATTTTCACACGCATCTATGAATTTAAGCAATTCATATGACTTATCGCCTTGGCAAACTGGCTTCTTGTTGCCTTCATAGTTACCAGACCGGGGCTCCGTCAGCATTGGAATAAAGACATATCCATCTACAAGTCTCTTTTTAAATATTGATGTGATTAGGTCGTACTTAAAGTAATCCCTGCTGTCACCGAAATATTTAAGCTGCACCATATTCTTCCTCACATAACACTTTAAACTAATTTCGGCAATTCTTTTTCTACAAATTCCCTCTCAGAAATTACCTGTACATTTCCATAGCTACTAATTAATGGACTATATTTGGTGACAAAATATGCTTTAACAGAGTAATTTTCAATAGTCCTCTTCAATCCCAGTTTCTTCTGGAATAGTTCCCCTTTCTTAATGAGTAAATCGTATCTTCTTTGATGACTAATTACCTCCGGAAGCAGACCGTATTTTTCACGAGTCAACTCTTGTTCAATGAGAGTATTCCTAGAAAATGATGACGAAGATGGGTCTTTGAATTTAGTCTCGACTAATAATATTTTTTGCTTCGTTTCAGAAAATGCTAATACGTCGTAATTAAGTCCACCGATATTTGTAGACCTTGGTAAACAACAATAGCCAATCTTCTCAACTTTGTCCTTTATGAAATTCTCATAATCAGCGCCGGCTTGCTGCTTATTTTGACTCATTCTTTCCTGCCCACTTATATCGTCAAATAGTGACGGCAGATGCTGAGTGTACAACAACATGAAAAACAGTAATAAAGTCACCTTGTCTAGAACAATGCTTCCGTCTATTTCAAATGCTATGGGAACCTTATCATTATTCCCCGTTAGCATACGGACAAAATCTCTGAAATCTTTATCCCTAACTGGTTGTTTGATAAAGTGTTCCAACAATTTAAGAAGCGGTACACTAATCAAACGGCCACTTTCCAGACTCCATATGACACTCAATATATTTGCTAAATCAGTAGCGGTTACCAAATATTGGGGTCGGATGTCAATAGTGGACACCAAACCTTTCATGCTGCCAGTAACCCGGCATAGTATTTTTGGGCATAAGTGGCCGGCGACAGGCATCC
>JACWAE010000078.1 GCA_014874385.1 Dehalococcoidia bacterium | reverse complement strand
CACCTGTTCTCCAGTGACGGTCTCACGATACCAGAAGCGCATCAGCGGGCCGCTGCTCGACCGCATCGATATCTTTGTTGAAGTTCCCCGCATCGATTATGAGAAGCTGGCCGATGACAGGATGGGAGAGAGCTCAGAAGTAGTACGGCAGCGCGTTGAGCAAGCGCGTTCGATTCAGAGGCAGCGGTTCAATGGGACAAAGCTGGCCTCAAACGCCGATATGACCCCATTGGAGGTGCGTGAGTTCTGCCAGGTGGAGCCCTCGGCGCAGAGCCTGCTCCAGGCAGCGATGAGGCAATTATGCCTTTCGGCGCGTGCCTTCCACCGCATATTGAAGCTGGCGCGTACCATCGCTGACCTCGCAGATGCTGAGACCATCTCTGCCAGCCACTTAGCCGAGGCGATTCAGTACCGCCCCAGGGCTCAGATGTAGTGGTCGTTGGCAAAAAATTTATAGGAACAGGTTTCAACCCCGCCTCAGGCGAGCCTGTTGACAGGAACGCAACTAGAACATATAGTAGGAGCAAAGCGATAAATATCTTCGATTATGATGATATAAGGCTTTTGGGGGTGATTGCATGAAGGAGATATTAATAGCTGTTCATGTAGAAGCTCTGCCTGAGGGTGGATTCTTGGCTACCAGCGATGAACTGCCTGGCTTGGTCGCACAGGGGAGAACTGTTGCCGAGACAATGGAGATTGCTCAGGATGTGGCGCGGAAGCTTATTGAGTCTTATCGTGAGCATGGCGACGAACTTCCGCCGTCTTTGCGAACTGCTGCTCCAGCAAGCGGTGAGCTCCACATTCCAGTGAGCGTGTTCTGATGACAAGGCTTGCTGGCTTCAGCGCTGATGAGGTGATAAGGAAGTTGCGGCGAGCTGGTTTTGTTTTCGACCGCCAAGCAAAGGGAAGTCACGAAATCTGGTGGAACCCACAAACCCGGGCACGAACTACTGTGCCCCATCACCCCGGCGATCTACCTCAAGGAACATTGAGGGCTATTCTGCGCCAGGCCGGAATAAGTGTAGACGAATTCTTGAAGCTTTAAGTAAATCTGAAGCGATTCAGTCCCGCCCCAGGGCTCAGATGTAACGCAGGTATTTCCCAGCCAGTTTTGCGGATGATAGCTTATACAGCGAACAGCTAAAAGGGGAACTATGGGGGGTTACTCCGTGCTTGATTCAAGCCGAAGCGTTTGGCTCTTTCCTTGAACTCTTCTTCTGTCTCGTCTTCCCAGGGAATATATTGAATATCCTCCGGTCTTCTCAGCCCGTAGAGCAGGACGTCGATTACTTCTCTGGAGGGGTTGCCGAGTTTGATCACAGTCTCTTTCCTTACTGAGTAAACCTGGCCCGTCAGTATGGTGGGCACGTTGGGGTAATAAACATTTACTAAGTTGAAGTTAGCCTTTTCATTATTTAATCTGACTTTTTCTTCCGAGAGTATCCAGCCATAGGAAGGGCAAGTTGGCGAATACAGGAAAAGGCACGGCGTCATATTTGCTAAAGTATCGACGGTTATTATTTCCCCGCCCTTTCTGAAAAAAGTTCCCACAATTGGAACCCCTGAGAAAAAGTCACCTACCGATGTTGCTTTCAATAGTACGCCGCTCAAGAAGAAGATTACCAGCCAAAACACTATTCCGAGACCCGTATAAACGAACTTATCCGGAAGAAAGAAAGTGAGGAATACGTGCCCATAGTGTTCCAGGTCTCCAAAAATGTAGACACAAACCAGGACCACTATGGCGATGGGAAGCCAGAAAATAAAACCATAAAGAAGAAACCCTAGTTGGTGCTTGGCGAATTTCACTTTTCTCTTCTTGTTATCCGGAATTTTAGTCATAACAGATTAACACTGTCAGGGTAAGGATGCAACATCTCCGCAGTTAGGCAGAGCTTTAAAGAGCGTTAACGGGGTTAGGATATAACACTTTGCAGGATGCAGGCCCCTTTCAGGCGGGCAGAAGCAGGGGGAGTTGACAGGCGAGGTTCCTGAGGTCTCTGAATTGGCGGTAAAGCCACGCAGTGATATCTTCATCTTCGATACTTTTCCGGAGTGCCTCGGCTCTTCTTTTCCTCTCCGCAGAGTCCATCGTCAGTGCTGCGTAAAGCGCCTGGGTGGTTCCTTCCAAATCTGCCGGAGCCACAGAGATAACGTTTTCCTTAAGTTGCTCATAGGCACCGGCGGACTCTGATAAGACGAGGATGCCGTTCCTGGCGTTGACAATAGGCCCCTCTTTGGCCACCAGGTTCATGCCGTCGATCACCGGGTTTACCAGGAGCACATCGTAGAGACGCATGCCGGCAATTGACTGGGCATAGTTATTTTCAAAAAAGAGTTTTACCGGCTGCCATCCTTCGGTCCCATACTTAGCATTTATGGCTTCCACAGAATCGAATATCTCCTGGGTGTACCTTTCGTACTGTTTTATCCCGGAACGGGAGGGAACTACAAAGCAGATGAGCTTGACCCTGTTCACGAGGTGGTGATAACGCTGCAGCAGCATATCGAAGGCTTTTAAACCGCGGGCGATATTCTTACTTGGTTCTGCCCGGTCGACCCTCACTATGGTTTGCTCGCCAAGGTAAGGGCGCAGTTTCTCTTCGTACTCCTGGACGCGGGGTGAGCGGACTATTCTATGCAGTGCAGCGATGTCGACTGATACAGGATACGAGGCTATCTGGGTTTTACGGCCTCCGTGGAGCACGGTGTGGCTCTCATAATCGACCTTGGCTTCGTCGAGGAACATTTCACAGCTATGCAAGAAATAATGCACATCTCGACTGGTTTGCAAACCAACGATGTCAGCAGCGCAGAGGCTCTCCAGGATCGCCCTGCGCATGGGGTCGGGGAAAAGCTGCCACCAACTGGAGGCAGGCCAAGGGATATGGATGAAGTGCTGTAAGATGGCGTTAGGCATTTCCCGGCGAATATAGCCGCCGACCAGATATAGCTGGTAGTCATGGACCATTACGAATGGAGGCGTCCTGTCATGCGATGCTTCCTCGATAACGGCCTCAGCGAAGGCGCGGTTAACTGCGACATAGCCATTGTCCCAGGCATCGTAGACCTTGGCATCGACATTGGGGGTGTAGGGCGAGTTCCACATGTAATGTTGGAGAAACCAGAGCAGTGGGTTACAAAAGAGATTGTAGTATTTGTGGTAAACATTTCGTGGAGAGGTAACAAAGCGGAGATAGAGCCTCTGCCCCGGCAGCGCCACCTGGAAGCGTCCGCTTTGACCGGAAGCAGCGAGGCGGTCGCCTTCTCCCATAGTGCTGGCGATCCAGGTAAGCTCTACATGTTTGCTGATAGCCCTGAGGGCAGTCACAACTCCGCCGGTGCCGCGGTTTAGCTGTAATTCCCCGTTCTGTGCAACTCTATATTCAACGGGGCCTCGATTGCTGACTAGAATTAGTCGCCGTTCAGAGAGTAGCTCTTGGCATAATTCAACAAGCCGCTCGGCGGTATGGCTCACTTTATAAGGCAGCAGCATGGGATGAAATTAGCACATCACGCTCAGGTTGTCAACTGCATGAAATAGGAGCGGTCTTAACTTTAGAGGTCGCATAGTGTAGAAAGGAGTTAAAGGATTAGTGGTCGGCAGCCCTGCCCTGCTTAAATTGACATGTCTTCGAACTTATTCTAAAATCCCCAAGAGTAAAGATATAGCTTACTGGAGAAAAAATGACTGGTGACGAACTCAGGGAGAAGTACCTTATTTTTTTTGAGCAAAAAGGGCACAAGATTATGCCCAGTTCCTCTCTCATCCCGCGCGGTGACCCCACGCTTCTATTAACCAGCGCGGGTATGGTGCAATTCAAGCCTTATTTTACGGGAGATGCAGTGCCTCCCTCGCCCCGGCTGGCATCGTGTCAGAAATGCTTCCGCACCACTGATATAGGCTCGGTGGGCAATTTCAAGCACCTGACCTTCTTCGAGATGCTGGGCAATTTCAGCATCGGCGATTATTTCAAGAAGGAAGCCATCGCCTGGGCCTGGGAGTTTGTGCTGGACTGGCTCAAGATACCCACGGAGAAGCTGTGGGTAACCATTTTCCTTGATGATGATGAGTCCTTCGGCTACTGGCAGGATGTGGGTGTGAGTGCGGAGCGCATCATGCGCTGTGGGGAGAAGGACAACTTCTGGGGGCCTGCCGGTGAGACCGGACCCTGCGGACCCTGCAGCGAGATTCACTACGATTTCGGAGAACAGTTTAGCTGCGGGCCTGATTGCTCGCCGAGCTGCGGCTGTGGCCGCTTCTTGGAGATATGGAACCTGGTGTTCACCGAGTATTATCAGGATGCTAGCAAAAAGCGCACTCCATTGCCACGGAAGAACATCGACACCGGAATGGGGCTGGAGCGTACTGCCACCGTTATCCAGGGCAAACGCTCCTTCTACGAGACCGACCTGTTTGCGCCGATCGTTCAGCGTGTCTCGCAACTGACAGGGCAAAAATACGGCAATAATGAGAAAACAGACCGGGCGATGAGGATTGTGGCGGAGCACGGGCGGGCCGTCACTTTCCTGATAGCAGACGGTGTCATTCCTTCCAATGAAGGACGCGGCTATGTGCTGCGGCGTATTCTCAGGCGCGCCGCACTCTTCGGTAGGACTCTGGGCCTGGATAGGCCTTTTCTGGGCGAGGTAGCCACAGAGGTCAATGCTAGAATGGGTCATATCTACCCCGAGTTGGTGAAGAACCGCGATGCAGTTCTGAAAGTCACCAACACGGAGGAGACCAGGTTCGGCGAGACGCTGAGCACGGGCCTGAGTCTGCTCAATCAGCTTATGGAGCAGGCTAAAGCTAAGGCAGATAAAAAGATATCTGGCGAGGATATTTTCAAGCTGTACGACACTTACGGCTTCCCTGCAGAGTTGACCGCAGAGATGGCTGCTGATAACGGCCTGTCGGTTGACCAAGAGGGGTTTGAGGCTGAGATGGAGCAGCAGCGCGAGCGGGCGCGGGCAGCGCATAAGTTTACTGCGTATGTTGATGTCGGTACGAGGTTCTCTTTGGTTGCTATTCCACCCAGCACCGATTTCGTTGGTTACAAATCACTTAAACATAAATCTTCAGTTATGCTCTTGATCCCTGGGAGCAAATGGTCTGGGAGCAGTTTGTTTTCTGTATCTAAAGGCCAGGATGTAGGAATTATATTGCTCGAGACACCTTTCTATGCTGAAATGGGTGGTCAGGTGGGTGATAAGGGGGAAATTCGTGGCAAAAAGGGAAAGGTTGAAGTCACTAATACCGTTAAGGTTACTCAGCAAGATAGTGATCTCGTAGTTCATTTTGGCAAGGTTGTTGAAGGAACAATATCATTGAATGATGTTGTTGAAGCTAAAGTTGATAAGTATCGGCGCCTCGACATAGCGCGCAACCATACGGCTACTCATCTGCTGCACGCTGCCTTGCGCCAGGTTCTGGGCAGCCATGTGCACCAGGCGGGGTCGCTGGTAGCTCCGGACCGCTTCAGGTTCGATTTCACCTTCGAAGCGCCGGTGCTCAAAGAGGAACTGGCTCAGATACAGCGAATAGTGAATGAGAGTATCCGCCGTAACCTGCCGGTGACCAAGAAAGAGATGCCCTATACCCAGGCGGTAACGGAGGGGGCGATAGCCCTTTTCGGCGAGAAGTACGGCGATGTGGTGAGGACCGTGAGGGTTGGGCAGGCTAAATCACCGCTGAGTTTTGAGGTCTGCGGCGGCACCCATGTTGATCGCACAGGTGATATAAGCTTCTTCCAGATAGTCAGCGAGGGCAGCATCGGCTCGGGCATGCGCCGCATTGAGGCGGTTACCGGAAGGGGGGCGGAGAGGCTGGTCGAAGACCGGTTTTCAACTCTGGAGAAGATTGCCCAGGAGCTTCAGGTACCTGCAGCTAATATCGAGAGTAAGATAGCCAGTACCTTGGAAGAACTTGATTCAGAGCGCAAGCGCGCTGTTGCTCTGGAGCGCCAGTTGTCGAAAGAGACAGCGGAATCGCTGCTGACTCAAGCAGAATCAGTCAAAGGGGTCTCCGTGCTGGCGGTTAAGGTATCTGCTTCGAATATGGATGCCCTGCGTCACACGGGCGATGTGTTGAGGGATAAGCTGGGCAGCGCTGTGGTCGTGCTGGGTGCGGTTTGGGATGACAAGCCCAACTTCCTGGCTGTGGTGACTCCTGACCTAGTATCTAGGGGTCTGAATGCGGGCGATATTGTTAAGAAAGTTGCTCAGGCTACGGGCGGCAGCGGTGGAGGTCGCCCTCAACTGGGACAGGGTGGGGGCAGGGATAAGGAGAAGCTGGAGCAGGCACTGAAGCTGGTGGCCCAACTGGTGGAGGAGAAGGTCTAGGTGATGCGCAGCTTGGGTCTGGACATCGGTGAGAAGCGCATCGGGGTGGCGTTGAGCGACTCGCTGGGTATTATGGCGGGCGCTCTCACCGTGATTGAGAGGGCAACAGACGAGGCTGCTGTACAGCAGATAGTTGACCTTGTCCTTGAGAACGAGGTGGAGCGCATTGTCGTGGGAATGCCCCGCTCACTCGATGGCAGCCTGGGCAAACAGGCGCAAGCTGTGCAGTCCTTTGTCGATTTACTTAAAGAAAACACTGATATTCCGGTAGTTACCTGGGACGAGCGGCTGTCCACGGTCGCTGCCGAGAGGGCTCTGTTGGAGACGGGGATGAAGCGGGATAAAAGAAAGAAACATCGTGACTCCCTGGCGGCAGCGTTTATCTTGCAGGGCTACCTTGACCGGGAGAAAAACCGCAGCCCTAGTAAGGACTAGAATTCTGTTCCTAGCTTTCCGCAGGTGCAAATCTTATCATGACAAAATTCGTTGGCCTCATCGGAAATAAGCTGAAGCATTCCATATCGCCGCAGTTTCAGCAGGCTGCTTTCGACTATCTGGGACTGGATATTCGGTACGAGGTGTGGGAGACAGCTAAGGATGAGCTGCCTAATGTAGTGGAGGGATTGCGAGATGCTTCGAGACTCGGCGCTAATGTCACTATACCTCATAAAGAGGCGGTATTGCCGCTTCTGGATAAGGTTGACCAGCTTGCTCGGCGCATTGGCGCTGTGAACACCATAGTAAAAAAAGATGGTAAGCTTGTTGGCTATAATACCGATGCCAGCGGTTTTATCAGGGCTCTCGAAGAGGATGGAGGGTTTGTCCCCAGGGGCAAGCGGGGTGTGCTTATCGGCGCAGGTGGAGCGGCGCGGGCGGTAGGCTTCGCACTGGTAGATGCCGGAGCCAGGTCTCTGATTATCTTAAACCGCAGCATTGAAAGAGGTAGGGAACTGGCCTGGGATCTCAAGTGGAATCTCAAGGCCTCCGATACCGAAGTCATTGCCTTATCATGGAAGGATGGCAGGACCCTGACGGCGCTTTCGGAGTGTGACCTGCTGGTCAACTGCACGTCGGTAGGTATGAAAGATAGTGCCAGTGAAGGACGGTCACCGTTGGTGATAGGGCTGATTCCCAAGCGAGCGCTGGTTTACGATGTGGTGTATAATCCCTTAGAGACTCCGCTGATTGCGGCAGCTAAAAAAGCCGGGGCACGTACGCTGTGCGGTTTGCCTATGCTGGTATATCAGGGGGCAGTATCGTTCGAGCTGTGGACGGGCAAAGCAGCACCGATTGACATAATGATGAGAGTGGCAAAGAGAGCCTTATCGAAGTGAAGGAGACATATGTTCCGTTTCTTAACCGCCGGTGAGTCGCATGGCCAGGGGCTGGTGGCAATTATTGAGGGGGTACCTGCAGGGCTGGCCCTCAATGAGGATTATATAGCCCGCGACCTGGCACGCCGCCAGGGGGGATATGGGCGGGGCGCTCGCATGGCTATCGAGCAGGACCACGCTGAAATCGCCTCCGGGGTGCGGCATGGAGTGACCATGGGCAGCCCTATCGCACTACTCATACTCAATCGAGATTGGGAAAACTGGAAGCAGGTAATGAGCGTCATACCTGTGGAGCAGGAGGTTGAGCCTGTTACCCGCTTCCGCCCTGGACATGCTGACCTGGCAGGGACTATGAAGTACAACCTTGACGATGTCCGACCTATCCTGGAGCGTGCCAGCGCCCGTGAGACGGCAAGCCGCGTTGCTGTGGGAGCTGTGGCTCGCAAACTGCTTGCTGAGTTTGACGTTGAGATACACAGCCACACCGCCTGCATCGGCGGACACTGGGCTAAACAGGCCGAGAAAGTTGACTGGTCAAAGGTGGAGAGGTCACCTGTTCGCTGTGCCGACAGAAAGGCGGAGAAGGCTATACTGTCAGCGATTGACGAAGCCAAAAAGGCTGGGGATAGCCTGGGCGGTATCTTCGAAGTAATCGCCAGCGGAGTTCCCATCGGCCTGGGAAGCCATGTCCACTGGGACCGCAAGCTCGGTGGCAGGATAGCCCAGGCGATGATGAGCATTAATGCGGTGAAGGGTGTGGAGATAGGGGCTGGCTTTAATGAGGCAAGCCTGCCGGGCTCGCAGGTTCAGGATATTATAGAGCTCGGTGCAAAGGGTAGCTGGAGGCACACCACGAATAGGGCAGGCGGTATCGAGGGCGGCATGAGCAACGGCGAGCCGATAATTGTCCGCGCTGTGGTCAAGCCTATTCCTACCATGAGTCAACCCTTGCCCTCGGTCGATTTGCGGACAGGCGAGAAGGTTGAGGCTCATTTCGAACGAAGCGATATCTGCGTTGTCCCCGCAGCGGGCGTTATCGGGGAGGCGATGCTGGCTATAATTCTCGCCGAAGCAGTGTTGGAGAAGTTCGGCGGCGACCACATGAATGAGACCCTGCGCAACTATCGGGGCTATCTTAAGTCGATAGGCCCTAGAAAGTGATATGAGCAATCTCGGCTTTCACTGCCATAACCTTGACCTTTTCGATGAGATGATAATTGGCAATGGCCTTTGTCGTGGTGAGTTCTATAATCTGCCCCCTGGTGAGCTTACCAGGCTCAAACGGCTGCTCAGCCTCCATAACCTTGAGTGGAGTATACACGCTCCGTTGGTTCAGCTTGAGTGGTATCCCAAGCCTCCGACGTGGTCTTTCCTTTGCGATTTGGACAGGGATAAAAGGGAGTTGACCATGAGGATGGTAACCCTGACCATGGAGCAGGCTGATGAGTTCGGGGCAGAATACATAGTCGTCCACTTCCCCTCGCCGACCTCGGACGAATCCGATGAAGGCGAGTCGAAAGTCGAAGCGATTGCCTGGAAGAGCTGCGATTCACTCGCTGAGCTCAGCCTCAAAAGAGGGATTCCCATTCATCTGGAGGGTGTGGGGGCGAGTACTTTGATTAATGCCGGGTTCCTCAAGCAGGTGCTGAAGGAATATTCTCCCTCGCTGCGGTATTGTTTCGATACTGCACATACGCATCTGGCTGCAATGCAAAACGGCTTTGACCTCTATGCTTTTGAAGCAGAGCTTCTGCCATATCTGGGCTCTGTCCATCTCTGGAATATCCGCAGCAGGGATGACTACTTGGCGTTCCGGCATATCCCGGTACACCCGAGCCAGAGCGCTGAAGACAGCTGGGTGGACATTGCGCAGGTGTTGCAGATAATGGGCTCAACCAGAAATTCACTCCCCATAATCTTCGAAAGCGAACGATTTTATCCTGAAGCTTTGGGGGATTATAATTACATCGAGGGCGTACAGTGGGTGAAAAAGCTGCTGGAAACATTATCCTGACCGGTTTCTCATATACCGGTAAAACAAAGGCAGGCCAGAAGGTAGCCTGGAAATTGGGCTGGAAGTTCATCGATATCGATGAGGAGATTGTGCATTCTTATGGCAAGCCCATCGCCGAGATATTTGCCCGGGATGGCGAGGAGCGATTCCGCGAGTTGGAAAGTAAGGTGCTGGAGCGTGTATGCCAGGGAAGCAATACAGTCATTGCCACTGGCGGCGGGGCTGTTATGAGCGCCGCTAATCGGGAGATGATGATGGAAAGCGGGGTGGTTGTCTGCCTTGAGGCGAAGCCAGCCACCATATACCGAAGGTTACTCAAGGACGCTGAAGACCCCACAAACCAGGAGCCCAGGCCTCTTCTTGCCGGGCCTGAGCCGTTGAGACGCATCGAATGGCTGAAGGGATTTCGCCAGCCTTACTATGTTCTTGCGGACTGGACGGTGCATACCGACAATTTGACTGTGGAGGAGGTTGCCGATCAGGTAATCCTGGGTTGGAGATACGGAAGGAGGGGCAGGGCTGCTTTGCCAGTTCTCCCCGATGCCCGGGAATCCGATGCCCCTTACTGTGAACAAAAGGGCGCTGCATGTGTGGTGACCACGGCCACGGAAAACTATCCCGTGTTCCTGGGCTGGGGGATTCTGGAGGAGTTGGGCAAACGGATGCGAAATGCTGGCCTCTCGGGAACAGCTCACATAGTGAGCGATGACACTGTATTTCCGCTGTACGGGGCTAGAGTTGCTAAGATTCTGGAGGATGCTGGCTTTGCTGTGGATTCCCTGGTAGTACCTCAGGGGGAACGGAGCAAGTCATTTGAAACAGCGGTCAAAATCTATGACTGGTTAGTAGATTGTCGTGCCGAGCGCGGTGATAACATAGTTGCTCTGGGTGGGGGTGTGGTGGGAGACCTTGCCGGGTTTGTGGCTGCAACTTTCGCTCGTGGTTTGCCTCTGATTCAGGTACCGACCAGCTTAGTCGGAATGGTAGATTCATCTATCGGGGGAAAAGTCGCAGTGAACCATCCCCAGGGCAAGAATCTGATTGGAGCCTTCTATCAGCCACGCGTTGTCATAGCTGATACCCAGGTCTTGACTACCCTGCCCAGACGTGAGCTGGTGTCAGGCTGGGCTGAGGTGATTAAACATGCCATGATACGCGACCCCCTGCTGCTGGAGCTGCTTGAAGAGCGGACAGAGAAGCTGCTTGTTCTGGAGAGAGCGGCTACCAGCGATGTGGTGGCGCGCAACGCCGCTATTAAGGCTAAAATAGTGAGCGAGGACGAGAAGGAACAAGGGATACGGATTATTTTAAATTACGGACACACTATCGCTCATGGGTTGGAGGCAGCCACGGACTACGAACGTTTCCTCCATGGAGAAGCTGTTGCCATCGGTATGGTGGGGGCAGCCATGATCAGCCGAGAGGTGGGGCTTCTATCCCAGGAGGTGGTTGATAGGCAGAAAGCACTGCTGGAAAGATTTGGTTTGCCTGCTGGCTTCTCTGGCGTGGATATTGAGCGTTTGCTTCGAGCCATGGACCTGGATAAAAAGGTGAGGAGTAAGAGGGTGAGATGGGTTTTGCTTCGCGGCATCGGCCAGCCGGTGGTTCGCGACGATGTCCATGGCGAAGTGGCGGTGGGCGCAATTCGTAAGTTATTGCAAGGCTAGTCTTGGTCAATGAAATCAAATGAGCCAATTGTAGAACGGCTGCAGCGTGTCCTGGGTCGGCTGAGTCCATCTGAGTCAACAAAGGGTCTCGCCCTAGCTATAGCTGTCGGAGTTGCTGCCGGGTTAGGGACAGTGGCTTTCAGATGGATGATAAAAGGCTTTCAGTGGGTCTTCTTTGCCAAGGGTGCTGAAGCCTTCTCAGTTCTGGGTAGTTACTATGTTATCATACTGCCCATTATCGGCGGCCTTGTCTTTGGACCGATAATTTATTTCCTGGCTCGCGAGGCCAAGGGCGAAGGTCCTCCCGATGTGATGAAGGCGGTGGCTGTTGGTGGGGGTCGCATTCGTGCCAGAGTTGCAGCAATTAAGATAGTTGTCTCATCTATCTGTATTGGCAGTGGCGGCTCGGTAGGCCCTGAAGGACCCATCTTACAGATTGGCTCGGCCGTCGGCTCAGCCGTGGGGCAGTGGTTTAAATTACCTGACGAATGGCTGAAGACTCTCGTGCTCTGCGGGGCGGCCGGAGGCATCGCTGCAATCTTCAATGCTCCTGTGGCGGGCGTTTTCTTTGCCCTGGAGGTTATCTCCCGTCGCGATACCACCCGTCGCTTGTTCAATGTCATGGTCAGTGCCATAGTTGCTGAATATGTAGCTTGGGCATTTCTGGGGGCCAACCCTGCGTTCACCGTAAATCAATATACATTGCGCAGTTACTGGGAGATAGTGCCGTACATCGTTCTTGGAATTTTAGCCGGGCTCCTGGCAGTCGGATTTATACGTTTCTTTTTCAAGGTTGAAGACTTCTTTAATTCTGTTAAAGTCCCTGCATTGCTCAAACCCGCACTGGGCGGCATCGCCATCGGCATTATGGGCTACTACTATTCCGGCATCTTCGGCGTGGGATACGAAGGTACTTATGGGATGAGTGGATTGTTTGTTAGCTCGGGTCCGGTGGATGCGATGCTGGCAGGACAAATAGGGCTTGGCATCCTTATTGCACTCCTGTTCCTGAAGATAATAGCTACGTCTGTTACTCTCGGGAGTGGAGGTAGTGGCGGCATATTCGCACCTTCTCTGTTCATCGGCGCTGCGCTTGGAGGGGTATTCGCTTTGTTAGCGGATAAGCTTTTCCCAGGTTTAATATCCAGTACTGGGGCATATTCTCTGATTGGTATGGCGGCATTTTTTGCCGCTGTGTTACATGGGCCGCTTACCGCTATCGTGCTCCTGGTTGAGATGACACGGGATATTCAATTACTATTGCCTTTAATGACGGCTGTCGTTGTCGCTATGCTAACTGCACGCGCTTTCAGTAAATATTCCATCTACACTCTTCGGCTCAAGCGGAGCGGTGTGGATATTCATGAAGAGGAAGTAGTGCCTTTGATGAAGACCATTACTGTTGAAGAGGCAATGACGCGCGATTTCCCAACGGTTCTTCACACAATGCCTGTTAGCGAGTTGGTTACAAAACTTGCCGAGACCGGCCATCACGGGTTCCCGGTCGTTGATGAGGAGGGCCATCTCTTCGGAGTAGTTACTTTGACCGATGTCGAATCTTCTAGGCATAGCAACATTCCCAACCTGAAGGTTGATGACATTGCCACAAAGTCGCCCATGGTAGCTTATCCCGATCAATCTGTATATGATGCCCTGATGAAGCTTGGTGCTAATGACGTGGGGCGAATACCGGTGGTAGACCGCAATGACCGCACACGACTATTGGGAGTTTTACGTAGACATGATATTATAAATGCATACAAGAAGAAGTTGATGGGAGACATTGCAAGTGAGTGATGTTACTGGAGCAACACAAAAATCGCTTGTACGTGAGTTGAGTAGAAAACCCCAGGCGAAGGGGGTTATCGATTATATCTCGGTGCTAAAACCCCGCGAGACAGTCTTGCTCACCTTCATCGGGGTTTGTGCTGCAATTATTGCGGCGCACGGCGACCCCCCGCTTGATGTCCTTTTGATTGCCCTGGCAGCGATTGCCCTGGGAAGCGCTGGCGCTAACGGATTGACCAACTACCTCGACCGGAATGTCGATGCCAGAATGAAAAGGACCCATATGCGGGCTCTGCCTGCAGAGCGGATAGTTCCTGCCAGGAAGGCCCTGGTGTGGAGCTTGTTCTTGATTTCGGTTGCACTTGCTATAGCCTGGTATCTCGACCCTCTCTGCTTCGTCTTCGGCCTCGTGGGCACCATCGCAGCCTCAGTATTCCGGAAAAGGGTGATGTGTGTGATTCAGGGCGGGATAGCAGGTTGTGCGCCTGTGCTCATGGGCTATGTAGCTGTGACTCACCACCTGGATATTCAGATCCTTTTCCTCTGCATTCTTATCGCCGTGTGGATACCGCTGCATGTATGGAGCGTTATGATTGCCAATCGTGAAGACTATCTTCAGGCGGGGGTCTCATATTTCCCGGTCACCTGGAGAGTTAAAGATGCCATAAAGATATTGATGGCCTTAGCGGTTCTGCTTTACACTGCGTCTATCGCTCTCTGGGCATTCGACAACCTGGGCTGGCTCTATTTTGCTGCTGCCAATATCCTGGGCATCATAATGGTTTATGCCAATTACCACCTTCTTAAGAGCCGCCTGACTCAGGATGCCTGGAAGGTGTACAAGCTTTCCGCTTTCCCTTACCTGGGTTTGATTTTCATCGCCTTGGTTTTAAACTTCTGGGTCTAATTCCCCATGAGCCGACTCTTCAAGCTGACGAAGACTTGCTCTGAGACAATGGCTCGCGCCGGG
Source organism: Dehalococcoidia bacterium (assembly GCA_014874385.1). Lineage (GTDB taxonomy): Bacteria > Chloroflexota > Dehalococcoidia > SZUA-161 > SZUA-161 > JACWAE01. The sequence goes on along the minus strand of JACWAE010000078.1, from coordinate 9,986 downwards.
ATGCTTACCACACCTCATGGCAATGTGCCGACGCCTGCTTTTCTCCCTGTGGGCAGTCAGGGTACAGTCAAAACTCTGACCCCTGATGAGCTTAAATCATTGGGTGTAAGAATGATTCTGGCTAACACCTATCACCTCTACCTCAGGCCCGGTGTGGAGACCATCAGCAAGCTCGGGGGATTACACCGGTTTATGTCTTGGGATGGCCCGATTCTGACTGATAGCGGCGGTTTTCAGGTGTTCAGCCTGGGGCACCTTCGCCGCATCAGCGACGAAGGTGCCCTGTTCCGCTCTCATGTTGATGGCAGCGAGCATTTTCTGACACCTGAGTTTGCCATCGAAATCCAGGAGCAACTGGGCGCCGACATTATCATGGTTCTCGATGAGTGCCCGCCTTATGGAGAGGATTTCCAGAGCATTCAAAAAGCTATGGAGCGCAGCCATCTCTGGGCAGAGAGGTGTCGGCAAAAGCACAAGAAAAAAGGGCAGGCTCTTTTCGGAATCGTACATGGAGGCACTTTTGCTGAATTGAGGCGGCAGTCTGCTGGCTTCCTCACTTCACTGGATTTTCCAGGGTATGCCATTGGAGGCTTGAGCCTGGGAGAGCCGAAGGAACTGATGCACTCCATGCTTGATGAGACTGTGCCTCTCCTCCCTGAAGACAAGCCCCGCTACTTAATGGGCGTGGGCTCTCCTGAAGACCTGGTGGAATGCGTCGCTCGCGGCGTAGATATGTTCGACAGCGCTTTACCTACCAGGCTGGGTCGAAACGGTGCAGTTTTCACTCGTCACCGCCGCTACAACATAGGGAATGCCCGCTTCAAGCAAAAGAAGGGACCTATCGACCCGGATTGCGACTGCTACACCTGCCGCACATTTTCCGCTGCTTATCTTCATCACCTGTTCAAGGCGCAGGAGCTTCTAGCTTACCGTCTGGCTACTATACATAACGTAAGGTTTATCGTGAGGTTGATGGAGCAAATGCGGTGCTCTATCCTGGATGGCACATTTTCTAGCTTCAGGGAGGACTTTATCCAGGGCTACCAGCCTACCGATGCTGAGATCAGAGCGGAGCAGAAGAAGAAGTGGCTTGGGGCTCGCCAAGAAAAACACCCCGAAAATGAGGTCGTTTACTAACGGGGAGTGCAGAGGGGCGAAGCCCCTTTGCTGGGGGTTTGGGGGTGTCCCCCAATATCAAATTTCCCCCAAGATTGGGGGATACAGGGGGTTGAAAATTGATCAATAAACGTTCTTTCAAATTGGACTTGAAGAGCGATAATTTACTTTACATGGCTTTGTGCTTTTGCTAAACTCTGACCTAGGTCTTATCTCTTGAGAAGAGGTGCAAAATGGGGACGAGAGACTTTAGACACCACGAATCCAAGAAGCCCAAGAAAGGGGCCAAGAAGCCGCTGGTCTCGGAGGTGCTGGCTACGCCGACAACCGTGGAGGTGATTAAGACCAAGGGGAAGAAGGAGAAGAGCGCTTGGGAGGAGGAGAAGGGCGCTGAGGAAGAGAAGTAGCTCAATAGCAGCCTATAGACAGTTGTATGGGGCGGGCAAGCTGCACGAGCGGGTGAAACAGGCACTGGCGATCTTGGAGAATTGCTGCCTCTGTCCTCGTCGCTGCCAGGTAAATCGTCTCAAGGGGGAGTTGGGTAAGTGCAGCACTGGAAGGCAAGCGATCGTTTCTAGCTTCGGGCCGCATTTTGGTGAAGAGTCTCCTCTGGTGGGGAGTGGTGGTTCGGGGACGATATTCTTCGCTTTCTGCAATTTGAAATGTTGCTTCTGCCAGAATTACGCCATAAGCCAGCTCGGTGAAGGGCAGGAGGTGACGGCCAGAGAACTGGCTAATATGATGCTCTCCCTGGAGCGGCAGGGCTGCCACAACATCAACTTCGTGAGCCCGACACACGTGGTGCCTCAGATACTTGAGGCACTGGAGATTGCCGTAGAGGTTGGCCTCTCTGTACCTCTGGTGTATAACAGTGGCGGCTATGATACAGTGGACACCCTCCAAATCCTGGACGGCATTTTCGATATTTATATGCCGGACATGAAGTACTCCGATGGGCAGAATGCCCATCGGTTCTCCGGAATCGATGATTATCCCCTGATAAATAGGGCAGCAGTGAAAGAGATGCACCATCAGGTAGGAGACCTCAAGATTGATAATCAGGGTGTGGCCACGCGTGGACTGCTGGTGCGGCATCTCGTTTTGCCCGATGGACTGGCGGGAACCGCTGAGGTCTGTCGCTTTTTAAGCCAGGAAATCTCGGTCAACACTTATCTGAATGTGATGGCCCAGTATCACCCTTGTTACCAGGCTTTTGATGTCCCCGAACTGGCGCGCTCTATCTCAAGGGAAGAATTTGTTGAGGCTATTGAAACCGCGCGGAGCTACGGCCTTCACCGCCTGGACCGCATTGAGCCTCGTCCCTTTGCCGGCGTGCTCTGAGCTTCGTAGGGTATCTGTGGAGAGAGAATAGTGTCGGAGCAAGCATCTTTCAAAGCTATAGTGCACGGGCGTGTTCAGGGTGTCAATTTTCGTATCTTCGTAAAGGACCGCGCTAAAGCGCTGGGACTGAAAGGGTACGTAAAAAATTTATCGGGTGGCACAGCCGTTGAAGTTTGGGCAGAGGGAGAAAATACGAAGCTGGATGAACTGCTTGCGTACCTCAAGAATGGACCTTCTCGAGCCAGGGTGGAGCGTGTCGATGTGGAGTGGTCAGACTACAGAGGGCGCTTCGACAACTTTCAGGTGAATTACTAGGTCTCCTCCGCTTCCGTCAAAGGGGCCGGCCTCAATCCATAGTACCGATCGTTGTCGAGGATGCGTTTCAATTTAGGGATCGATAAGTCTGGCGCATTGTTAGTATCACCCAGCCACTTCTGCAATTGTTCTTGCATTTGTCCCAACTCTAGTGGCTGGTTACCATTAGCGAGCAAAAGACGAAAGACCATCTCCAGCAATGGCGTGTTCGGTGTGATAAAACCATCGCGTTTAGAGCAGCATTGTTTTATAATGCGCAGCAAAGCAGCTTCTGATTTTGTCTTCTCCTTCTTGCGAGACGTAGGGCACAGGCGGCTTGCGGCGAGTGTGGCAAAGGAACGCTCTTGCCGTTGATACCAGTCTAAATCTATGAAGTAGCGAAGCCGCATCTCAGCAATATCTATATCCTGCTCTGTAGTCATGGACTACCCCCTTGTGTGGCTTTAACCTCTTCGATCAAGCGAAGGTACGCGGTTGTTACCCCTGCGGTATCCGAAGCCTCAGAGTCCACCTCATAGGGTGTGCCAACGAATATTTTACCATAGTCCTCGACCTTCCCATGAAAATGGTCTTTGGCGCCGATGAATTTCTGGCGGCCATCTATTATCCCCAAGTCGAACGGTAAGGTAAAGTACAAGTCGGCGATGGTATTTTCGATGCCCAGGGACTGCTCCACTCCGCGGAAGCCTTTTACTTCCTGCTCATACTTAGAGGCTGGCAGCAGACCCAGCAGGTTCCTGATGCTGAAACTGCCCTGTCCTGCTACTATTTTGAAAGGGACAATGGTTATCAGGAAATCGCAGGACAATATGACATTAGGTATCCAGAAAGTAGTCAAGACGAAGGGTTTAGAGAGAGGATTCTCCACTGCTACCGGGACACACTGGTCAACATCCAGCAGCATTGTGTGGGGGAAATCGTACCCCAGTCCTTTATATATGGAATGCACCATTTCATCTCCAGAGCTTCCTTCGAGGAGCAGGATGTCGGCGGCGCTGACTTTCTTGATACCGGCGATCACTGCTGCCAGCGTCTCCCGGCTCGTAGTTATGGGATAGGGCCTGGAGCAACTGGCGCTTGGCTTTATCAAAATTCGCCGTGCGAATGCCACCTCCACCGGAGGTTCGAAGACAAAATTGGCTGCCTCAAAAATCATTCCCCGTCTTTCCTTCTTATTGAGATATCAATGCTTGTAGCCTGCGAAACCTTTTTGAGCGCAGAGACCATGCCGGCTATTGTCCTGGAGATAATGCTGCGGACAAAGGGGTTAAGCGGTATCATCTCCTCGTTGACAAAGAGCGCAACCGTGTCCTCCTTCTCTTTGGCGAAGAATCTCTTCTCAATGAGGTCGACAAGCCCCGGCGCATCTTCCAGACTATACTGGGGCGTATCTATTTTCAGTTTCTCATCCGTGGCAATTGCCAGCAGTTCCTCCTTCGTAAACAGCAAGTCCGGGCCAAATTCTTTGCGATGCACCTCTATCTTGGGTGCTTTGTCTTGTTTGAATCCCTCGGCGAGGATGATATCGAAGTCAGGCCCTATGAATCGCTGTATCTCAGCCAGAGTGTGGTCGTGGTCAACCTTCCTGATTATGGCGATCCTCTGGGGAGAGCTTATGGCCACGGTATCACTCCCCGCCCTGCCATGCCTCCAGCTGTCCTTCCCTTCCTGGTCTATGTCAAAGCCGCTGGCGCTGTGCTTGATGGTAGCCACCTGGTAGCCCCGGCTCTTGAACTCAGCCACCAGCTTCTCTATGACATAGGTCTTACCCACCCCGCTCTTACCGACGACGCATACTATGGGGACCATCTACATCTCCTCATTCCAGTCAAGCATCTGCACCTGAACTTCCGCACCCGCCTCGATTGCCGCTTTGTCCTCAGGGACAATCATCAGCCCGTTGGCTTGTGCCATGGAGGTCAATATGCCCGACCCCTGAGGTCCCACGAGGCGGGCGAAATACTGGCCATCGCGTTTAGTTACCCTGACTCTGGCGAAGACACGCCGCCCATCCCTGTTAGCAATGCGGTCTTCGCTCCTGGCTTTGATGGTGGGCTTGGCGAATTCCTTCTTCCCCAGCATTTTCAGGATGGCAGGCCGTGCGAACTGCTCGAATGCTATCATAGAGCTTACCGGGTTTCCGGGGAGCCCGAGGTGCGGTATTTTCTTTTTACCTAGATTCAGCACTCCAAAAGCGAGTGGCTTGCCCGGCTTCATACGCACTGTCCAGAATGTTACCTCTCCCAGCCGTGCCAGGACATCCTTAACTACATCGTATTCTCCCACGGATACCCCTGCGGAGGTTATGAGCATGTCAGCATCGTGCGCCTGCTTTATTTTATCCTCCAGAGCCTTGATGCTATCCCGGGCAATCCCCAGTATCTTGGGAACTCCTCCGTAGCGGCTTACCTGCGCAGCAAGGCTGTAGGTGTTGCTGTTGTATATCTTTCCTGGCGGCAGTTGCTCTTTGATGTCCACAAGCTCGTCTCCTGTCGCCAGTACAGCTACCACCGGGCGTCGGATAACAGGTACGACATCTCTTCCCAGGGAGGCCAGAACGCCTATCTCCTGGGGGCGGAGCACTGTCCCGGCCTTCAAGACCAAGCTGCCTCGGGAGATATCTTCTCCAGCCTGCCTGATGTTCAATCCTTTCGCTGCCTGACGCAGTATGCTGATCTCACTTAAGGGTTTCTTGGCTGCCTTGCGCTTTTCCTCATCGGTATCTTCAAACTGGACCACGGCGTCAGCGCCTTTAGGTACTGGCGCGCCTGTCATAATACGGATGGTGGTGCCGGGTGTTACTTCCTCACTGGCTATATAGCCAGCGGCTACCTCACCGATGATGAGAAGGATGCGCGGAGAGGAAGAGCTGGCACCCTTCGTGCTCTCAGCCCGAACTGCATAGCCGTCCATGGCGGAGTTGTCCAGCGGCGGTATATCTATATCGGAGTAGATATCCTCTGCCAGGACACGCCCCAGGCTACTTAGGATGAGTTCGTCCTCCGCTTCGAGAACGTCAACATAGCTCAGGATTTTTCCCAGTGCTTCCTCAACGGATATCATGTCTCTGCATCCTCTATGTAGTCATTGGCACGATTTTTTGAAGTCTTCTCCTGTGCTGCCAGCATTCTGGCTTTCTTTAGATCAGCCTCGGTATTGATATTGAAAAAGCTCAAGCGCTCCGGGTCGAACCTGTCCATCTCCTGTTTTCCCACATATCTTACATTCACTGAATCGAAGAAACCGGTGATTTTGAGATTGCCTTGTTCAATCAGGTTTTTCATCGGTCCTGCGCAATTCTTGGAGTACACGGCATGAAGCGGCTCCATCTGGTCGCCTGTCTTTGGTATAACGACATCGAAACCGGGCGAGATATCAACCATATAGCGCAGCAGGTTCAGGTTCAAAAAGGGCATGTCGCAGGCAACGGCCAAGTTTAGAAAATTGGTGGAATGCGCCAGCCCTGTGTAGATGCCGATAAGGGAGCCTTTCCTCGGGTACAGGTCAACCACCGTTTTCGCTCCCGGATACGTATATGAAGATAGGGATGACCTTGCCTGCTTCTGCGAAATCACTATAAATATCTCTCGGCTCAGCGAACTCAGACTGCTTATGGCTCGCTCTATCAGGCTTTTTCCGGCAAGCACCTCCGCGAGTTTTTCTCTTCCCAGGCGGGAGCTGCGGCCACCGGCGAGGACGATAGATGTTATAGTCAAATCGAAGCTGCCTGCTCCTGAAAGGCGAAAAATCTCCCAATTTATTGTATCACCTCAGTCAACCTTTAGTAGGACTTTTTAGCTATGCAACATGTTCAGAAATGAGAGTGTAAAGGGGCAGTCCGTCTTAGGTGGATGCCAGGGGTTTAGGGGCGTCTCCCAACTTTTTAAAGTCCCCCGAGATTGGGGATTAGAGGGGGGGTGATTATTACTCGTCCCATGCGCTTTCTCCGATGAGAGGGACGAAGCGGCAGGCGCCCAGGTTTGTAGTTACCAGTCCCTCTTTGCGCTTTATCACCTGCATCAACTCCTGTTCGAAGCGCGAGCCCACCGGTATCACCAGCCGTCCGCCTACTGCCAGTTGGTCCATGAGTATCTGAGGCACCTTGGGCGCGCCGGCAGTAACTATTATGGCATCGTAGGGCGCTCCTTTGGGCCAGCCCAGGGTCTTCTCTGTGGGGTGGAACTCCACATTGGTGTAGCCGAGCATGGTTAAAACATCTTTCGCTCTATCGAGAAGCCTCTGATGACGTTCCACGGTGACCACCCACTTTGCCAGCTCGCAGAGGATGGCAGTCTGGTAGCCGCTGCCGGTGCCGACCTCCAGCACCTTATCCTTATCTGTAATCTGCATAGCTTCGGTCATCAGGGCTACGATAAATGGCTGTGAGATCGTCTGCCCCATCTCGATGGGTAAAGGGATATTCTCATAGGCTGCATGCTTGCTGCTGGGAGGCACGAAAAGCTCGCGGGGCACGCGGCTCATCGCGTCGAGCACCTTCTTGTCCCGTATTTCGCGGGACAGTTGCTGCATCAGTCTGAGGCGTGCAGTCTCCATGTCCATGGTTACAGCCTCGTCTTCCTTCAGAAATATACCATAAACCACCGCCTCGGTCTATAGAAAACGGTCTAAAGATTGTTTACTAACAGGGGAGTGCAGAGGGGACTTACCCCTCTGCCAGGGGTTTGGGGGTGTCCCCCAAACCTAAAATCCCCCAAGATTGGGGGATAAAGGGGGTTGAAAAGTGTTGCGAAACGACCTCTGGAGTATTTCGTTGACGTACAAATCGTATGATAGTAGAATGCAGATATAGAATATAGTTGTAATCATAGGGGCATGGAACTCCGTGCTCCTTCATAAGTTGCTCGAAATTCTAAAAGGAGTGCAAAGGAGCGTCCTAATGTCACCCTTAGCGGAGCGAAGGGTCTCCGAGATGCTTCCCTTCACGAAATGGCCAGGATGACATAGAGATGTCGGGAATTTAAAGTGTTGATAAAAAGATTAAAGAATAAACGAGCGGTATTACTTATCTCATCCCTCTTAATCATCGTATTCGGCGTGGTGATTCTGTCCTCCTGCATTGCATCTGCGGTCACAGCAGCGGAGGTGGAGGATGGGATATACACTCAGGTCAATAAACTCAGGCAGGATAATGGGCTTACCGCACTTACCAGGGACCCTACTCTGGACGGATTGGCCAGACAGTTATCGGCGAGCCAGTTTTCGAAAGATTTGGAAAATGCCACCGAGCTTCACTATCTGCTGCATAATTCCTGGTGGGTCTCCTATACAGGTAGTTCACCCAGGCTTGTCCAGGATACCGCTCAAGAGCAAGTGGAATACTGCTTTAAAAACAGCGACCTCAGGGACGCCATGCTCAGAAGCGAGGCGAGGGCAACGGGTGTCGGGGTGGCCATTGTAGGTAATAAGGTCTATTACACCCAGGTCTTCGATGTGCTGAACGCCGCCGGTGGTAACGGTAGTCCTATCAGACTCCAGGAGAATCCTCAAGCCGTCGATGTGTCGTGGGAGCAGGTTAAAGAGTTCGTCATGAATGATGACACCAATTCACACACCTACATCCCGGGCTCCTTTGTCTGTGCTGACTTCGCTGCCCTGTTACATAATAGAGCAGAGGCAGCCGGGATAAAAACAGCGTATGTCAGCGTTGATTTTACGGAGGGACCTGGACACGCCCTGGACGCTTTCAATACCACGGACAGAGGGCTGGTTTACATAGACTGCACAGGACCCGGGTTCCAGAACCCGATCCCCGGCGATTCCGTCGGTCAGGATATTTATGCAGAATACGACAAGGTAGCTTATATAGAGGTGGGCCAACCTTATGGCCTCATATCGCTGGATAAGGCTACTTCCTTCGATTACGGGTTCTATGAGCAGTGGACGCAGCAGTGGGCTGATTACGAAGCAAAGGTTGCCTTATACAACTCAGGTCATCTTACCTACAAAGAGTTGCAGGTTCTGAGGAGTCAGATAGACTCTCTAAGAACTATTCTGGGTGATTATCGTTGGGAGCCGCTGGGTATTGTCACCAGAGTCGATGTACACTGGTGAGGACGAAGGAGTCTGCCTAGGGCGGACTCAGGATGACAGCCCTTACCCCCAAGTATCATAGCGCTGGTGCTCCGCCACCCGTTTCCTCTTTCGTTGACTGAGAATCTATCTGGTGCTAGAATGCTCGTGATGGAGTAGATGTTGATGGGAGTGAGAAAAGGAGGCGGTTAAAAAATGACTACCAAAGAGAGCTTGGCCCTGGCTATTTCCGAGTTAATAAGGAGGATGTCTCCTGATGAGAGAATGGAGTTAACGCGCTATATAAGCTGGCGGGAGCTTGAGGAGTGGAAAGCCACTCAAGAAACCCTTTCCGATCGCGAGCTAATGGCGAACTTGAAGAAGGGGCTGAAGGACGAGGGAAAGGGAAGCGTAAGAAGGGTGGCTCTTTGACTCAGTGGCAGCTTACCTGGACCAATACTGCGGAAAACTACTATAAAAGGATGGAGAAGGCGTACCAGCTTAGGTTTCAAAAAGCGGTTAGGGAGTTAGAGACAGACCCCTTTGCCTCTAAAAATGTCAAGCGTTTGCATGGTGAATTGGAGGGCCTCTACCGATACCGGGTTGGCAGATTCAGGATGGTCTTCAGGATTATAGAAGGGGATAGAGAAGTAAGGATTCTGGCAGTCGCCAGCCGAGGGGATATATACAAATAGCTAATTGCTAGTTAATAGCTTTGTATAGGTGGCTTTGCGGCTATGCCGCAAAGCCACCACAATTTTCTTTGACAGGTATCGTATGTGATGCTAGAATGTGGGTAATGAAGTTTTAGCCTTGATTGCATGGGAGCTTAGGTGTATGCGGGAATTACAACCCCACTGAACTGGTATTGTGAACTTTTAGATTTAGCCTAGCGCGCAAACCCCGGAAGTCACTTATGGTAATGGAAAGTGTAAATAGAATTGATTTGCTTATGAAAGGGGTTGAATAAGATATGGTAGTCGCTTCATATGAGGCAAGTTGGCAATACCTTTCTAAGGAACATGAGAGAATTGATGGCAATTTGACCTTTCCCCCGAAAATAATGCCAACGCGTCTTAGAGTTCTCCGCTAGAATATAGTGAACGGGAGGACTCGAAATGCAACGCAAGAAGTACACGGAAGAGCAGATTATCCAGGTGCTCAAAGAGGGAGAAGCCGGGGCT
>JACWAE010000077.1 GCA_014874385.1 Dehalococcoidia bacterium | reverse complement strand
GACAGGGACCTCTTCGCCTATTTTCTGGTGAACATAGTCAATAGTCATCTCGCTGCTCTCTCAGTAAACATTAATCAGCGTCCCGAGAGCTTGCAGTTGGGATTCAGGCATACGCCCTGATTAGTGCATTTGTCCCAGAAAAGCGTCATCTCTCCACAAGCGGGACACTTCTGAAGCTGTGGAGTCCTTTTCCCTTCCTGTCTCGGGCTGGAACCTCTTTTCGCAGGCATCGGTAATTCTGCCGTCCTGTATTTATTGTAGTCCCCAGCACCTTGACGGTCAACTTTGTGGTCAGCGGTTCTTATAGATAGGCTTACGCTTTTCTTTGAAGGCTCTCATGCCTTCTTTGGCATCCTCGGTGGCAAAGATGGGGCCGCCGATCTCGTCTTGTCTGCGGAGCGCCTCCGCTTCCGGCACTGACTCGTCAAGCTCGCGGAGCGTGCGAGTGATGGCCCGCAGGGAAATGGGAGCGTTCTCACAGAGCTGATGTGCGATCTTCAATGCTTCGTCTAGGGCTTTCCCCTTGGGAACTACCCGATTGATAAGTCCCCATTCCAGCGCCTCCTGGGCGCTGATGCGGCGTCCCAGAAGGAGAATCTCTGCCGCCAGGCAGTAAGGGATTTGCCGGCGCAATCGGATGGCAGAAGCTGACATGGGATAGAGGCCACGAATGACCTCGGTCACTCCGAACACGGCATCCTCTGCACCGACGCGTATATCGGTACCCTGCAGAATCTCGGTGCCTCCAGCCAGGGCATAGCCCTCGACTGCCAGTATGAGCGGTTTGTTGGGACGGTTCTCCCGCAGCAGTGCCTGCCAGTGCAAATTGGGTACATCTACCATCATTCGCTGGATCTCCTCCGCATCTTCGCCTCCCCCAGGTCCCGCTTTCAGGTCCATGCCAGCGCAGAAGGTATCACCTTTGCCGGTCAATACACAACAATACAGGTCGTCATCTTTATCCAGGAGCCGCCAGGCCTTATACATGCCGACCAGCATGGATGGGCTGAGCGCGTTCTTGGCTTCCGGCCGATTGAGAGTGACGATCAGAATATGCCCCTCCCTTTCGACGGTGCAGTTCTTGGTGCTGATATCCAATTGTTCGGCCATGCAGTCCTCCTGTTTCAAGTCTTGTTGAAGAAATACCCAATCCTCATCGCAGTCCAGGCAGATAATAACTGCCTGCTCCGAAGCTGTCAAGCTCTTGGAGGGCCCCTGTAACCGCCGAGCAGGAGGTATACTGCACCTCTGTAATCACCCTCCCTGAACGAGTCAGGGACAAGTTTAAAGAAGGGGTAGCGGGCTTCGACGGCATCAGGACGTAAGTACCTTGCGAATAGGTACGTAAGTGGGATTGTCACCTTTCTTTCACGCGAGGTATAAGGAGATGAGGGGTTGTGTGGATGCTGCGAGGCCCTTATGTTCGCTGACTGTTTTGAGAGGAGAGAGGCTGGATATGAATTCTGAGTTCTGCCCAAAGCGAGATACCTGCTCCAAGATCAAGATGGCACGGCTTGCCAGGGTCTGTCTTCACTGCTCTGGCATTGAGCCTGTGGAATCCATCTGTGCACGCTGTGAGGAGCAAGAGGAAGCCAGGGGAAGAAAGCCTGTATTGGCGGCGTGATAAATTTATAACTTTTTGATACGTACCGGCTAGAATAGGGCAAGTGGAACGTTTTAAGCCGATACAACGTCTTTATTGATAGAAAGGAGGTCGATACTAAATGTTGTAGCGACTGGAAAGGAGAGGGAAATGAAAAGGCCAGATATGTGTAGAGTGAACGTAGAGATTTGTGAGAATTGCCGGAACTGGGAGCCCATCCCCTTCCATCACAACGGCGGAGAATGCATACCGCCAGTGGAGGTGTCGGTGATCAGGTTAGCTCCCCTGGCAATAAAGAAAGAAACTGAAAAAGTTCCCGTAGCCGTATGAAGGATTTATTGCAAGCTGTTTTTCATCTTCTTCTGAGCGTCTCAGTATAGATGCAGTAGTTACATGTCTAATTGAGGGTAAGGGCGTCCACCTCTGGTGGACGCCCTTACTTTATGCCTCTGCCTCCTCATCCTCTAATTGCGCCGGCTGCCGGGATGAGTACTAAAGTACTCTCTGAATCAAGTACCCAAGTAGGATTGCCGTCCTCTCGATTCAGAGCACAATATAGGAAGAGGGGAAGCGAATGACTGATGTATTGTTAGACACATCTCTTTACGTATCGGCCAGTGCTCTTTTCCTGGTGCTGATATTAGCTGCGGACTATCTCTACCAGCGAAGGCAGAAAAGGCAGAGAGACTAGCCGCTATTCCTCATAGTTCGAGCAAAGTTACCGTTGGATTTCATGTGGGTGCGTCCTTCTCGGAAGGACGCACCCTTTTCGTTGTGATTGGACTCCGCATGGTCAGGGGCGATTCGCGAATCGCCCCTACATTTTTATCCGCTAGATTTTTCCTCTTACCCGACTTATAATTGAGTCCACATTTGAAATCCTGAGAATGTAGCGTCGTGACTCCTGTCACGACGTGGGTTCGTTTCTATGGGAGTGGCGACGTTACGGACTCCAAGCCACCCATAACCTTAACCGGAGGGAAAATCTGATGCGTGACGAGATTGAGAAGGCACTAAAGGGACACAACGCTGATTACATCGAGATTCGAATTGAGGAAGGCGACGCAACCCGCATCCAGTACCGCGGGCGGGAGCTGGAGGACATCGGCAGGACCACCAGCCTGGGCGGTAATGTGCGCGCTCTGGTCAAAGGGGGCTGGGGGTTTATCTCGTTTAATAACATCTCTGGCTTAAGAGAGAAGGTAGAGATTGCGGTGAAGCAGGCGAGGCTGGTGGGAAGGGAAGAGAGCAAGCTCGCCGCTGTCGAGCCCGTGGTGGATATAGTGCCGCCCCAGGTGAAGAAAGACCCTGCCTCAATACCGCTGGCGAGAAAGAAAGAGCTACTCGACCGGTACAACGAGGTTATCTGGAGCGTGCCCCATATCCAGACCTCCACCATCGGCTACGGCGATGGCCGCAAGAAGGTAATTTTCGCCAATTCCGAGGGCACCTATATAGAGCAGAGCAAGGTGGACCTCACGGCGAGGTTCAACGCCGTGGCGCGCGACGGCTCAAACGTACAGCAGTCCGGGCTGAGCCTGGGCAGCAATGGAGACTATGGCTTCATCGAAAACCTGCACAAGGATGTGGAGCAGATGGCGCGGCGCTCTGTGGAGCTGCTCAAAGCTCCTCAGCTCAAGGGCCCATGAAGCCTTCGGGCATCTCTCCGAATCGGACTTTGTCTACGAAAACGAGCGCATGCGTGAGATCATGGTACTGGGCCGTAAGTTCGGCGGCAAGCACCTAAACATCGTGGACGGCGCAGCCGTCCCGGGGTTGCGCGGCAGCTATAAATACGATGACGAGGGCGTACGCTCGACCATGACGTATCTGATCAAAGAGGGTGTGCTGGTGGGCCGGCTGCATTCCCGGGAGACGGCGGCCAAGATGGGCGAGGCTGTCACGGGCAACGCCAGGGCGTTGAACTACACCTTCCAGCCCATCGTGCGCATGACCAATACCTTCATTGAGCCGGGCAAAGCCTCCTTCGAGGAGCTTATCTCCGAGATTAAGGAGGGCGTCTACTGCAAGAACTGGTACGGCGGCATGACCAGCATGGAGATGTTCACATTCTCCGCAGGCGAAGCCTATATGATACGCAATGGCAAGATAGCGGAGATGCTGCGTCCGGTGCAGCTCAGCGGCAACCTGTTCACCACGCTGGAGAACATAGACGCCATCGGCAACGACCTGGACATGAACCAGGGCGGCGGCTGTGGCAAGGGAGGCCAGATGCCGCTGCCCGTCTCCAACGGCAGCCCCCACATCAGGATTCGGAAGTGTCTGCTGGGGGGAGGGTAAAAAGCTGCTACTAGGCGATTCCGAATGAGTTATTATTAGGATGATGTTATGGAATGGTTTGTAATTATCACAGGTGACCGATACGATCTTGAATACTTGTGTAAGTATTTCAATTCCCCAGAACTGTGCATTGCTCAACAAGAACAAGACTTTATTCTAAAATCAACGGACTTCAACTCGCTAACAGGTGCCAAAGATGTAAAGAATAAAGCTAGTGAGATTCTTACTCTGGTAAATGGGGCTGCAAGATTAGAGCTAGGAGTGCGCAAACCTTTGTCAGTAGCTCACGTAGTTAAAGTCAAAGATGACGGTACACGTGAAGTTTTTTTAGAATTTTCGGACACTCTTTTTATACATGAGAGTGTAACTGCCTCTGTTGTTGGAGCAGATGGCACTGTGCGAGAAATTCGTCAGATAAGTCTGATCCCAAACTGGGTAGCGGCTTCTCAGCGCGATGAAAACGTGGCAAAAGTCCTTCGGCTATTCGGTATAGGAGATCGCGACTGGGTGAATCTCTATCGTATTTATGAAGTAGTTGAAAACGACATCGAGGGCATCTCGAACATTGTAAAAAAAGGATGGGCAACCCGAAAGGCGATTGAACGTTTCAAGCATACTGCTAACAGCCCAGGTGCTATTGGGGATGAATCTCGTCATGGAAAGCAAACATCAAAACCACCTAAAGACCCTATGACACTTTCCGAAGCAAAATCGCTTGTTGAGACTATTCTCCATAATTGGCTTCGTATGAAAGGAAAGAACTAGATACCTATCAAGTCTTTATCGCTTCTTGGGGATGCTATCATCCCCAAGGGTTGCCCATAGTTGGGGGCATGGCTGCGGATGTTATCATCCGCAGCGAGCATAAAGACCTGGGTTGGAGCGGATGCTCCAACCTACCCGATAAGGAGTAAGCTTACGGACACACTACTACTCGGTATCCTTATCTTCTTCATGGTCGCGCTCTTAGGGGCGGTGGTGGTGTTGTATCTAAAGCTGCGCAAGCCTCAGAATGTTGCCGATATTTCGACCCCACTTCAGAACCTGACTCAAGTTGTCCAATCCGGACAGACCCAAACCGCAGTACTGACAGAAAAAATCTCACATTTAGAACCTGTAACGCAGATTGTCGGCGGGGTTCAACTTGAACTGAAGGGTCTATCTGAGCGTGTTGCCAGAGTGGAACAGAATCAGAATGCGGCAGGGCAAAACATCCAGGCGCTGGGAACAGGGTTGGCTCAGGCCAGTACTGCCACCAGCAGTCTTATCGAAGCAACTGCAGCTATACGAAATGAGCTCTCACGGGCAAAGGACGGCTTGACAGAGCTACAAACATTTGCGAAAGCCCGTCAAGAGATAGAACAACGCACTGCGGAGTCCATAAAGAGGCTGGAGATGATCATTGCGGGCACTCAAACCAAAGGCAGTGCGGGAGAGAATATCCTTGAGTTTGTGTTTGCTAAGCTTCCGCCGGAGTGGCAGGTGCGAAATTTTAGAGTGGGCAACAAGTCTGTCGAGTTCGGGCTCCGCTTGCCCAACAATCTGATTCTGCCGATTGACAGCAAATGGGCGGCGACTAATCTGATAGAGCAGCTTGTTAATTGCGATAATCCCGATGAGCAGCAAAAACTCAAGGCCCAGATTGAGTCTGCTGTTCTGAGCAAGGCCAAGGAGGTCAAGAAATACATAGACCCCAGCCTGACAGTTAATTTTGGCATCGCGGCTGTCCCTGACGCAGTTTATGATGCATGCTGTGGCATTCAGGCTGATGTTTTTCAAATGAATGTTGTACTTGTCAGCTACAGTATGTTTGTTCCTTATCTACTGTTGGTTTTTCAGATGGTGCTTAAGACATCACAGAACATCGATCTGGAAAAGCTGGCTGCCTATATAAAGACTGCCCAGGAAAACATCACGAAACTGCAGGAGGAACTTGAGGGGCGATTCTCTAAGGCTATCACTATGTTGAATAATTCGCGCGGTGATATGAGTACATATCTGAGCAAGGTCAGCAGCAGTCTTACAAGCCTCCAGAGTGGCGCTAATGTACTTGAAGTTCCAGCAACGTTGCCTGAACCAGGTTCCGCGAGCGAGCAGGGCCCGCTTCTATGAGTGAGACACGAAAAGTGTTTTGCTACATACCTAGCTTGGTTGGAGTATCTGCTCCAACCTACCCATATACATGACGTAGGGGCACGGTTGCCGCGCCCGATTTGTTTGTGTAGGGGCGACCCGACGGGTCGCCTTGAACCCGATTTGGGCAGACACATGGGTCTGCCCCTACGATTCGTAATCCCCTTTGCCCACTTTAAGAAAGGGGGGAATTGTGTTGATGTCACTCAGGTTGGTCATGAGGTTTTTGTAGGGGCACAGCGCGCTGTGCCCCTACATCCTATTGACAAAAGGGCATTGGCCTTATAGAATAATGACTGAATGTTCATTCATTATTGCAAGGGAGAGGATGATGGCAAGGAGACAGGAGAGGAAGGAGCAAATCACGGAGTACCGCCAGAAGCAGATACTGGATGCGGCGCTGGCTGTGTTCTCCAGGAAGGGATACGGTGAGGCTACTATTCCCGATATAGCTCGCGAGGCCGGTGTGGCTGTGGGCACTATATACAACTATTACCAGAGCAAACGGGATCTGCTGGTCTCGATTGCGAACACCTATGTGGTGACCGCGCCCTTTTTGAACCTGCTGGGAAAAGCGGGTGAGGTAGATGAGAAGACCTTTATCCGTTCAGTCATAGAGAACCGCCTGAATTGGGGCTTCGAAAATATAGAAAGGATACTCTTCGTCTTCACCGAGATACTACGAGACCCTGAGCTACGACAGCAGTTCGCCGAGCAGGTTCTGGCGTCTGTGCTGCAATTCCCGGAGAAGTTTTTCAAGGCGGAAATCGCCTCAGGCGATTTCCGCCGCATGAACTATCGCTTGATTGTTCGCGCCATGGTCGGCATGGTTATTGGCTTCATCATTCTGCGCAAGCTGGAAGGCGAGAAGAGCCCGGCAGAGGGTCTGAATTCTCGAAAGCTGGCTGCCGAATTGGCGGACTTCGTTCTGGAAGGTTTACAGGCCAGGAAGGTTTGATGCTTTGGGGTAGGCTGGAGCATCTGCTCCAGCCTAGCCGTACGGTCGGAGCGGGTGCTCCGATCTACCCAATGTTATTATGGAAAGCGAGGATGGCTCATTTGAATCAAACTTATGCTATCGAGACGAGGAATCTGACCAAGAAGTTCGGGGCGTTTACGGCGCTGAGCGAACTGAATCTGAAAATCGAGAACAGCGCCATACTCGGGCTGCTGGGTCCCAACGGCGCGGGCAAGACCACCGCGATCAAGATACTCTGCGGCCTGCTCAAGCCCAGCGGCGGCGAGGCTTATATCTTCGGCAAGAAGTTGCCCGACAGAAGCATCCTCCCCTCAATCGGGTACATGCCCCAGGAAACCGCGCTCTATCTGGAACTGAGCGTGCACCATAATCTGGCTCACTACGGCGAGATATACGGTATGTCCAGAGGCAGAATCGCTGAGAGAGAGATGGAGCTTCTCCAGTTCATCGCGCTGGAGAAGTGGAGAAACGAGCCGGTGTCGAACCTGAGCGGCGGCATGAAGCACAGAGTGTCGCTGGCGTGCAGCATGATTCACGAGCCGAAGCTGCTGTTTTTGGATGAGCCTACAGTGGGCGTGGACCCGGAGCTGAGGGCATCGTTCTGGGAGTACTTCAATGAGCTGAAGAGGAAGGGCATAACCATTGTGCTGACTACGCATTACATGGATGAGGCGCAGCACTGCGACAGGATAGGGCTGCTGAGGCTGGGCAAGCTCATCGCTGAGGGTGCGCCGGGCGAGATAACACGTCGGACTAATACCGCAAGCCTCGAAGAGGCATTCCTGGCGCTGTCGAGACAGGAGGTGGAAGCGTGAACAGTCTGGCGAGTGGAGCAAGAGGCGCCTAATCCCCCTTGCCCCCTTTAAAAAAGGGGGGATTCTGGATTCCTGCGTGCGCAGGAATGGCATTGAGCCTGTCGGGGAGCGGTTTGAACCACGGAGAACACTGAGAACGCAGAGGTTTTCAATTTTTATAATACTACGTCTCTGCGACCTTTGCGCTCTCTGCAGTGAAATAGTTTGACTTGAGGTGAAAGTACGAAGAGAATTCTATCCGTTCGCCCTGAGCCTGTCGAAGGGCTGTTCATGGTTCGACAAGCTCACCACGAACGGCAAAAGGGGAAGTCATGAATATTCGCAGGGCTTTGTGCGTAACGAAGCGGATTTTCCTGGGCTTGAGGAATGATAAGCGTACCCTGGCGCTGATATTCATAGCTCCGGTCATCGCTATGTTTGTGTTCGGCCTGGCGTTCAGCGGCGATGTGAAAGATGTGCATGTGGTGGTGGTAAACCAGGATGAAGGATTACAGATACCGCCTTCGGCTGTACCTGTATCTATTTCCCAGAAGATTATTGCGAACTTCGATACGGAAGTGTTGAAGGTGGACTATGTGAACAGCGAAGAGGAAGGCGTCAAACAGGTACAGGAAGGCGGGGCATACGGGGTGATCGTTTTCCCGGGGAACTTCACCAGAGATATATATAGCAAGATTCAAAATCCTTCCCTGCCCATCAGCACTACGGTACAGGTGATGCTGGACAAGAGCAATGTGAACGTGGCTACTGCCATAACGACGGCTGTAAGCAACGCCGTGCTGAAGACGATGAGTGATATGGGGCTGCAGGCTCCGGTGAACGTAGATGCCGGTAACGCTATCTACGCCAAGAACGCCAAGTTCATGGACTTCTTCGTGCCGGGCATTATGGCGTTTGTGGTGTTCCTGCTCACGACGTTGCTCACCCTGATAACGTTCGTGGGAGAACGGACCTCGGGCAACCTGGAGAGATTGCAATCGACTCCACTTAGAGAAAGCGAGATTGTGATAGGGTATGCCATAGCCTTCAGCATAATAGGCATGTTGCAGGATGTAATACTCATCGCCATCGGCGTGGGGTACTTCCACATTTTGATTGTGGGGAACATATTTCTGGCCTTCCTGGTTGTGGCATTGCTGGCGGTAGGCAGCCTGAGCCTGGGCATAATGCTGTCAAGTCTGGCTAGGAGAGAGTCGCAGGCAATACAGTTTTTCCCGTTTATAACGCTGCCCACGTTCTTGCTGGCGGGGATTTTCTGGCCTGTAGAGGCGATACCGTCGTGGCTGAGGCCGTTATCGTACGCTATTCCCCCGTACTATGCGGTGGAAGCGACGCGGTCGGTGATACTCAGAGGGTGGGGAGTAGGGGGCATCTGGGTGGATATCGTGGCGCTGTTGGGCTTTGCTATCGCCTTCCTGGTGCTGGCTGTGTGGTCGCTGCAGAGAGGTAAAGGCTGAAAGCGCAGATTGCGGAATGAGAAGTGCAGAGTGTAAAATGTGAGTTGGAGATGGAAGGATGGCAGAGGGAAAGATAATCAGAAGCCCGGATATTGAGAGGAAGAACAGGATTCCTCCGGGGCAAAGGCTTACCGAGAAGTGGCCTGTGCTCCAACACGGGGGAGTGCCCAAGATAGATGTGTCCAAGTGGACGTTCAGCGTCTGGGGGCTGCTGGAGAAGGAACGCAAGCTAAGCTATGAGGAGTTCCTGGCGCTGCCCAGGGTAACAGTGCTATCCGATGTCCACTGCGTCACGGGATGGTCCAAGCTGGATAATACCTGGGAAGGGGTGAGCACTCAGGTAATAAAGGAGCTGGCCAAGATACTACCTGAGGCTAAGTTTGTCATTGTGCACGCAGCAGGCGGTTTCACCACTAACCTGTCTATAAGCGATTTCTTTGAATCGGATGTCCTGTTAGCCGTCAAGCACGATGGAGAGATGCTGACGCCGGAGCACGGCTATCCGCTGAGACTGGTGGTGCCCAGGCTTTATTTCTGGAAGAGCGCCAAGTGGGTGGAAGGTGTAGAGTTCACAGCCAGGGATAGAAAAGGCTTCTGGGAGTCGCGCGGCTATCACAATCGCGGCGACCCCTGGAAAGAGGAAAGGTACGGCTGAGGCAAATCCTAAACAAATTCAAAATGCAAATTGAAAAATGAATAAGCCTTGGAGATATCAAATGAAGATAGGTGTCTGTGGAATTGCCTGTGAAAAATGTCCTCTGATGGTAAAGGGGAAGTGCCCCAACGGGGCGAAAGGGTGTACTCCCAAAGAGAATAAGTTTTGCGCTATAGCTACCTGTGCCTTTAAGAAGAGCGTTAGGTTATGTTTCGAGTGCGTTGAGTTCCCCTGCGAGACGACCAGGAAGGGGCCCATCAGCTACGATTACTGCAAGTTTATAGCTGGTGAAGGGTTTTAAAAACTGCAGGCTGGTTTCAACAACTCCTACATAAATGTAAACGTGCTTCAGAAAAAACAATTGAGGTGAGCAAGTCTTCGTGTTATTATTTGATTAGGTGGGTTTATGGAAGATTTATTAAAGCAGGCTAAGAAGGTGGCCGAGGAGGCGGAGGTCTTTTCGGTCTCGCGCAGCGAGACCGATGCTGTCTTTGAAACCAACCGGCTGAAACATGTGGTGACCCGCGAGACCTCGGGCAGGGCCCTCCGCCTGATAAAGGGGGGCAGGATAGGATTCTCCGCCAGCAACAAAGTAGATGGCACGAAAGAGCTGGTGGAGATGGCTCTGGAGATGGCGCCCTTCGGCGCAGAGGCGAAGTTCCAGTTCCCTGAGCTTGAGTCTTATTCCAAAGTTGATGTCTATGACCCCGCGGTTGAGAAAGTCACCGAGGAGCAGATGGTCGAGCTGGGGCAGTCGCTCATCGACAAGATAAGGAAGCATACGCCCGATATAATTTGCCAGGGTGGAGTGTCCAAGAACACTATCTCCGTGGAGATACTGAATTCCCGAGGTGGGAAGGCGACTTATAAGAAGAGCGTGTTTAGTCTCAGCGTCGAGGGCGTGCTCATCAGGGGCACGGACATGCTCTTCGTCGGGGACAGCGAAAGCTCGTGTCGTCCCATTTCCGACCACAAAACGGTGTCCCATAACACCCTGGAGCAACTGGAGCGGGCCAAGGAGACCGCTGCCTCGGTTGAGGGGAAGCTGCCAGTGATTTTCACTCCGCTAGGCGTCGCCAGCACTCTTCTCATGCCTCTAGCGATGGCGGTCAACGGCAAGACCGTGCTGCAGGGCGCTTCGCCGCTGGGACACAGAAAAGGGGAGCAGGTCTTCGACAAAAGACTCTCTATCCGGGATGACCCCATAATAGAGTATCGCCCTGGGAGCAGATTCTGCGACGACGAGGGCGTGCCCAGCCAACGCACTCCGCTTATCGCCAAGGGGGTGGTGGCGAATTTTCTCTATGACCTGCAGACCGCTGCCCTGGCGGGCACCAAGAGCACAGGCAGCGCCTCGAGGAGCCTGGCCAGCCTGCCCAGCCCTTCGCTGAGCGCTATAGTCATTGAGGAGGGAGACGTCAGTTTTGAGGACATGCTCGCCGATATTAAAGACGGGTTGGTGGTCGAGGAGCTGATGGGTGCCTCCATGGGCAATGTCCTCGGAGGGGATTTCAGCGGCAACGTGCTCCTGGGCTACAGGGTGAAGGATGGGAAGCTGGTGGGGCGGGTGAAAGATACCATGGTCACGGGCAATATCTACGAGGCTTTGAAAGAGGTCAGTGCTATCGGCAACAAGGCGAGATGGGTGGGTGGGGTAGTGCTAACCCCGCATATCTGCTGTTCTCAACTGGCAGTATCGACGAAGAGGTAGGGGCGTAGACACCGCGTAATTTAGCAGTCAGGTGAGATTATGTCGTCATCTTTGGAAAGTTATTTGAAAGACCTGCGCGACACAGAGAAGCCCCTGGTTGTCTCGAAGCTGGTCAATTTATCTGACCTCTCGAGAGAGGAGATGCAAACGTTCGTGGGCGCGTGGGCTGCAATCGATGTGGCGCGGCGCAGGCAGATTGTGGGAATGATGGTGGAGCTGGCTGAGGATAATTTCGAGCTGGACTACGATGAAATATTCCGTCTCTGTCTCGGCGATGGCGATGGTGAGGTGAGGGCGAAGGCCATTGAGGGGCTATCGGAATGCGAAGAACGCTCTTTGCTCGACCCTCTGATAGGCTTGCTCCTGGGCGATCTGGATGGTTCGGTGCGTGCCGCTGCCGCTGTTGCTCTGGGTACATTCGCTATGCTTGCCGAATTCGGGGAGCTGCCAGCGCACGACGCAGATAAGGTGGAAAAGGCTTTGCTCACTGCCTTCAATAATAAAAAGGAGCAGATAGACGTGCGGTGCAGGGCTCTGGAAGCGATAAGTATGTTAAGCAAGCCTCAGGTAGAGGATATGATTCGGCAGGCGTACCAGAGCGACGACCTGGAATTTCGGGCCGGCGCTCTGTGTGCTATGGGGCGCACCTGCAATTCCGATTGGCTATCTATACTTTTTCAGGAACTCAGCAGCCCGTACCCTCAACTGAGGTTCGAGGCAGCCAGGGCTTGTGCGGAGCTTGAAGCGGAGAAGGCTGTTCCCAGGCTCATCGAACTCATCCACGATAGCGATGCTCAGGTTCAAATCTCAGCCATTGAGGCATTGGGACGAATTGGAGGCAGAGAAGCAAAGCAGGCTCTGCAAGAGTGCCTGGACAGCGCAGATGATGCAATCAGCGAGGCAGCAGAGGGTGCATTGGACGAGATGAAGTTCTGGGAGGACCCGTTCGCCATTTAGTCTATTTATTCTCCAGCGCCAGCGCCACAGCTCCGAGGAGCCCCGGATTGTCGCCCAGGGCGGGAGCAGTAATACGCACTGAAATATCGTGCATCACCCTCTTGGCGACGACGCGGCGTACCGGTTCAAAGATAAGGTCTCCAGCTTTGGAGACTCCGCCGCCGATAATAACAAGCTCGGGATTGAATATGTGGACCAGGTTGACCACCCCCACGCCCAGATTGGTGCCTGCCGTATCCATGACAGCCTTAGCCACAGTGTCTCCGGCCTTTGCTGCCTTCTCCACTATCTCAGCGGTTATTTTACTATAGTCTCCGGCTACGAGTTCTGTGATGGCACTCTTTTCGCCTCGAGAGAGTCTTTCCACAGCGAAGCGTGCAATGGCGGTTCCAGAGGCGAGCATCTCCAGGCAGCCGATATTGCCGCAGTTGCATCTGGGCCCGTTGAGGTCTATGGTCATGTGCCCAACCTCGGCGGCGAAGCCGCAAGTGCCCAGCAGCAGCTTGCCCCCTGTGATCACTCCTCCGCCGATGCCGGTGCTGACCGTAATGTAGACGAGGTCGTGGCAGCCTTTGCCGGCACCGAATTTATACTCACCCAGGGCAGCGAGGGTGGCGTCGTTGCCTACAGAGACCGGAAGCTGGAGTTCCTGCTCAAAGATAGCTTTTATGGGGGTGTGATACCAGGCGAGAAGGTTAGGCGATGTAAGCAATACCCCTGTATCCTGTGTGACCAGTCCGGCAATAGCTACCCCCATGCCCCTTACTGTGGAGCGGTTGATGCCCGAGAGCGAATCAGATATGGCATCCTTAATCCGCTCGATGGTCTGCTCAGGGTCATCCGGTTTTACGGGGGCTGCATAGCGTTTCAGGAGTTCGCCTTTGTCATTCGCTAGAGCGAGGCGAAAGTTTGTGCCCCCGAGGTCCAGAGCTAAGATGAGATGCTTTCGCTGGTTCAAGATACGCTCCTAAACTCCGTTTATGATAGTATAACACTGCACTTTATTGCTGTCTAACATAGTTTTTTCTGGTTTACTCAACAGCGGTATGCAGAGGGCGGTTCACGAACCGCCCCTACGGTTACCTGAGCTGCCTAAGACGGAGGCAACTGCGTTTTGCTCGGGCGACCCAACGGGTCGCCCCTATAGCGTTCAAATGGCTGCAAGCTTATTGAAGCTAACTGGCCCTCGATTTAACTTGACTTAATGTACACTCGAATGCTATACTTTGGACTGGCCTTTGAAGCTTCGCTAGTTCAGTTATGACTGAGAAAGGAGCACCACATAATGTCGGGATTTGGCTTCACTCCGGAACAGGAGACCCTGCGGGAGGAAGTGAGGCGGTTTGCTCAAAAGGAGCTTGCTCCCGGGGCTCTGGCGCGCTCCAAAATGGGGCCTGAGGAGCTGCATAAGGACCTGTACGATATCGATAAGACGATAGTAAAGCTGGGGTGGAACCACCTCAATGTGCCTGAGAAATACGGTGGGCACCATATCGACCACGTTTCTCTGGGCATCATTGTGGAGGAGGTAGCCAAGGTAGACCCCACTGTAGAGCCTGTGGGGTCCATACAGGCGACCAGCGCACTGCTTACCCAGCTTCCTGAGGATATACAGGATGAGTGGTTCCCGCCCCTGATCAGTCGCGATAAAAGACACTCCTTCGGTTTCACAGAGTCCGCCGCCGGCTCTGATGCGGCTGGCATTGTAACCAAAGCCGAACGGAAGGGAGACTATTACATTGTCAATGGGGAGAAGACACCGCTCCCCGGCGCTACTATAGCCAACGTGGTCACGATATCCGTCAAGACTGACCCTAAGGCTGGATTCCGGGGTGTAAGCTTGCTCTGGGTACCCACTGACCTCCCTGGAGTAACCATAAGGCCTCTCCCCTGGATGGGGAATGCAGGATTATTCCCCAGTTTCGTGACATTCGACGATGTAAAAGTACCCGTGAGAAACCGCATAGGCGAGGAGGGCCTGGGTTTCTACTTGCTCATGGGTACCCTGGACTGGCTGCGCATTATCGTTGCCCTTGAGTGCCTGGCCCGTGCCCAGGCCTCGCTTCATGATGCTATGGAATGGTCCAAGCAGCGCAGGACATTCGGCAAGCTCATAGCTTCCTATCAGGGGGTGTCCTTTCCCATCGCCGAGCACTATACCATGGTCGAGGCGGCACGAATGCTCTGCTACCGGACCCTGTGGCTCAAAGACCAGGGACAGATGCACACTATGGAATCAGCCATGGCCAAGTGGTTCAGCGTGGAGGTCTCGGTGCAATGTATCAAGGACATGCTGGTGCTAATTGGACATCCGGGCTATAGCACGGAACATCCCATTTCTATGCGGCTGAGGGATGTGCTGGGCTATCAGCTTGGAGATGGCCCCCCACAGATTCAGAAGATGATTATTGCCAGACTCCTGCTGGGCAAATCAATCGCAGGATAGCCAATCTCGGGTTAATAATTAAGGTGGCGTCCTTCCCGCACGGGAAGGACGCCACCACCTTCTCAATTCGGGCAGACACATGGGTCTGCCCCTACTCTATATTCCTCTATATAGGATGGCGCGAAGCTCTGCACTAACTTCACGGCAGTTGCTGCTTGGGGCATTCGCTGGAGAAGCAGCAGCCGACTGGTTATTAAATGCTCTCTACTTCCCAGTTCGTGATTTCAACAAGTAGTACCAGAAAATAATTGTGAAAGGAACGACGGTGACGAAAAGCAAGGCACCGAGCACCCAGGGGTGCTTGCCCAGCCAATCTATGGTCGTAGCGAGAACATAGAGAATTATCACGGCGGCAAAAAGAGCGGCCCAAATCTTCATTAACGTCTTATTCTTCATATTTTTCATATTCATCGGGTTGACCCTATAAACGTTTTGGCTAGGATTATAAGAAGGATGAGACATATATGTCAACCACAATGGCACAACCGGGGAACGTAGACGAGCAATCCGCCTTAGCCTCGTACCTCCGGGTTCCCTCCTCTTGCAATCCTCTGGTATAATATACGAAAGTTTAGCCAGGTGCAGGTAGTCTAGCCGGACTGCCTGGATTCGGCGAAGGCGCCGGATAAAATTCAAAGCGAAGGGGTGAAACATCGTATGACAGAGCAAATATTAGGCTTGGTGTTGAGTACGTTGATATGGGTGGGCTCGATGGTGGGCATGGTTATCGGGTTGGGGCTGAAGCCATTCAAGTGGATCAGGAAAGCGGTTTAGAAGTAAGAAGTCACTTAGAACCTAAAGGGAATCCCCCGCCAAGGCGGGGGATTCCCTTTTTTATGTCTGTGCAGAGTGCAATTAGGATTGCTGGCAAAATTCAGCGGCCACGCTGCCACATGGAGCTCAACATAATGTGAAGCATTATAGAGCGCCGTTGTGGGCATATGGATGAAGTGGCTTACGCTTGGACACCAGGCACATGCGACACTGGCCTGACGCACTTCATGGAGACGGCCTTCTGTTCGCAGGCCATGAAACAGCACCCGCATCCATAACATGCCTCAGTGTCCACCTGCGCCTTGAGCTTCTTCGAGCCGGGTAATTTTGCCATGGTTATAGCATCAAAGTTGCAGTTGTCTACACAGTCCTGACATCCGGTGCATAGATTCTGGTCGATGTTAGCCTCGTATCGGCTCTTGGCATAGTGCTGGCTGAGGGGAACATTGCCTTTTTTCAGACTCTGGAACTCTACACAGCAATCATTACAGCAGTTGCACATAATGTTGACTGATATGTCGTTGACTCCAGTATGCACCAGCCCTGCACGAGAGGCTTTTCCCAGTATCTCAAGTGCTTCCTCGCGGGTCAGTTTCCTGCCATGCCCGCTGGCAATGTCATATTCCGCCGTCCTGTCGAAGTCGAGGCAGACCTCTACGGGACGGTCACAGGCCCTGACCTCCAGGCGACAGGGGCAATCTACCACGGAGATGAGCCGCTTAGTCTTCAGAATTTCTCTCCAGTCTTCCCAGGGCTGCAGGTTGGGGTCATTTGCCACAGCATCTACGGCGGGTATAATGCGCGTCACCGGCGTAGAAACAGCAGCGAATTCTTTGCCATACTTTTGATAACCTTCGCTTTCATCGTACTGGTGCCAGAGTTGGAAAAGTTTCTCGGGTTCGCGGAATCGCCGCCAGCCGCTTATCATGGCATCATGAAGTTGCATAGGGGATTTACCGTATCTCCATTCCCGGCGGTCCTCGAAATTGCGCGGGAAGGCCAGTCCCTTATGGAACAGGTCATCCAAATCCTGCCTTATTACTTCTGCATCTAACCCTAACTTTTCCGCTAGCTGCTCCGCGGTAAGCGCCGGGCCAGGTGCCTGATTTAATGCTTCGAGAATCTTCGCCTGACGGAGGGTAACCGCATATTCAAAAATCTTGGGTAGATACTCGGAATCGGGGTATCCCAATTTGGCTGATAATCGCTTGTAAATCTCTTCCATCGGTACAACCTCCTATATAGTGATTTTATATGGTCGCAGTGCCTTATGGCAAATTTAGTACTGTAAATTGAAATATGAATAACTGCTGACGATGGGCCGGATTATGCGATACTTAAACGGCCAGCCCCAAGGCATGTCGCTTCAAAAAAGTCAGAATCACGCGGTTGGTCTGCTCGGCACCTTCGATGAACATGCCATGTCCCAGATTCTCCAGTATCACGAGCTCTGAGTTGGGGATCTTGGAGGCAAGAAGTCGCAGATTTTCGCAGGGGGTGATTCTGTCAGCGGTACCGCCGATGACCAGGGTGGGCGCTTTGATCTTAGATAGCCTGTCATAGGTGTGGGCGGTCAGCATTGCCTCTACCTGCCTCATGATGCAGTGAAGAGGGGTAGGGTGCTCAGTTTGCCTGGCCACAACCTCATTGACTATGTGAGGGTGTTTGTCCAGGAACTCTTGGCTGCACATGCAGCCAAGCAGTTTTCCCGACCATTCCAGCGGGGTCAACCGGGTAATCGTCTCAGGATCGAACATGAGCGCCATAATTTGAGGTTCCGGCAGGGCTACGTCAGGGGCACCTGCCGGGGAAGCGCATGACAATATGAGAGTGAGAGTCCTCCCCGGGTAGGTGAGAGCGAACTCCTGAGCAATGGCTCCGCCCATGGAATATCCCAGGATATGGGCAGCTTCTATGCCGATGGAATCAAGCAGCCCGGCCACGTCGGCTGCCATCATCTGCATGGTGTAGGGGATATCGGGTTTGTCGCTGCGCCCGCTGCCTCTGTTATCTAAAGTGATGACATGATACCTCAGGGAAAGGACCGGGACTTGATTTGCCCATGCTGATAAGTCCGCTCCGCATCCGGATATCATCACCAGTGGCTCGCCGCTGCCATGGGTCTCATAATATATCTTGATGTCGCCGACTTTTCTGAAGGGCATTGCCCACTCCTCGCCCGGTCAGGTTTATTGCCTCACAAACAACATACGTGGTGCGCTAACTTCAGGCTCCAATTCGCCCCGCTGAATAGCCACCTTCTTGCAGGATACCATCAGATGATTTACGGTATTCTACAGCGAAATGTCGCCCAGAGCAAGAGTTCTATCGAGCCTCGACTTTGAGGGAAGGAGTGAGCAATGCAGGGCGCTGTTTGGGGTAGATGAGGCCGTATAAAGAATGAGGCACAAGATACGGGAGAAGCCAGCTAGGTAAGCCAGTGATATATGAAGTAAACCAGCAGCGCAATAATTGCCGCCAGAATCAAGAGCGACCCGGCCTGGAATAAGCAGCCGCCTCCTATCAATTTTAGCGGGAATAGTATTATCCGCAGCAAAAGCCTGACGATAGCCGCTACTATTTTTAACGGGAGGAGTAACAACCCAAGCATGCTCAGATTCTATCAAATATCAGTTCGACAGGCAATTGTGGGAGTAGTAAAGGGGGGATTGGGCGGCGTATGCTGCGCCATACCCTGGCATCCTTTTTTGACTCTGATTTATATGATAAAATGAATAGATAGCCATTATTAAAGGAACAAAGTCACATGCCGTTGGATGCCATAATCGTCAGGGGTGCCCGCGAGCACAATCTCAAGAATATAGACGTGATGATACCACGTGATAGGTTCGTGGTCATCACGGGACTCTCCGGCTCTGGTAAAAGCTCCCTGGCTTTCGATACCATCTACGCCGAGGGTCAGCGCCGCTATATGGAGTCTCTCTCCGCCTATGCCCGCCAGTTCCTGGGCAGGATGGAGAAGCCCGACGTCGACTATATCGAGGGTTTAAGCCCTGCTATATCAATCGACCAGAAGGGCGTCAGGCGCAATCCTAGGTCTACGGTGGGCACCGTAACCGAGGTGTACGATTACCTGAGACTGCTTTTCGCCCGCGCGGGACATCCCCACTGTCCGAAGTGCGGCCGCGAGATATCGAGCCAGACTGTGCAGCAGATTGTAGACGCTATCTTGGCACTTCCTCAGGGCACCCGCTTCATGATCATGGCACCTCTCATAAAGGACCGCAAGGGAGAGCATCTGGGGGTTTTCGACGACCTGAGGAAGGCGGGCTATGTCCGCGTCAGAGTGGATGGGAAGCTCCATGACCTCTCCGAGGAGTTCACGCTGGACAAGAACAAGCGCCACACCATAGAGGCGGTGATAGACCGTTTGGTTATAGGTGATGAAGCACAGGCAGGGCGCATTGCCGATTCTGTGGAGACGGCGCTGAAGCTCGGTGCCGGTGTGGTGCTGGTCTCGGTGGTGGATGGCGAGGAGTTGCTGTTCTCGGAGCATTTCGCCTGCGTTAACTGCGGGATAAACATCGGTGAGATCGCACCGCGGACATTCAGCTTCAACAGCCCCCATGGAGCCTGCACGGAATGCACCGGTCTGGGGGTGAAGCTCGAGATCGACCCGAATCTGGTTATCCCCAATAAGAATTTGACCCTCGCCGAGGGCGCTGTCCAGCCCTGGGCCCGCGCCAGCACCGTCAGCCCCTGGTACTACAGCATGCTGCACTCGGTAGCTAACAAGTACGGTTTCTCGGTGCATACGCCGGTGAAGAACCTCACTGAGGAACAACTTAACATAATACTATATGGCAGTCGGGGCAGGCCGGTGACTGTAACTCATGAGACCCAGCTCGGAAAGCATTATGAGTGGGACACCTCCTTCGAGGGGGTGATACCTAACCTGGAACGGCGGTATCGAGATACCGAGTCTGACTATGTACGCTCCGAGATAGAGCGCTATATGACTTCTAAGCCCTGTCTTGCCTGTAAGGGCCAGCGGCTCAAGCCTGAATCACTGGCAGTAACTGTCGCTGACCTGAATATCTCCCAGGTTACCTCGATGTCCATAGAGCAGGCTCTGGAGTGGACCAGGACTCTCGATGGGTCAGTAAACGGGGGCTGCAAGCCTGTGTTGAGCGGTAGGGAGATGCTGATAGCGCGCCAGATTTTGAAAGAGATTCGAGCGCGCCTCGGCTTTCTGCTGGATGTCGGCCTCGATTACCTTACGTTGGACCGGATAGCGGGCAGCCTCTCCGGTGGTGAGGCGGAGCGGATCCGTTTGGCAACCCAGATAGGCAGCGGTCTCATGGGTGTGCTCTATATCTGCGACGAGCCCACTGTGGGACTGCACCCTGTAGACGGCTCGCGTCTCATCGAGACCCTGAAAAGGTTGAGAGACATTGGCAATACTCTTCTGATTGTGGAGCACGATGAAGCCATGATGCGGGCCGCCGACCATATCATTGATATGGGTCCCGGTGCCGGGGAGAAAGGGGGCTGGGTGGTAGCCTGCGGCACTATAGAAGATATTATGGCCTGTCCACAGTCTCTCACGGGGCAATATCTGAGCGGTGCCAAGGTAATACCCGTACCCGGGAGGCGGCGCAGCGGCTCAGGTAAGTACATCACGATTAAGGGGGCACGGCAGAATAATCTGCGCAATATAGATGTTCGCATCCCGCTGGGTATGTTTGTCTGCGTCACTGGAGTCTCGGGCAGCGGCAAGAGCACGCTGATAGACGAGATACTGCACAGGAAGCTGGCGCAGATTCTTTACAAAGCAAAAGACAGGCCCGGCGAGTGCGATGGCATCTACGGCATTGAGCATATCGACAAGGTGGTGAATATAGACCAGTCGCCCATCGGGCGCACCCCCCGCTCCAACCCGGCCACCTACACCGGGGTGTTCACCCCCATTCGCGAGCTGTTCTCCACTGTGCCCGAGGCGCGGATGCGCGGCTATCTACCGGGGCGCTTCTCGTTTAACGTCAAAGGGGGACGCTGTGAGGCGTGTCGCGGCGAGGGCTATATCGAGATCGAGATGCAGTTCCTTCCCGACGTCACTGTGCCCTGCGAGGTCTGCAAGGGAAAACGCTACAACCGCGAGGCCCTG
Organism: Dehalococcoidia bacterium; assembly: GCA_014874385.1. GTDB lineage: Bacteria > Chloroflexota > Dehalococcoidia > SZUA-161 > SZUA-161 > JACWAE01. The sequence goes on along the minus strand of JACWAE010000077.1, from coordinate 12,336 downwards.
GAGATTCACTTCAAGGGCAAGAATATTGCCGAGGTGCTCCAGATGAGCGTGGAGGAAGCGTACTCCTTCTTCGAACATTTCCCGGCGATCAAGTCCAAGCTCTCCACATTGAGGGACGTGGGGCTGGGCTATATCAGACTGGGGCAGCCTGCTACCACACTCTCCGGCGGCGAGGCGCAGCGGGTGAAGCTGGCCACCGAGCTTTCTCGCCGCTCCACGGGCAGGACGCTCTATATCCTCGACGAGCCCACCACAGGCCTTTCCTTCGAGGATGTGGCTGCTTTGCTTCGGGTGTTACAGCGACTGGTCGATGCGGGGAACACAGTCGTCCTCATCGAGCACCATCTCGACCTGATTAAGTGCGCTGATTATATCATTGACCTGGGCCCAGCCGGGGGCGACCGGGGGGGCTGGGTGGTGGCTACAGGTACGCCAGAGGAAGTGGCACAGGTTGAAGCCTCCTTTACCGGCCAGTATCTCAGAGAGAAGCTGGGTTTGCCCGGCGTCATCAGAGAAGCGCTCTCACTCAGCGATAGACTGAGAACATAAATTGCAGAATAGTAGGGGCGTGGTTTCCACGCCCAGGATATGTAGGGGCAGACCAGTGTGTCTGCCCGATTAGGATTCGTCGCCACGGGAGTGGCGACGCTATATTCTAAGGGGAGAAATTGCGATAATGACCAGAGATGAAGCCCTGAACTCTTTTAAGGGGGGACAGAACATGCAAATGAAGGATAAAGTAGCCATTGTTACAGGCGGTGGCAGCGGCATCGGGCAGGGTATATGTCTCAGGCTTGCCGAGGAGGGTGCCAGGGTCGCAGTCTTCGATGTCAATCTTGACGGAGCCAGGGACACTGCGAAACAAATCGCGCAGGCGGGTGGCAAGACGGCAGCGTTCAAAGTTGATGTTACTGATGCTGAAGGGGTGAATGATGCTGTGAAAAAGGCGCTCTCAAAGTTTGGGAAGATTGATATACTGGTCAACAACGCTGGTATTAGCAAACCTTCCAAGGTTGTTAATATGACGGATGAAGTATGGGACAGTATGCTCAATGTAAATCTGAAGGGCGTATTTCTCTGTTCTCGCGCGGTGATTCCCCACATGAAGGAACGCAAATACGGTAAAATTATAAATATAGCCTCGATTCTTGCCATCAGGGGAAGTTCATATTACGCTCACTACGGCGCAACCAAAGCTGGCGTGGTTGCCTTCACACAGGGTCTAGCGGTAGAGTTGGGACGGCATAATATCAATGTTAACGCCATCGGTCCGGGTATTATCGACACTCCAATGGCAGAGGGAGACGTGAATTCAGAATTTCGCCAACAGTTGCTGAAGGTGATACCTATGCGTCGCATCGGCAATCCTCGCGATATAGCGAATGCGGTGTTGTTCCTGGCTAACGAAGAGTCTTCATATATTACGGGGCAGTGCCTGTATGTCTGCGGCGGCTGGAGCGCAAGTGCAGGGTTAATGTAGAAAAATTTAACTGGTTTCCCTCAATAATATAGCTGGCAAGATTGAAACGCTTCCCCCTCCAACTCCTCAAGGATTGGTAGTAGGCTTTGCTCTGAGGGCTCAAGCCCGGGGTGTTAGAGCCTGTCCTTCGTATAGAAAAGCCCTGATTTAAAACCCGTATATAGTAAGAAGAAGATAGTAGTATACAAATATCGAAGATTAAAATCTACATAGAAAGTCTTGATAGATAATGCTTTTTGTGCTAATGTGGTGGCAGCTAGTCCAGGAGAGTATGAATCGAGTACCCATATTTAAGATTTAAGGAGGTTCACCTGCGGTGACATGCCGACTCTTGACGATGTTTCAGGCGTCTGGTTTATTTACGACTAGAGATAAGGAGGGAAGTTTCATGACAATGATAAAAAATAAGAAAATAATTTATCCGGTGATTGCCGGAGTGCTTGCCTGCCTGGTTGTATTTGCAGGATGGTTTATCGTACAGGAAAAAGCAGCTCAACCGCAGCAGCTCGCTACTGTTGATATGCCTGTATACCATTCGGTTGGGGAATTGACTGCCGCTTCCGATGTCGTGGTTATAGGTACAGTAAAGGATGTGGTTAACCATGTGATTGACTACGGTCAAGATGGAAAATCAGAGGAAGTTAATGATGAAGGGATTCCCGCTGTCCTGTATGAAGTGGAAGTAACAGAGGATTTAAAAGGAAAAACGGATAGTACTATCTTCGTCTATTCGATCGATGCAGAAAAAATCCATGGCGAGTCTATCAGCGTTTTGCAGGATAATGAGAAATTGGTGTTATTTCTTGCAGAGAGGGCATCTAAAGACTGGCCTAATGTCCCTTCGCCCAGCGATAAGTTCTATGTAATGACGAGCTTTGATAACGGCGTGTTCGACATCCTGGCTAATGGCAGCGTTAAGCCGCGTATGCCCGAAGCCTTCGCAGTGCATTCCCCCAATGGCACTGTGATTGAAGAGCCTGAGTTCAATCTGGAAGAGGTATGCGCCGCAATTCAAACCGCGTCGTAAAATATAGCCGATGGTTTTTCATACACGGCCTGTGAGGAGTTCATATCCCGCAGGCCGTATTGTTTAAGTGGGTTGACAAGGTTTTGTCCTGCCGCCTATAATCTAGATTGTGCCAGCGGGTGTAACTCAGTGGTAGAGTATCTGCTTCCCAAGCAGAGAGTCGTGAGTTCGAATCTCATCACCCGCTCCAGCTTCAAAAATTGGGGTTCCCCCGGACAAAACCTACCTTGTGCCTGCCCAGGCAAGTAGTCGGAAATTTTGCTCCAGTCTTCGGATAAACCAATTAACTGTGTTTACAGTTGACAGTTGACAGCTTTTTTAATATTATTGCATGGCTACAGACATTGATAGCAGATTATTCAGGAGAATTCGCACATACGGCTGTGCCAGAAATACGACCAGCCAACAATGCGAAACAGGCGGAGAGGATTGTCGCAATTGCGCGTCAGTTGAGCATTGACCCCGCGACTCCCGACGAAGCCAGGCGGATTCTGGGCCTCAGGGGCCTGGACAAGGTAAATTGGTAGAAGGAGTAAGCATGAAATACTTTGAAGATTTTAACGTTGGGGAAGTAGCCGTAACCAGGGCGAGGACTATTACCGAAGCAGATATAGTCAATTTTGCTGCCTTGACTGGTGATTGGTATCCACTTCATACCGACATAGAATATGCCAAAAAAGGCCCTTTTGGCGAGAGGATAGCTCATGGGATGTTGGTAATTTCATTTGCTATCGGGCTGATGCCACTATATGAGATGGCAATTGTTGCTTTCTACGGCATGGACAAGTTAAGATTTACTGCACCAACAAAGATAGGCGACACCATACATGTGGAGCTAGAGGTTACAGAAAAACAGGACAAAGGCGACATAGGAGGCACGGTAAGTCTGAAGCAGTCGGTTAAGAACCAGAGAGGCGAAAACGTGGCAATCTCTACCATCAAAGTATTAATTGCCAAAAAGCCTGCAGCCTGATATTAGGAGTTGCCAGCAATGTCAGTACAAAGTGAAGAACTCGGCAACACAGGGACTTTGATTTACCCGAGTCGAATCAGGCTTCCCTATACTTGGCATGTAGGGAAGGTGGGAAGCAGATTTTATCAGGAGATAAAAGACAATTGTAAAATCTGGGGTATCAAGTGTCCCAAATGTGCATGGGTTTTTGTTCCTCCCAGGGAGACTTGCCCCAGATGCTACTGCGATATGCGTGAATGGGTGGAACTCAGCGATACAGGAACATTGTTGACCTATACCGTAACAAGGTACGCTGTCCCAGGTATCCAGCCTCTAGAGCCACCATTCGCCCTAGGTATCATAAAGTTGGACGGTGCAAGTACTGGATTGGTACACCTGCTGGGTGAAATAGACTTGAATGATATTTCTGTTGGCTTAAGAGTCAAAGCGGTTTTCCGTGAAGTGAGGGAGGGCAATTACCTCGACATCAAATATTTCAAGCCAATCAGAGCCTGAGCAGTGGAAGGTTGAAATAGGAGCAAGAGTTTGGAGAAGGTCGGCATCATAGGAGTAGCTCAAACAAAGTACCAGAGATATAATCCTGCGTCTCATGCTGAGTTAGCTTACGAGGTAACGTGCAAAGCACTGGAAGACGCTGGACTAACGATCGATGATATAGATAATACTATCACGGTCTGCAACGATTTTTGGGATGGCCGAACTATCTCTTCCATGACAATTACGGAAGCCACCGGTTCTCATAAATCTCCCACCACCAATGTAGAGGGAGACGGCACGTATGGTGCATTGATGGGGCTCATGCGTCTCCTTTCCGGCCTGCATGAGATAACCCTGGTTGTGGCACAAAGCAAAATCTCAGAGGGAATACCATCAATAATCACGAATGCCATGTTTGATCCTGTCTACGAGCGCATGTTAGGGCTCGATGCGATAAATTCAGCAGCTCTTCAAATGAGGAGCTATATGTCCAAATACGGGGTTACCAAGGAGCAATGCGCGAAGGTCTCGGTTAAGAATCGCAAAAATGCCAGGGCTAATCCCTACGCACATCTGCCAATGGATATTACGGTCGAGGATGTGCTGAAATCGAAGGTGCTGGCCGACCCGATAAAGCTACTCGACACGTCCCCCATCTCAGATGGGGCCTGCGCCATTATCATGGCGCGGGAGAGAACAGCGAAGAAAAAGCATAAAAAGCCTATCTGGATAAAGGGGGTCGGGCACTGTGCCGACGCATATCACCTGGGAGACCGCGACCTTGCTGAAGTGGATGCGCTAACCTCAGCAGCTAAGCGAGCATATAACATGGCTGGTGTTCATACCCCATTGAAGCAAATACACGTAGCTGAGGTTTATGATGCCTTCTCGTACATGGAACTTATGTGGATGGAGGGGCTGGGATTCTGCGATCGGGGCAAGGCCGGTGCTATGGTCGATTCTGGCCTGACGGAGATGGGCGGCTCTTTGCCTGTAAATCCATCGGGAGGGGTTCTGTCAGCACACGCAGTTCAAGTAGCTGGGCTGGCCCGCATTGCGGAGGCAGTGCTGCAGCTTAGAGGTGAAGCCGGTGATAGGCAGGTCGATGAAGCCAGCACAGCTCTGGCGCATGGTATCGAAGGTGCATGTGGACAGGGGCACTGCGTGTTCATTCTGGGGAAATAGGATTTAGCTGTCAATTCTACCCAGGGGGCGATATTCAGTGAGAAGACGGGTGGGAATAGTAGGGGTGGGACAAACCCATCACAGGTCCAAGAATACTGACTGTAATGGTCAGGAATTGATCAGTATTGCTGTGAAGAGGGCTCTGGAGAACGCCGAACTGACTATGGCAGACATCGATGCGATAGTGATTGGCAACATGGACCATTTCGAATCGATCAACTATGTGGACATGTGGAGCGTGGACGGCTCCGGCGGATATATGAAGCCCATTATGAAGGTAACCACAGGAGGAACAACTGGCAGTGCTATAGGGCATGCAGGTTTTTACCATGCGGCTTCAGGGTTGTTCGACACAGTGCTGGTTATCGGCTGGGAGCAAAATTCCGAATCGGACACCACAGCAGCGATATCGACCTGCTTCGACCCTTTTACCGAGAGAGAGTACTGCGCCGGCGCGATAGGGCCTCTAGCAGCTCAGTATATAGCTTATATGAGCAAATACGGAGCGACAGAAGAGGATGCAGCGCTCGTTTCGGTAAGAGACCATAATAATGCAGCGTTGTACAATCCATACGCTCACCTGCGGCAGACCATTACTGTGGAAGATGTGATGAAGTCTGCCTACATATCTTATCCCATAAAGCTGCTTGATATGTGTCCCAGGACCGATGGCGCCTGCGCCGTCATATTCGCCTCTGAGAAAAAAGCCAGGAGGATAGCCGAACGACCTGCCTGGATACTTGGCGTTGGTGATTGTCATATACTGGTTCATCTAGCAGATGGGATTGGACTGGCAAACCTGCCGTCTCTGGAGATCGCTGCGCATGAGGCCTATGAGATGGCTGGCATTACTGACCCGTTCAATCAAATCGACGTTGCTGAATTATACGTACCTGCGTCAACAGCAGGGGTTAGCTGGATGGAGGCTTTAGGGATGTGTGAGGAGGGAGGGGGACCCGGGCTGATCAGGAGCGGCGTCACCAACATGGGAGGAAAACTGCCTATTAATCCCTCAGGCGGCGTACTGGCAACGAATCCCATCGGCGCAACAGGGCTCTTAAGGATAGGTGAAGCTGCCTTGCAGGTGATGGGGAAAGCGGAGAAGAAGCAGGTAGAGGGCGCGAAGGTAGCTGTAGCCACCGGATTCGGCGGCTGTTTCTGGTCAGATGTTACCGTGCTCAGCTCACTGCCTCGATTGGACTGAATGGAGCGCAAGCTATGGAACATGGGAAAGAAGTCTCAAAACCGCTCAGCATAAAATACATAGCAGATATGCCCTATAAATACCATGCTGGTTATTACTACAGCCGTTTTCTCCGTGAGTTAAGGGACAACAAGCGTATAGTAGGGGTTAAGTGTCCCAAGTGTGGTAAGGTCTACGTGCCTCCGCGTATTGTGTGTCGGGACTGCTTCGTTAAGATGGAGGAATTTGTAGCTGTTAGCGATAAAGGTACGCTGCTTGCCTTTACGGTAACCAACTTCTCTTATATTGACACAACCACTGGTGAACCGAAGAGAATCCCTTTCACCGCAGCATTTATTAAGCTCGATGGCGCTGATTCCAACATTGTGCACTGCTTGGATGAGACTGACGAGAAGAAGATAAAAGCGGGGATGCGCTTGCAGGCAGTTTTCAGCGATAAGAGGACAGGCGATTATTTCCACGATATCGACCATTTCAAGATTATCGATGGCACGTAAAGACAGCCTCAAAGTATGGGGGTGCTTATGGATTTCAGATTTTCGGAAGCAGAAGAGGCGTTCCGTCAGGAGGTAAGACAGTGGCTTAAGGAGACCGTTCCACCGCGGTGGCATGAGATTGATGTCGGGCTATGGGAAGAGACCGAGGAGTCATGGACGCTTTTACGCGAGTTCCAGCGCAAACTGGGGCAGAAGGGATGGCTGGCACCGGCATATCCCAAGGAGTATGGGGGCTCGGATATGAGCCACGTTAAACGGCTGATACTTGCCGAAGAGTTGTATTACCACAAGGCTCCGGTAGGCGTTGAGATGGAGATATCTGTGAACTGGGTGGGAGGTGCCATCTCGCTCTTTGGCACTGAGCAGCAAAAGAAAAAATATCTTACCGAGGTGGCGAAGGGGGAATCATGCTTCTGTCTTGGCTATAGTGAGCCCAACTCCGGCTCAGACCTGGCCTCTATTCAAACGCGCGCTGTGGAGGACGGCGATAGCTGGGTGATAAATGGACAGAAGATTTGGTGCAGCTATGCGCATTATGCTAACTATTGCTGGCTGGGCGCGAGAACCGACCCCAATGTGCCTAAGCACAAAGGAATAAGCATGTTCGTTATCGACATGAAGACCCCGGGTATAACCGTCAGGCCTCTGATAAATATTTTGAACCGGCATTCCTTCAATGAAGTCTTTCTTGATGATGTGCGTGTCCCTAAGGATGCTTTGATAGGCGAAAAAAATAAGGGCTGGTATCAGCTTGCTATGGCGCTGGACTTCGAGCGCTCCCTGATTGGCACAGCCGCTGCAAACCAGTGCCTCATCGAGGAACTAATACAGTATGTGAAGGAAGCCAAACGCTCCGGCAATAGTCTTGGCGATGACACTTTAATTAAAGACGAATTAGCAGAGCTGGCAGTGGAGGATGAGGTTCTGCGTATGATGTGCTACCGCATTGCCTGGATGTACAGTAAGGGACTTCATCCTAGCTATGAGTCCTCAATGTCATTGCTATTTTCCAGCGAATTGCTGAGACGTATAGCAAATGTAGGAATGCGAGTTCTCGGACACTACGGTGAGTTGGGCCAGGACTCCAAATGTGCTGTCTTTAATGGCAGGGCAATGCGCACCTATTTGAGCTGCATCTCCATAGGCGTGGGCGGCGGCACGAATGAGATTCAACGTAACATTGTGGCTATGAGGGGACTGGGATTGCCCCGCCAGCAATAGCCTGTTACTAATTGCTGTAACTGTTGTTTAGAGGAAACTGTGGATTTTCAATTTAGCGGCCAGGAAGAAGCATTTCGGCAAGAAGTCGACGACTTTATAAACAAGGAGTTGCCTGCAAGCTGGGCAGAAGAGAGCCATTACTGGCCTGGCGGATACGGAACTATACCGGATTTCGAGGAACTAGACCCTGCGGCAGAACGGTTTAGACGCCGGTTGGCAGAGAAAGGCTGGCTAACTCTCTCATGGCCCAGGGAATACGGGGGCGCAGGACGCTCCAGTATGGAGCAGGCCATCTTCAATGAACGCCTGAGCTACCACCGGGCACCTGGTCCTGGCGTAGCCACCCTGATTTCTGGCCCGACCATCCTACTGTTTGGCAGCGATGAAGCTAAGAGAGAGTGGCTGCCTAAAATCGCGAGGGCGGATATCAGGTTCTGGCTCGCTTACAGTGAACCAAATGCAGGCTCTGACTTGGCCTCTATTCAAACGAGCGCAGTGGAAGACGGGGACGACCTTGTAATCAATGGGCAGAAGACGTGGAGCAGCGGCGCGCACGTTTCTGACTTCGCATGGATGCTGGTTCGGACAGACCCCAATGCACCCGCGCATAAAGGTATTTCCTTGGTTATCGTGGATAACAAGTCGGAGGGTATCACCATTAGCCCACTGATAAATATTTGTGGTTTCCATTCCTTTAATGAGGTCTTCTTCGATAATGTCAGGATACCCCAAAGGAACATTATCGGTGAGCGAAACAGGGGTTGGTATTATGCCATGGCAGCCCTGGACTTTGAGAGGCTTGTAGTGCCTGTAGGGGGCTTCAAGCGAACTTTCGAGGAATTGGTGCAGTGGGCCGCGGAAACTAAGCGCAATGGAGAGACATTGACCGATGAGCCACTGATACGCGATAAGCTGGCTGATCTGGCAATAGATATTGATGTAGCCTACATGTTCTTCTGGCAAACCGCCTGGATGCTTGACCGGGGCCTTGTACCGAATATCGAAGCCTCTGTGCTCAAACTGGTCGCCACCCAGTTGAGCCGTAAACTGGCAAACACAGCAGTAGACGTCATGGGGCCGTACGGTGAACTGGAGAGGGACGCCAAGTGGGCACCTTTGAAAGGCAGGATATGCACAGGATATCTCGATTGCATTTCCGGGCTTGTTGGTGCTGGCACGTCCGAGATCCAGCGTAGCATCATTGCGATCAGGGGGTTAGGCCTGCCTTGGGGTGGTAGCTGAGCATTACGCAAACTCTGACCTTTTGATTCTTGAACTGGAGGCTGAAGATGGACTTCGGATTGAGCGAAGAGCAGGAAATGCTGAGGACGTCGGCACGCGATTTCTTACAGAAAGAATGTCCCAAGAAGCTGGTGAAACAACTCGACGAGAGCGATGAGGGCTATTCACCGGAGCTGTGGCGCAAGATGGCGGAGCTGGGGTGGATGGGATTGCCATTTCCAGAGAAATACGGAGGCGGTGGCGGCAGTTTCCTGGACCTGGTTGTGCTGCTCGAGGCTATGGGATATAACATCGTCCCCGGACCATTCTTCTCAACTGTTGTCCTTGGCGGCATGACTATAATGGCTGCGGGAAACGAAGAGCAAAAGAAAGGATTGCTTTCTGAAATTGCCAACGGCAAGCGTGTCCTCAGTCTAGCGCTGACCGAAGCCAGCGCTAAATATGATGCAGCATCTATCAAGACCACTGCGGCTGCTCGCGATGGCAAGTATGTTATAAATGGAACGAAGCTCTTTGTGCATGATGCCAATGTTGCTGATTACTTACTGTGTGTGGCTAAAACAAAGGCAAGGGGGAAACCGGAAAACGGGGTCACAATTTTCCTGGTCGATTCCAAGACTCCTGGAATTAAACTTACGCTGCTGAAGACTTTAGCCCGCGATAAGCAGTGCGAAGTGGTGTTTGAAAATGTAGCTGTCCCCAAGGAAAACATAGTGGGCGGTCTGAACCGGGGCTGGCAAATCATGCAGGATGTCTTACAGAAGGCCGTAGTGGCCAAGTGTGCCGAGATGGTTGGAGGGGCACAAGCCGCGCTGGATATGGCTGTCGCCTATGCTAAAGAGAGGGTTCAATTTAACCGCCCTATAGGCAGTTTCCAGGCGATTCAGCATTACTGTGCTAATATGGTGAGCGATGTCGACGGCTCACGGTTCGTCACCTACAAAGCGGCGTGGAAAGTATCAGAGGGGCTGCCTGCTGCTATGGACGTAGCCATTGCCAAGGCTTGGACAGGTGCTGCCTTTAGCCGGGTGACACTGCTGGCTCATCAGATATTCGGTGCTGTAGGCTTCACCATGGACCACGATTTACATCTCTATTATAGAAGAGCTAAGGCGGGCGAGATAATATTTGGAGATGGCGCTTTTCAGCGTGCCATCGTGGCGCAAGAGTTAGGTCTCTAATCGACGACGAGGAGGTGTTTTATGAATGATAGGCGTGTAGCTATCCTGGGAGGCGGACTCTATAGGCCGGGCAGGGTGCGATATGATAATGCGGAAGAAGGCGTTGCCATGGCATATAAGAATATGCTCAATGACTTCCCAAATCTAGACCCACAAGAAATAGAGTTCGTACAAAGCAGCTATTTCAGCGATCACCTGAATCAGCAACTATGTATGGCATGGATAGTCCAGGATTACATCGGACAGCATAGAAAAGGTGGTTACCGGATTGAGGGGGGTGGAAGCACACCGTTGGATGCCATTATCAATGCATATTTCCTTATCAAATCAGGGCAGTTCGACCTTATATTGGTGGTAGGTTGGGAATGGATGTCAGAAGTAGACACTGCTACCACCAACGAGTTCATAGCTTCTGCCTCAGACACGGACTGGGATTTCACTGTAGGCGGCTTTTATAATGGCTATTATGCTGCGCTGGAGACCCGGCATATGCAGCTATATGGCGAGACGATAGAGGACCTGGGCAGGATTGCAGTCAAAAATCGCAACAATGCCGTACATAATCCATATTCCCAATGGAGAGCGGAGCATGGTACAGGCTATGTTACACTCGATGATTACTACAAGGACAGGATAATAGCCTGGCCTTATCGCAGGTGGGATTGTGCTCTGATCAGCGAGGGTGCCTGTTGCCTTTTGATGGGTTCGGAGAAGGTGGCAAAGAAATATTCAAACAATCCGATGTGGATTGATGGGGTAGGTATGGGGACCGATTCGATGAGGCCTGGAGACAGGCTGGTGGACTGGGCATATCACGGCGTGTATAAGGCAGAGGAAAAGATATATCCACCGAACGTCGAAAAACCCATAACACCGTATCCTGAAATGGCTAATTTCGGGTTTGCCAGGGAGGCAGCGAAACAAGCTTATGCTCAGGCTGGCATCAGGAACCCGTTGAAGGAGATAGATTTAGCGGAGCTATTTGCCCCGTATGATGGTGTGGAGCTTTGCCTGTATGAAGACCTCATGTTTTGTCGCCGGGGCGAGGGCAAGACACTGATTCGGGAGGGTGTGGTAGAGCGTGGTGGTGAACTTCCCTGCCAGCTCAGTGGCGGCCTAACGGCCTTCACACATCCAGTGGGCGCGACATCGCTGCTCCAGACCCTCTTTTTATACTGGCAACTGGCGGGATTGATTCGGAAGAAACTAGGTGATCCGACGCTTCAGGTGAAGAAAGCTAAGAAGGCTATCACCACGGGGCATGGGGGAACGGGCTGTCAGGGCGGGGTAATCATTTACTCTAAAGATTAGCTTCGGAGGTAGTAAGATGACAGATGAAGTCAGAATAATAGAGGATAAAGCTACACCCATTAAAAAAGAATGGGAGGAGTACGCCAGGAAGGGCAACTGGACTGTTAAAGGTTACGAAATAGTGAGGGCTCTTTCTGGCCCGGGGAAAATCGAAGACGCTGAAGAAAAAGATTTTATGGTCATATATCGGCCTCACGGTGTACTCTATCACCACAGCTATGGCCTGGTCTCAAAGTTCTTCAAGGGGCTGATAGATAAGACGCTGTTTGGCACGAAATGTCCCGTGTGCAAGACAGTGTATTGTCCGCCCAGAGTCCACTGCTGGAATCCAAAATGCAGGGTTGCTGAAACGAAGTGGATAGAATTACCGCTGAAAGGCAAAGTGCACACATTTTCAGTGATGCTTTTTTCGGCGGATGCTTTTCTGGAGATGCTGCCATTTGTGATGGGATATGTTCAAATCGACGGTGCTGATACAGCTCTGCCCATCCAGATAGTAACTGCGCCAACTGATGTCTTCGTGGGGCAGAAAGTCAGG
>JACWAE010000076.1 GCA_014874385.1 Dehalococcoidia bacterium | reverse complement strand
GAACGCCGCGGAGGTCCTCTTGCGTTTATGTATCCGGATTCACCCATATTCCCCGGCTGGCGCAACTGCAAGACCATGGGGCTTAATCTAAAAACCAGAGAAGGCCTCAGCATATTCCGCAAGCTGGCTAAGACGGCTGACATTATCATAGAAGGTTTCAGGCCCGGGACGACCAAGCGCCTGGGCATTGACTACGATGCTGTAAAGAAGGTCAACCCACGGATAATATATGCCTCCCTGACAGGCTACGGGCAGGACGGGCCCTATCGCGATGTCGTGGGACATGATATCAACTACATTTCCATAGGCGGACTTCTGGGCACAACCAGGGCTTCCGATGGAACTCCGGTAATCCCGCGCACAGTCCTGGCTGACTTCGCCGCTGGCGGGATGGCCGCTGTCATCGGAATACTGGCTGCCCTCACCGCGCGAGACAAATCAGGTAAGGGCCAGTACGTGGACGTGTCCATGACCGACACCATAGTAGGGTTGATGATGCCTGTGCTGCTGCCGAGTCTGCTTGGCGAGACAGTATCGGAGCAGGGCGAGAATATAGCTACAGGAGAGGAGCACCGTCCCTGGTACAATGTGTACAAAACGAAGGACGGGAAGTATATCAGCGTAGGCAGCGTCGAGCCCTGGTTCTATGCCAACCTGTGCCAACTGCTGGGACGTGAGGATTTCATCGAGCATCAATATGCAGAAGGCGAAAAACGCGAGGAGATTCTCCAGTATTTCAAGCGAACCTTCCTGACCAAGACCAGGGACGAATGGTTAAAAATACTGCGCCAGAAGGATACCTGCGTGGCACCGGTCTACTCCCCTGAAGAGGCAATCTCCGACCCCCACCTAATAGCCCGCGGGATGTTCGTCAAAGTGCCGCATCCGACCATGGGCCAAGCCAAACAGATTGGCCCCATTATCAAGCTTTCCAGGTCGCCGTTTAAGGCCAGGAATTGGGCTCAGCGATTCGGCCAGCACACCGATGAAATCATGCTCGAGCTTGGCTACAAAAAGGCACGCATCAAAAAGCTGCGTGACGCGGAAGTGATAGGTTGATCCTCACATGGGAAGCAAGCACGTAGCAAGAACAGAACCCTATCCTGCCCATGCCTACACGAAATGGCTTATTGTTCAGGCATCTTCGAAACTTGCAGGTTGCAGTACTCTGTAATAGGATTCATATCCGTTCGTGTTACGAGTTCGCCTAGGATTGTGTAAGTGCCAATTGCTGCGGTGCGGACGTCAAGGAGTGTGACTTCACTGTGAGCCTTACTATCTAATTCATTCAGCGTGCTGATAGACTGGTATATGCGTTCCATCTCGGCACGGAGATATGCTTGTGTTGTTCCTACGATACCCTTCTGATGTAGATAAGCACCCAAACGATTTATATAATCGCTCTCAGTTACTCGCAGTTTGCCATTCTCTCCTTGGCCTGGTAGGTACTCGTAAGTCTCTCGTCGGTCACGCCATAAGTATTTGGCGAGGTCGTGAAAAACGTCCCGGCAACTCCACATGGCGTTTCTCCACTCCTGTGGATTGTTCGAGTTCAGTCCTATTCGTATTGCATCCAAATGGTTCGCGAATCCAATAGGTATGAGTTGTTCCTCAACTTTTGCTCGATATGTTTGCCAAACATCCTGCAATGCGTCACCATAGCGCAGTACGGCATATGAATTCGATGCAAAGTTGAACGCAACGTTTTCTATGTTCGTGATAATTGTCTCGAAGACATGCTTGTCATAAGTATTCACTTCTTCAGTTTCTATCTCTTTGTTACGGAGTTTTATATATTTGGAAGATTTTCGCCCCGTCCCTTTGACATACCCCGATTGAGCCGCTGAAATGACCCAATCGATCCCAGCCAACACGTCCATCTCAGTGTATCTGGGTTGCTCTTTCTCAATACTGTGCCCATTTTCTATAACACTTTCTATAACTGTGTATATGCCCCCAGTGACAAGCCATTCAGTGCGCCCTCTGATAGATTTGCGGTACCAAGGCAATTCTACCTTATCAGAGTATCCATTTAGCTCGTTCTGAAACAAAGTCAATTGCTGAAGCCATCCCAGTATCTGGCATATGTGAGCACATCTACGCAGCACGCTTTTAATATCGGGGCTACCTCTGAAGAGGTCATTTAGTACACTATTTAGAAGGGTAATAGCTTCAGACTGAGGATTACTCACGCATACAGTATATCACATGGAAAATTATAGTGATTGAACATATTGACGATTTTTGCAGTAGGCAACAACCAAACTACAACTCTCTGCGGATTTCCCAACATGCCGATTGAAATCAGCACCACGAAGGATGAAAATATCATCTCCCATAACGAGGAGATATGCCCGTTCATGGTTCGACAAGCTCACCACGAACGGGTCTCTCACACCTTTCGACAGTCCTTCGACAGGGCTCAGGACAGGGCTCAGGGCGAACGGTTAAAAAGGCTATTTTTAGGGTAATATAGTTTAGCGTACATTGACAAATACCGATGGCAATGATATAAAGTTTTCATTCCGCAGAGATTCACTCAGGATATTTGTTTTCCCTTCTGCTTGTCAGAAGCCAGCTACTTATATAACAATCAAAGCTCAACTCTGCCACTGATAGATTTTCGAGGCTAATTTTAGAAAAATTCGAATCCGGGAAAAGGATTGCATAAGGAGGCGTTAATGGCAGGCATAACCTCTTACGGTGCTTATATACCGCTGCACCGCCTGCCCAGGACCGAGCTCTTCCGGGCCTGGAGCGGTATCGGTATGTTGGGCATGTCTGTGCCGGGAGAAAAAGCGATAGCCAGCTACGACGAAGACTGCGTGACCATGGCAGTAGCAGCAATCATCGATTGTATGAGCAACACAGACCCTAAAACTATCGATGGGCTGTTCTTCGCCTCTACAACTCACCCTTACAGTGAGAAGCAAAGCTCAGCCATAATAGCCGCGGCAGTAGACCTGGGCCGCAACGTCAGGGCTGCGGATTTTGCAGGCTCTTTAAGGACAGGGACAATCGCGATAACCGCAGCTATCGATGCCATAAAAGCTAAATCGGCTAAGAGTATCATGGTAGCTGCTGCTGATGCCCGCCCCGCAGCACCTTCGGGGCTTATGGAGCAGGGTTTTGGTGACGGAGGTGCTGCTATTCTTCTGGGCGATAAGGATGTCATCGCTACAGTCGAGGGCAGCTATTCAATTTGCGATGAATTTTCCGGGGTATGGCGGGCTCATACCGATACCTTCGTTCGCTCATGGGAAGACCGCATGGTTCTGGATAAAGGCTATTCTGAAATACTCCCCGAGGCTATTACCGGCGTGATGAACAAATTAAATCTCAAGGCCAGTGATTTCGCCAAGGCAGTATATGACTCCCCTCTCGATGTCAGAGCGCATATCAAGCTGTCGAAGAGCCTGGGATTCGATGCAGCGCAGGTCCAGGATACTATGTTCATGCAGGTAGGTAATACCGGCACCGCCCAGTCAATGATGATGCTGGTAGCAGCCCTCGAGGAAGCTAAAGCTGGAGATAAGATACTCTTCGCCAGCTATGGAAACGGGGCCGACGCCTTCGTTATCGAAGTAAGCCAGTTTATTGAAATTGTCAGAGACCGTCGCGGAATCAAAGCTCACCTGGCCTCCAAAAGGATGGTCAACAATTATGAAACATATCTCCGCTGGAGAGGCCTTATTCCTCTGGAGCCGGCACAGCGCCCGGAGCTAACTCCCACCTCTATCTCAGCGCTGCGCAGGGACCGCAAAGCAATCCTGCCCCTCTATGGGGTGAAATGCAGAAAGTGCGGCACGCCGGAGTACCGGCCCCCGGCCTGGGCTGGCGGGAGAGCGCCGGCCCGGATATGTGTGATATGTCAGGCCAAAGACCAGTTCGAGGATTATAAATTCGCTGACAAAAAGGGGAAACTGTTCAACTTCACCCATGACTACATAGCAACTACCCCCGACCCGCCAGCCACCAACGTCATCATCGACTTCGATGGAGGAGGAAGGGGGATGTTTGATTTCACCGACCGCGACCCGGATAAGGTAGCAGTAGGGATGCCTGTGGAGATGACCTTCAGGAAACTTTTCTTCGATCGCGGTATCCATAACTATTACTGGAAAGCCAGACCGGTGAGAGTCTGAGGAGGAAAAAGATGGCAGAAAGCATAAAAGATAAAGTAGCCGTAATTGGCGTAGGCTGTACTAATTTCGGTGAACTCTGGGATAAAAGTGTTTCAGATATGATAGTCGATGCTACCTATGAAGCACTTGAAGATGCGGGAGTTGAGCTTAAGGACATCGATGCGGCATGGGTAGGGCACTGGTGCGAAACATCCGGTATGACAGGGCTGGGCCTGTCTGGAACCCTGGGACTTCAGTACAAGCCAGTTACCAGGATTGAGAATGCCTGCGCCACAGGGTCAGATTGCCTCAGAAACGCTGCCTACGCCGTGGCATGTGGCGTATGTGACATAGCGCTGGTGGTGGGGGCTGAGAAGTTGAAGGATATGGGCATCGCCGGCCTTCCCAATCAGGTCCCTTTAGGCACCCCTAACTTGGTTACTGCTATCTCGGCGCCGGGCCTCTTCGCTATGATGGCTACAAGCTATTTTCACCGCTACGGCCTCAGCCCCCAGGAAGGGAAAAGGATGCTTTCGCACATCCCTGTAAAAAGCCATCACAATGGAGCTATGAACCCCAAGGCCCACTTCCGGCGAGAGGTAACCCTGGAGCAGGTAATGAACTCGCCTATAATCGCCTGGCCGCTGGGTATCTTCGATTGTTGCGGAACAAGCGATGGGGCAGCCGCCGCCATCCTGGTGCGGGCGAGTGAGGCCAAGAAGTTCAGGAATGATCCAATCTATATCAAAGCGCTGCAGATATGCGCTAACCCTGCCGATGGTGCCAGGAGAAACGACTTCGATTT
>JACWAE010000075.1 GCA_014874385.1 Dehalococcoidia bacterium | reverse complement strand
GGGGTTGGCTGGTGAGAAAGAGGCCGATGTGCTGGAGCAGGTCTTCTCGGGAAATCCGGGTGTGCTGGGTGACCTGAAGGGCGGGAACCCTGAGCTGGGGAAGAACCTGCAACTCTTATTCGGTTTGAAGGGGAACTCCCCTGGCTTTGTGGAAAACCTGCGGGGTGTTTTCTGCTCATCTTTGCCTGCTCTCGAACCCAGTCTGAATGAACTTGCCAGGATTGCGAACCTGCTGACCAATTTGGGTTTTGACTACCAGATAGATTTCACCTCGGGGAGGGGCTTCGAGTACTATACCGGCATTATCTTCGGGTTCTATAGCTCAGGGTGCAGGCTGGGTGGAGGAGGTCGATACGACGAACTCATTCCCCTGGTCGGGGGGAAGGACATTTGTGCCTCGGGGTTCGCATTGTATATTGACGAGCTCATGGGACTGTCCAGAGAGGTGCCGCGGCGAGAGAGGGTTTTACTCAGGGCGAAAGATGAAGGGCTCAAGCCCACTCTGGCATTAGCCCGTCAATTGCGTGACGCAGGTTATATCGCTGAGTTCGACCTTGGTTACAGGGAGACCGCTGATTTTCGCTGGGTAGTAAATATGCGCGGTGGAGAAGGGATAGAGGTGCTCGATCAGTCGAGTGGCAAAAAGCGGCTCAAGTCCTCCCCTGCCGGGTTACTGAAGCTTCTTGAGGAGGCGAGGTGCAAGTAAAGCTTGCCTTGCCCAAAGGTCAACTTCAAGACAGCACAGCGGACTTGCTGAAAGAAGCGGGTCTTAACGTCAGCGATTACTGCGATGGTTCCCGCTCCTACAGGCCGCAGTGCCCGGGAACCTCTGGCCTTTTTCTGAAGGTGTTCCATGAGAAGGACATCGCCATCCAGGTGGCTATAGGTAACTATGACCTGGGCATCTGCCGCCTTGACTGGGTGGAGGAGCTTTTAGCTAAATACCGCAGCGAGGCTGTGGTCAAGGTTCGAGATTTAGGCTATGGGAGGCGAAACCTGTACGCTGTGGCTGCCAGGTCGTCGGGATACTCCTCATCGGAGGCATGGAAAAACCACAACGATAGTCTGCGTATCGTCAGTGAATACCCTAACTTGGCCGAGGTCTTCGCCTTGAAGCAGCGGCTGAGGAGATTCCAGATATTCCCCGTTTGGGGGTCAGCCGGGGTATACCCACCGGAGAATGCGGAGCTGGCGATAATCGCTGAGACTTCATCAAGAAAGCTTAAGGAGCAGGGCCTGATTCCGGTGGCTGCACTTCTGGAAAGCAGTGCTTACCTGGTTGCCAACAGGGATAGTCTGGAGAGAAAAAACTTGAGCCCTCTTCTGGCTTCGCTCTCAACAGGGGAAGCCGTGAAATCTTATGTCAAGGAGCCTTCTGCCATTGAAGCAGGCTTTGCTTCAAAGCCTGCAGCCATGAGAGGGTCTTCGGTTTGTCTGGCGCTGCCTGATGGTCACCAGCAGCGCCATGCTGTGGCTTTCTTGAACAAGGCTGGCCTCAAAATAGAGGGTTATAATGCAGGCAAAACCAGCAACAGGCCGCGGAGCGACCTTGACGGGGTGACGGTCAAGGTGATCAGACCTCAGGATATGCCTCAACAGGTAGCCAATGGTAATTTCGACCTGGCTATTACGGGCAGGGACTGGCTGAGGGACCACCTCTTTCGATTCCCTTCCAGTCCGGTGGATGAAGTGCTTGTCCTTGGCTTCGGCAAGGTGAGGATTGTCGCTGTGGTCAGTAAGGATTTGCGCGTTTCAAGCACGGACGATTTAAGGAAAATGAAAAGGGACTCCGCGCTGCGAGTAGCTTCGGAGTATGTCAATATCGCCGATAAGTATGCCCATGACAATCATCTGGCGCCATATAAGCTTATCCCTACTTGGGGGGCGAGCGAGGCATTTCTGCCCGAGGACGCCGATGTCCTCATCGAGAACACTGAGACCGGCTCAACTATCGCCAGGCACAATCTTAAGATAATAGATACACTGTTTGAGTCATCGGCATGTCTTATCGGGAACACCGAAGCTATGAGGCGGCCTGATAAGAAAGATAAGATAGCCTATCTCGTTGAAACTATGAGGAGAGGCATGGAGGCTAGCTGCGTTTCTTGAGAAAGGAGTCTTTTGCCTCCGATCTGTCTGCATCTAGGTATCGCAAAGGAAGCGATAGAGAGGCTACACCATCCGGTCGTTGATGGGAATAAGGGCAGTTACTACCTCGGCTCTACGGCGCCGGATATACGATTTTTCGTCGGTGCCGGCCGGGAGGAGACTCATTTCCTCCCTCTGGAGAGCGAGGAGGGGAAGAGCGGAATGAAGCTTATGTTACGAGCACATCCTGAGCTTATCGAGAACACTGACTTGAACCCTGCGACCAAGTCCTTTGTTGCCGGTTATCTTTCCCATCTGGTCACCGATGAGGCCTGGATATACAGAATTTATCGCCCTTTTTTTGGCAAGTCGTCGCCTGTGGGAGGCAACCCGATAGCTAATCTTCTGGACCGGGTGCTTCAATTCGAGCTTGACCGCTCGGAAAGGCTCAACAATAAGAACATGTCAGTGATTCGGATTGAGCTTAATGGCTCGGCTGACGGCGTAGCCGTCAGCTTTATCGACGCCTCCAACCTGAAAAGGTGGAGCGAGTTCGTCTTAACGGTTACCACCCGAAAAGCTAACTGGGAGGACTTTCACCACTTCGCTGAAAAGTACCTTATCTGGGTGCGACAAATAGCTCCTGAGGAACGGGAGACATTTTTTGCTTCTTTCGATGAAAGGCGCGAGCAGGTTCTGAAGATGGTTCCCCGTGAGCAGCTTCAGGCATTTCGCGAGCAGTCTATAGTAAATTCTATGAAAGCCGCCAAGGAGTATCTGGAATGAAGGTAATCCGAGACCTGGAAGCTGCCAAATCTCTGCTGCTGGGGCACTCTACCGCCGAGTTCGCTGTGGCCTTGCCCGGCGTCAAGCAGAGGATCAGGCAGATATTCGATGAGGATATTACGCCTGATGAGGCGGTGCGGCGAATCCTCAGCGAGGTGCGCAGCAGGGGAGACCATGCCCTTTTAGATTTCGGCAGAAAAATCGACGGCATGGGCCTGGCTCAGCTTGAGGTGACTAAAGGAGAGATCGCCGAGTCCTATAAAAAGGTTGACAAGGAGTTGGTCAACGCTCTCCGACTGGCTGCCGATAGGGTGCATGCATTCCACTTGATTCAGAAGAAGAAGCTGGGGTTGGACTTTGTTGAGTGAGGGCTGGGTTTCATCTTGAGCGCCATGGAGAGGGTGGGGGTCTATATCCCCGGAGGCAGGGCGTATTACCCCTCGACTGTGCTTATGACAGTGATACCGGCTAAGGTAGCCGGGGTCCCTGAGGTAATCATCGCGACCCCTCCAGCCCCCGATGGCACGGTTCCCGCGCCCACGCTGGTAGCGGCGGACATAGCGAAGGTGAGTCGCGTGTTCAAAGTCGGGGGCGCTCAGGCTATCGCTGCTTTAGCTTATGGCACCAAGTCTATCCCCAAGGTGGACAAGATTTGCGGGCCGGGCAACATCTTTGTCACCCTGGCTAAAAAGCAGGTCTACGGAACTGTAGCTCTAGACGGGCTGCATGGTCCTACCGAGACCGTTATCATAGCCGATGATTCGGCAAACCCCGTTTTCTGCGCCGCCGACCTTCTGGCTCAGGCGGAGCACGACGAAGCGGCCTCTGCCATCCTCATCACCACCTCGTCCCGCCTGGCTGATGAGGTTGGTGAGGAAATCAAGCGTCAGCTTGCCAAACTGGAGCGGCGCATCATTGCGAAGCAATCTCTGGAGCAAAATGGCGCTATAGTCGTCGTTACCAATATGGACGAGGCTATTAAACTGGTGAACCTATATGCTCCCGAGCACCTCTGCCTCATGGTAAAAAATGCCCGTTCCTACCTTGACCGCATTCGCCATGCCGGCGGTATCTTCATCGGCGCTCCCGAAGCCATTGGCGATTATACAGCGGGCCCGAGTCATGTTATGCCCACCGGTAGAACCGCCCGCTTCAGCTCGCCACTGAGCGTGCTGGATTTCCTCAAGGTATCCATATTGATTGACTTGAGCGACAAGGATTTACGTTCACTCGGCCCGGCATCAGCAATTATCGCCCGGGCTGAAGGATTGATTGCCCACGCTGTATCGGTCGAGAAGAGACTGGAACAGTTGGGAAAGTGAAAGGCTGGGAAATGACCCGATATGCTGCTAGAGGCGTTGAGAGGCTCATTAGAGGCAGCCTCGCAGGCATTGAGCCATATGAGCCCATAGTACCGCTTGAAGTGCTCAGCGAGCGTTGTGGAGTCCCTGTTGACAAGCTGATAAAGCTTGATGGAAACGAGAATCCATATGGCTGCTCGCCACGCGTGCGCCGCGCACTGGCAAACTACCATTTCTATCACATTTATCCTGACCCTCTGCATCGTGAGATCATAGGGCCTCTTGAGGAGTATGCGGGAGTCAGCCGTGAGCATATCGTGGCCGGCAGCGGCAGCGATGAACTCATCGACCTGGTTCTGCGCCTTTTCCTCGAACCTGGAGATAAAGTGATTAACTGTGTGCCCACCTTCGGAATGTACCCTTTCAGCACGTCGGTTTGCGGGGGCAGGACAGTCACCGTGCCCCGTAGCGATACCTACGAGGTGGACATCAAGGGTGTAAAATCGGCCATAGACAAGCGGACAAAGGTGATATTCATCGCTTCCCCCAATAATCCTTCGGGCAACGCTACTTCTCAAAGCAACATACTGAAGCTGGTCGAGACTGGCGTGGTTGTGGTTGTAGACGAGGCATATTATGAGTTCTGCGGCCAGACCGTTGCGCCGCTCGTTCCCAAGTACTCTAATCTGGTGGTCTTGCGCTCGTTCAGCAAGTGGGCAGGTCTGGGTGGTCTCAGGGCAGGATATGGCATTTTCTCCGCCAATATCGCCGAGCTTATCCGCAGGATCAAGATGCCCTATAATGTGAACGCAGCAGCTATGATTGCGGTGAAGGAGTCGCTGGCAGATGAGGACTATCTTCAAACCAAGGTCAAGGCAATAGTCGCCGAGAGGAAGCGGCTCTCCGACAAGCTGAAAAAGCAAGGGGTCCTCAGCCCCTTGCCGTCTCAGGCCAATTTCATCCTTTTTCGGGTGGTCAAGGGCAATGCCTGGAAGATAAAGCAGGAACTTGATAGCAAGGGCATCTTTGTGAGATACTTCGCTACGCCTTCGCTCAAGAACATGTTGCGCATAAGTGTGGGCAAGCCGGAGCACACCGATGCTCTGATAGAAGCACTGGCAAATTACAAAGGAGGGTAGGATGGCCGCTAAAACTGTTAAAAAGAGGAAAGCTACCATCAACCGGGAGACAGCCGAGACCAAGGTCAAGGTCGAGCTCGACCTCGACGGCAGGGGAAAGTGCCAGGCCAAAACCGGCATAGGAATGCTCGACCACCTCATAGAGCAGATAGCACGGCATGGCTTGTTCGACATAACAGTCGAGGCGAAAGGAGACCTCAAGGTAGGGCATCATCATATCCTTGAAGATGTCGCTATCTGTCTGGGGCAGGCGTTCGACAAGGCGCTGGGCGATCGACGCGGCATAGTCAGGATGGGAGACGCTATAGTCCCCATGGACGAAGCGCTGTCTCTGGTGGCGGTTGATATCAGCGGCAGGCCTTATGCCGTTATCGAGGCAGTCCTGGAGGGCAAAGATATAAGCGGCCTGGACACTGACCTCATCCGACATTTTTTGCAGAGCTTCGCCACTGAAGCTAAAATCAACCTCCATGCCAGGCTTCTCAGCAGGGGCAATGACCATCACAGGGTGGAGGCGCTGTTCAAGGCTCTGGGGCGTTCCCTGGATGAAGCTACCAGGATAGATGAGCGGGTAGGAAGCGATGTCCCCAGCACCAAGGGGAAGCTATAGAAACCTTCGAAGTTCGAATCCTCCTCTTTGAATGGCTTGGTTGACGGTAGTTTTCCCTTTGTGTAAGCTGCAGCCCACCTGCTAAGGGGAATGCTGGCAGCGGGCAAGTTCTTGTAGAAGGGGCATGATGAGGACGCTGGTTACCGGAGGTACGGGATTTCTGGGGAGCCACCTCGTGGAGCGCCTGCTGGCGCAGGGTCACGAAGTGCGTGCTCTGGCTCGAAAAACCTCCAACATTACCCATCTGAAAACTACAGGGGCCGAGATCATATTCGGCGATGTTGAGGACTATGACAGCCTGCTCCCCGCTGTCAATGGTGTCGATGTTGTCTATCACGCTGCGGCCAGGGTTACGCCTGGTTGGGGAGCATGGAAGTGGTTTGAGTCCTCAATCATAAAGGGTACTGATAATATGCTCAGGGCCTGCGTTGAGACAGGGGTCCCCCGTTTCCTGCACGTCAGCACTGGCAGCGTTCATGGCAAGCTTTGCGAAGGCGATACCCCGGTTTGCGAGTCCACCCCCTGCGATGTAGCCTTCTGTCGGGATGCCTACTACGATTTTGCCAAGCTGCGGGCTGAGGAGGTAGCCTTTGAGTACCACAAGAAAGGCAAAATCCAGGTCTCAATGATCAGGATAGCAGCAGTCTACGGCCCGCGGGACAGGCTTCTTGCTGACCGTGTTTATCGTCAAGTATCGCTGCCCCTTATAATGTGGCCCGGCAGGTCGAACCCTAAGTACAGCATTGTATATGCCACCGATGCCGCTGACTTTGCCATTTTAGCAGCTACCAGCGAGCGGGCCATAGGCGAGGTTTATAATGTGGCTCCCCCGGATGCAATTCCGCTGCGGAAGTTCGCTGCTTCTATGGTTAAAGCCATGGGCGGGCCAAGGGTTCAAGTTACTATGCCCTACTCTGTGGCCTATGTATGGTGTGCGCTCATGGAGGAATGGTCCAGGATGCGGCACGTCAAGGATATGCCGTACCTGACTCGCTCGGGCCTCCAGTTTGTCAACAAAGGTATATACCTCGATGGTGCTAAAGCCAGAGACGAGTTGGGGTGGCAGCCCAAGGTCTCATTGGATGAGGGCACTACGCTCTATGTCCAGTGGCGGCATTCACAAAAGAAAAAATGATTTCCATAAAGATGTAGCGACAGTCCATGCAGTGGACGGGTATCCCTGAAATTACCTTTTGGCTTCCAGGGCTGTTTTCAACATCTTCAGGATAGTTTCCTCTCTGCCAGCGTGCTCCTCCACAAGCTGGAGGATACCTTCGATCTTCTGTTGGATTTGGGCTTTCTTGGACAGCAGTTCCTTCTGACTCAATCCCTCCAGCTTGGTATTGGCTACTAACGATTCGGCTTCGTCTATTTGTTTCTTTATCCCCCTGTGTTCGAGTATAAGCGCCTGCATAAGCAATTCACCGAATAAAGGCGGAAACAGCCTTTCCTCGAAGCTGAAGTGGTTTTTCAGGCCCTCGTCAAGGGAGTTTATTGTCTGTTGCAGCTTAACTTGTTTCTCGGACAGAGCCTCCGGTGAGCTAAGGATCCAGTCAGGGCGCGCCTTTTGTAAGCTGAACAAAGCCTCCAGGTCACTTATTGAATCTCCTACAAGCTTTATATGCCCTCTGATGGTGTGATGTTCCTCGATGGCCCTGTTGATTATTGCCAGGTTATCTGCCATCCTTCGCCCCTTCCTTTCCCATGATCGGTGCTCTATTTATCACAACCAATCCCCTGACCCCTTCCTTAGGTAATGACACCCCTGTGCACTCCATGTAGTAAAGTCTAGTTTACCATCTAATCTGGCTAATTGCATCTGCCTGGGGCTCGGTAGTGCGGAGCGCTTGACAAAAGCAGCGATGGCGGTGAGAATTCAACTGTGATGCGAAAGAAGGCTAGTACAACGAAAATCCGCTTTCCGCGTGACGAGGGGGCGCACCCAGCGTTTCCTGCGGAGTGGTGGTACGGGCATTTCAGCCTTGCAGACTACGAGGGCAGGGAGTACGGAGCTATGGTGGCCTATTTCACCATCGGGCTCAAGATTCTCTCTATCTCTGACCTTACGGCGGGGCGCTTTCACCATTTCGTCTCCGGCTCGGTGCTGCATTATGTCGAGCAAAAGCTCGACTTGCGTTGGGGTCGCGACCATTGGTTTCGCACTGACAAGCATTCGTTTTCCTACAAACTTGAATCTTATGGAGCCGGGCTCGGCCTCGATATCGCCCTTGTTTCAGAAAAACCTGCCCTTCTGGGCAGCGGCGGTGGGGTCAGCGAGTGGACCGGTGGAGACTCATATTATTATTCCTTCACTCGACTCAAAGCTAAAGGGTGGATTGAGTTACAGGGGCAAAAGCTCGATGTCGATGGCATAGGCTGGATGGACCACATGTGGATTAACTCCCTGGGCCGGGGAGGCTGGGACTGGTTCGCTGTCCAGCTCGACAATAACACAGAGCTTGTTTTCTGGCGTATCGTCAACCCTGATGAATCGGTCAGGTCATACGACCTGACAATTATGATGCCCGATAACTCGGTTCACCATACGCACAAAATCGTGCTGGAGAGGCTGGACTCCTGGGTTTCTCTGGAGAGCGGCAGGGAGTATGGAATTGTCTGGCGTGTTCGAGATAAGGCTCGTGGCCTGGATTTGGTGCTCAGGGCACGACATGCTCAGCAGGAGATTAGAATGTTTGAGTCTCTGTCAATACCCACTTTCCACTTCTGGGAGGGCAGGACGACAGTATCCGGATATCTGGATGGCCAGGCGGTTTCCGGGATTGGCTACGCTGAGCTGGTGCGGCTAGCCGACACCTCTGGTTAGCCTGGAGCGCCTGCTTCAGGCTAATTTACGGTTTACTGAAGGCTGATTCGCAAAGAGTGAGTTATGCACTCACCCTTTTTACTCTCGTACTTGACAAACCTCAATTATGTGTTATTATGTTAAGGTAACCTGTTCGGAGTTTGCTATTCCCCGACCTGTTCTACAAGTCAGGCATTCCCCAGGCCATGGATGATCAAACTGCAACCAGGTCCTAATAAAAGGAGGTCATCCATGAGTTATGAGGACAAGACTCTAACGTGCTCAGATTGCAACACAAGTTTCACCTTCAGCGCTTCTGAGCAGGAGTTCTTCGCGTCCAAGGGCTTCACCAATGAACCCGGGCGTTGTCCTGACTGCAGGGCAGCCAGAAAACAACAGCGCGGTGGTGGTGGGTATAGCGGCGGGGGCTACCGACAGCAGAGGGAAATGTTCCCTGCTGTATGCGCCTCTTGCGGCAAAAGTACCCAGGTACCCTTCGAGCCCCGCAACGGGCGGCCGGTGTACTGCTCTGACTGCTACTCTAAAACGAGGCGGTAGAGATAAGAGGGGCAGTTAGATTCTGCCCTCATTCATTCGGTTTGAAGGGTTAGGTTGAGGATAATGGGCAGTTGGGAATGATGCCCACAATTCCTCTTTATGAGAGTTGTCCTGTTAATATTCATCACAATATCCCCTTTGTTTCCCTGTTTTTGGGCACCTCGCTTGAAGTGCTCTTAAGTTGATTGAACCAGGGCTTACGATGGCGAATGAGGCACATTGGGTTGTGTAGTGGATTTCCTATTCTCGCCGAGGGAGGTTAGAGATGGAGGATGTTCAAGGGACAGTGTATGATGACCAGCCTAAGGCGTGTGTTCATCACTGGTTAATAGACGAGAAAAACCTCGGTGTTTGCAAAAAGTGCGGAGTTGTGAAGCGCTTTTCCAGTGCCTGGGAGTGGGGAGGGAGCCAGAGGTCGGGGGTAGGCAGATATAGCAAAGGGCAAAAAGCAAGCCCAGCCCCTGTGGTGCTGCCAAAGATGCCGGAAGAAACACATTAAAGTTGTGACGGGGGCTGTGGATGTTGACATCCACAGCGAACTCTGAAGGGCTCTATCAGCTTTACTCTTCTTTGAACAGGATGCAGCCTGTCCAGGTTATTCTATCGGGGCGAAAGTCGCTGTCAAGGCTGAGCTTCTCCAGCAATCCTACCACATTTATTGCTAGCGATTCCAGCGATGTCCTTGCTTTGTCAGTATGAGGACATGGGTCACCGGTTTCGGCTTTGCAAATCTCGCAGAGTGCGCAGTTACCTCCGATCATCCCCCATACCTGCTTTAGCCCTCTGCTTCTCAGGCACTCTTCCAGTCGCAGCACCATATTATGAAAGTCAACCTTGGTCTGCCTCAGCCCTTTGATGTCGCTGGTAACATCCAGCGCTTTCGAATATTGCAGCAAGACACCCTGCCGGAACTCCTTGAGTCGAACCTTGATTTCCTCCACTGAGCCTATATGAGGCGGACACATATAGTTATTGCCGTAGTTACCGCATCTGTTTTCAAAGCAAAGGTCTCTTATCCTTTGCTCCGGAACAAGCAGCCCCGCATCGAATTCCAGGCAGGTCTCGATCCCCAGTTCCTGAGCAAGCCTTGATAGCTTTGTCGAGGGTATGTGCTGCACTTCAATATCTCTGTAACAAGATTACATAAATGATAGAATCAGGGGGGATATTATGCACCTAATTATGGAACGGTGCAAGTATGAATCCAGAGGTGGTTACGCCGTTGGACAGACTATGGACAAGCCCTGGACAGCTCGCTCTGCCCGCGGTTTTCGAGGTCTTTCGGAGTCAGTGAAAACACCTCCCTGTCGTAGACCTTGTTGCGGAAGGTTATCTTTCTCTTTTGAATCCCCTGCCGGGCAGCGCCCACCTTCTCCGCCACACGCAGGCTGGCATTGTTGCTGGTGGCAGCGCCGATCTCGATACGGGTCAAACCCAGCTCGTCGAATCCGAAACGCGATACCAGCAGCGCCGCTGCGGTGGCAACCCCTTTCCCGGTGTATTTGCTCCGCACCCAGTAGCCGAGGTTGGCGAAGCGTGTCCTGCGCCTGACCTGGTTCAGGCCGCAGCCGCCGAGGAGGCTGCCGTCCCTGGAATCTATTA
This sequence comes from Dehalococcoidia bacterium, assembly GCA_014874385.1. Lineage (GTDB taxonomy): Bacteria > Chloroflexota > Dehalococcoidia > SZUA-161 > SZUA-161 > JACWAE01. The sequence continues at coordinate 70,807 of JACWAE010000075.1, read as the reverse complement.
TGACGAAATTGTACTCTTTGCCTTTGGCCCATGTCCTGGCACATGACTCTAACCATTTCCTGCTATCCTTGATGGAGTAATCGGCATATGCCCAAGGCATCCAGGGCAGGAGCTCGGGGAGGGATTCCCGCACCGCCTGATAGAGGGGCAAAGCGTCGCTGGGTTGGAGAGGCCGGAGCGTTATCGAACCATCGGTTAGAAGGACTTCGTTTTCCATTGTCTGCTACTCTGAGATTCGTCCGGCTTTTTCTGCCCGCTGTGACCTTTCCGTAGAAGGGTCCTCCACAGCTCTTTGATTGCTTTGAAAATAGCCTTTTAACCGTTCGCCCTAAGCCCTGTCCTGAGCCCCATCGAAGGGCGTGTCCTCACAGGCGTAGGGGCAGACCCGTGTGTCTGCCCGAATTTGAGCATAGGGTGGTTAGACCCAGCCTTCGTCTACCAGCTTGTCGTGAAGCTCGTCGGGGTGATGGCGGCAGTGGTATTCCAGGCGGCTCGATTCGGCGTGGGCCTTGTTGTAAGGCCAGCCACTGGCCATGCGGTTTCGCTCGTGGAGCTCGTGCAGCAGCACATAGCCGCGCTCGGCTTCCTCGATATCGTTGTCTATCCATGCCTCGTTCTCAGGCACGAACTCATAAACGTAGTCATGCCCGCCTTCGGTGAAGTCGATGTCGAAGGCGCTGCGCACCAGCCTGCCGTTGACTATCCAGACGCTGAGGCGGCCCTCCAGTTTGCGCCACAGCCTCTCGTGAACGTCTTTGCCTTCGGGCAATGTCTTTCCCTTGTGGGTCATGATTTTCAAGTCGCCGGCGCGGCGGCGCTCTTTACGCTCGGCACGGTCAGCAATTACGATGGCTTCTTCATAAGGCATGCCCTTGGCCATGAGGCGGCGTTCCATAAGCAGGTGCTCAATGAAAAACTGTCGCTCATCATTCTCGGCTTCGTGGTCGATCCAGAATTCGTTCATCGGAATGTAGTGGTAGCGATAGTGCTGGCCGAAATTGGTGAACTCCTCGTCCATATTGCCGCGAATGTAAGTGCCGTCGACAATCCACACCTCTAAATTGCCTCTCTCGTCAACCTTCTCGATATAAGGAGGTTTTCTTTGCTCTGCCATGACTGCCTCCCCTCTTTCAGGAAATTTACGCCTGTTGAGATTATAGGAGTCGCTCCCGTGAGAATCAAGAGGAAAGTAAGAAAAGAGGAAATAGTTGTTCGTAATTGGGTGGCGCTGCTGGCTTCGTCTAAGGTCACCAGGCTTCGGGATGATAACCAGTAGGGGCAGGTTTCCAACCTGCCCCTACACCGAGAAAGGATTCAGGTGCCTAATCCCCCTTGCCCCCTTTAGAAAAGGGGGGAGAATAATTCGCGCTCCCTACCCCTACACATCTGGTTTCTAACTCGCCCTTACACACTGCCGGACGACGAAGCAATCTCCTCACCACAATCCTCTCGCCCCTTCCGGTGTTCTTCTTGCCCTGAGATAACCGGTAGGGCAGGTTTCCAACCTGCTCCTACACCGAGGAAGGATTCAGGCGCCTAATCCCCCTTGCCCCCTCCCTGAACGAGTCAGGGACAAGTTTAAAAAAGGGGGGATTATGTTAGGTAATTCCTTTGGAAATAGTGTTTTTACCGTTCGCCCTGAGCCTGTCGAAGGGTGAACGGCCCGTTCTATGCTCTCTGTGGATGTTATCATCCACAGCCTATTAGTTGTCTTTGCTCTGGGAAAGACTATTTTCATTCTTCTTGGTGAATATCGTAATTTTCATGACGGATTCCTGCTTCGTTAACTGGCTTGATTGCGTTCGACGCGCTGTTGGGATAACATGGAATCTGGAGGGATGTGATGGATGTAGCTGGTGGAGCATCGGATTTCGAACTTAAGTTTCTGGATTACCCGGCTGCTGCGGAGGCGGAGAAGCCGGCTCCTTCTTCTTTCGAGGAGGGAGCGGACTTCCTGGATTCCTATTCTAAAGCTGTGACGAACGTAGTGGCCAGGGTAGGGCCTGCTGTGGTGAGCATACGGGTGAGGAAGAAAGCTTCTGACCGTCCCCGGAGATGGCCGAATGAGGGGGAAGGCAGCGCATCCGGGGTAATCATAGCTCCCGACGGGTATGTGGTGACCAACAGCCACGTTGTGGAGGGCGCGGGCGAGATAGAGGTGAGCCTGGCGGACGGCAGCGATTACAGTGCCCATCTGGTGGGCCAGGACTCAGCTACGGACCTGGCCCTGGTGAGGGTCACCGGTTCGGGCCTGCCCATTGCGCAACTGGGCGATTCGAGCAAGCTGAAGGTGGGACAGTTGGTCATCGCCATCGGCAACCCGCTGGGCTTCCAGAGCACGGTTACGGCAGGGGTGGTGAGCGCACTGGGGCGCTCTCTGCGCAGCCGCAGCGGCAGGCTAATCGAGAACATGATACAGACGGATGCTGCGCTCAATCCGGGCAACAGCGGCGGGCCGCTGGTGGACTCGCGTGGCCTGGTGGTGGGCATAAATACGGCGATTATCCAGTTCGCGCAGGGCATTTGCTTCTCTATACCGGTGAACACGCTGCGCTGGGTGGTGAGCGTGCTCATCAGAGAGGGCAAGATCACCCGGGGCTACCTGGGCATCTCGGGACAGATGGTGCCGCTGCCTGTGCGTGTGGTGAGGTATTACCTGCTGAAGAACGAGTCAGGCGTACAGGTGATGAACGTAGCGCCCCGTAGTCCGGCTCAGGCTGCGGGTTTGAGGGAGGGCGACATCATCATCTCGCTGGGGCAGGAGCCGGTGGCCGGGGTGGACGACATACACCACATGCTGACCGGGGACGTTATCGGCAAAAAGCTGGACATGGTAGTGCTGCGGAACTTCACCACAAGGTTGGAGATGACCATAACGCCCGCCGAGTACCAGGAATAGAGCCTGGACAGGGTGTGGACAAGGCTTGGTTCTGTAATTTATGTAGGGGCACGGCATGCCGTGCCCCTACATTTGTGTCATTCGTCTGACTCAGTGGCCTAGAGCAGGTACTCTAACATACCCCTACACTGAATGCAGACGAGACTAATTTGAATTCTCCATGCGCTTCATATTTATGACTAGCTGCTCAAGATCTTCAAATTTAGGGCGTAAATAGAAGAGGGCCAGAGCTGAGACACCTATAAATGAATAAAGTGTTACGAACTCACCACTCATGATGAACAGAATTAACCCGTAGATTCCCACGCTTTCCGCAAACGCAATAGAGATCCTTGTTGCAGTTGCGTATTTGACTGCTGCATCGCTGCTTGACGTGGGCGCTAGGGTCTTCATAGTGAACATCTGTCGAATGAATCCTGATTTGGGGCGTTTCTGCCAGGCTGTGAGCATGGACTTCCTCCAAAAATAAGCATTCACTAAGGCCGAAAATGCAGCTACGGCGAGAACGATCTTGATAATCAAGAGGGTGGTATTGCTATAGCCTATTATTACCGTTTCATTACCTATTAGGTGAGCTACAACCACATAGGCGACTAATGCTACCGTGAAAAAGCCCCAGAGGATCTTCAAAACCAGCATTTTTCTCTTAAGTTGCTGTCTTTCTTCAGGGTCTAACATACTCTTTTCCTCAATATCATATTCCTTAGCCTATCTGTTAACGGTTGGAGCAGGTGCTCCAACCTATTCGTAGAAAATAGGGCAAGTGGAATAAAATGGAGCCCACCCGCTGATACTATTCATTTAGGACTTTTGCTAAAGCGTGAGCAATTTCGTGGATATTCATTTGTTTTGTGCTTACTGCGACTTTGTCAGCGAGTGTCGGGCTGTACGTAAGGATATCTTCTTTCTCTATGTCGTGCCAAATAGGGAGAACAACTTTATGGCCGCTTATCTCGCGCGCAATCAGTCCATGTAGTTCGTATTGAGGCCAGTTCTTCGCAAAAAAAGGCTTTGAGAGAACCACAATTCCGTATCGTGAATTAACAAGGCCTTTATCAATGGACTTTCGGAGGCTGTCTCCTAGTCTAAGTTCAAACTCATCGTACCAAACACTAAATCCCATATGCTCAAGGGCTTCTGCGAGAGGTCGTGCAACTTGCTCTTTGTCCTCGCCTGCATGGCAAATGAAAGCATCGTAACCAATTTCTTTAGGTGCCTCATAAGATTGCTCGAAATTACGTGCAGTTAAGCGTAACATCAAACCTGTGTGCATTGAAAATACTTCATCAGGTGATGGGAAACGCGATTTGGGATAAAGGTTCATCGGCGTTGAGCCACCAACTACCCACCATTCTGGTTCTTCAGTATCTATAGTATTCACCGATAGGACGACGTCCTCTTGTCCCATGAGAATGAAGCGCTCTGCAAAAATGATCTTGGTCACCTTTGTGTTGCATTCAAGCTCTACGTAGTCTTTGGCTCGCCGAATTAGCTCCTTCAAATTCAATGCCATTGATAATTAACCTTTCTCAATCAGCCTGTCGAGATTATATGCTACACTCACATAGGAATCAAGGGCAAGTTGGGCGACCCAACGGGTCGCCCTTACAGTGTTCGTTGTTAAGGGTGGCGATGAGATTGCTTCGTACACCAGAGGCGAACAATGATATGAAGGATAGACGGGGGCGTCTGTCCTACCGATTATGGCTCCGGTTTTTTCATCGTAGGGGCGGTTCACGAACCGCCCCTACATGTGATTATAGGCGTAACCTTCACTATTTCAAGAGGCGGCGGCGCATCATGAATAGAGAGAGGGGAAATAACTCAGTTGGAGCGGATGCTGCAACCTACCCGTTAAAATTGTTCAGGCTCAGTAGCCCAACTTCTCTTTGACCAGGATGGTGGAGATGCGCTGCGGTAAGCCTTCCCGTTCATAAATGACTATCTTGCCGATGAAGGTGCCCGCACCGCCTGTGCTTTTCATTCGGGCATCTTCCAGAGGCACGCAGTGTTCAATAAGCCGCTTCATCGCTTTCTCCAGGTCGGAGACTATCTTGTTGATTCCCACTACCCAGATGACATTCCTGGCGCCAAATACATAGCCGCCCTGACGGCTGCCTGTGGCGTCCACGCCCAGTACTTGCCCGGTCTCGGTTATGGCCTGAACGCTGCCGACGAAATACTCAGAAATGGTGCTGGCTCGCCTCAGGTCCCGCTGCTTCTGAGGGTCTTTTTCGGCGATGATGCCGTCCTTGAGGTTGCGCCAGGGGTGTTTTCTCTCGGCGAGGTAGTCGATGAAGCCTATCTCCTCCAGTGTCGTTGAGCTGCCGGTCATGACCTCAGCCCCGGCAGGGATCATCTGTTTCAGTTTCTCCAGCGCGCTCTGTTTGTCCGGCACAAGCACAGGGTTGAAGTTGCGTTCGCGCATTCCGGCGATGACGCTGTCGATCGCGGGCTGGTCAGGTATTTTGTCCCAATTCATACTTTTCAACCCCCTGGAGGCACATCTTTATGGTGATACAGGATAAATATTAAGCCTGTAGAATGAAGAAGTCATAAAATGGGAGGGGTGAAAGATTAAAAATTTATCACATTTCAGTGGGGGTTCCCTACAAGACGGTTTGTGAATCGCCCCTACGTTTTGGATTTGCCCTTCAGTGGTTGCAGCAGGGCGAAGCCGCTCTTTTTGTCTTTGATGCGGCCTACTCTGGCACCGAGGATTTCATAGAGGATGACCTCGCCCACTACCCAGGTGGTGACGCCGGGGCGCAGGCAGCCCGTCATGGTCTGTCCGGAGCGGCCCAGGGCGGCGTGCATGTGCAATACAGGCTTGCCGTCCTCGCCGGGTGCGAGCACGCCCACACCGGCCACCTCATGAGCGCCATCGATGGGCAGCAGCATGGGCTCGGGAGGCATTTTAGGGGAATATCGCGGGCCGACCACGATTTGACCCTGCCCGATGCCGCCCACCAGTATGGCGTGACCTACAGATACGCCTTTCTCCTCGGCGAATCTCTCGATACATCCGGGGAGCACGTCACCATCCTCAAGCCGTATCACGAAGACACGTCCCAGCCGTCCTTCACTCGTCTTCATAATAGCCTCCTCGTTCTTTCAATCTTGTCCAGCGCAGATTGCAGCAGCGGTGAGGGTTCGATATCTAACCCAAAATGCTTGACTCTTTCTTTAAACTCCTCTTCAGTTTCACCTTCCCAGGGGAGATACTTAAGCTCCTCCGGCCTTTTCAGCCCGTAGAGCAGGATATTGATGATGTCCCCCGATTTGTTGCCCAATTTGATTATCGTCCCTTTCCTTACCGAGAAGACCCGGCCAGTCACCAGGGCAGGCGGGTGGGGCTGATAGATATCTATCAGGTCGAAATCTGCGCTCTCGTTACCCGGCCTGACCTTTTCTTCCCAGAGTATAAAGGCGTAGCAGATACAGGTCTCGGAACGCAGGCATAAGCAGGGGCTTAGATTGAGCAAGTTATCGATGGTAACTGTCTTCCCGCCTTTTCTGAAGATAGCGCCAAATAATGGTATCCCCCAAAGAGAGTTGCCTATAATGGTTCCTTGCGCGATGAGTCCGGTCGCATAGAAGAGAATGAACCAGAAGCCTATTCCCAGACCGGGGTAAACAAACCGTTCAGGAAGGAAGAAGGCGAGAAACCCTCTTCCCAGGTTTTCAAGGTCGCCAAAGATGTAGAGGCCGATAACAAACGCTATGCCAATAGGAAGCCAGAAAATCAAACCATATATAAAATACCCTATTTCGCGTTTAACGAATTTCATCTATTCTCTATTCATTTTCCGGGATATTGAGCTCCGTCAGGTATTGTTTGCGGTATTCCGCTGCGACCGATGGTATAATAGCACAAAAAGTCGGCGGGCAATACTGTGTGAAGATAGCCGGATAGCGAGGGGTATCTATGGCAAGGCAATACTCTATAGCGGCAAAAGGCCTCAGTCCATTCCGTGACATGGTAGGCGTAACTTACACCAAGGTCGAGGATGGTAACAGTCTGTGCGTCCTGGAAGTGGACAAAAAGTTGCTTAACGCTGCCGGGATCGTGCACGGAGGAGCCATCTATACTCTGGCTGACTCGGGCATGGGTGCAGCACTGTATTCTCTTGTAAATGAAGATGAGTTATTCTTGACGATTGAGATTAGCATCTGCTATTTTAAGGCTGTGTCATCTGGTATCCTTACCTGTGAGTCGAGAGTTATTCACAGGGGTAAGAGGATTGCGGTGATGGAAGCAGAGATAAAAAACGGGGGGCATCTGGCGGCTAAGGCGATGGGAACGTTCTCGATTTACAAAGGTAAGAAGGATTGAATGTGTCGTCCAATGTGGAGCAGCCACGGAAAAGCTGCACTACTGAGGATAGGAGAACAAAAACGGTGCAGCGCTGAAGGAACGATATGGCAGTTACTGCGATACGCCCAGATAGGAAACTGCTTCAGCCGGGATGGGCAGGCCAGCTTTCGGATAGCGAGATAGAGTTCATCCGGCGGGAGCTTAAACGTCACCCACGCCTGTGGCGGAGGTGGGGCTATGATGGGGCTATGGTGAAGGGTGTTCCTATACCTGCCTCAACCATACGCCGTATCGCCATACACGGGCTATCCTAGTGCGAAATGACTGATTATATATCTTTGGAGCACGAGGCATCTGTTTTAGTCACGAACTGTTTCGTCTATCCTTTAATATTCTTTCCACCCGTAGCTTTTAAGACGTCTAATATGTATCATGCTTTCCACGCGTGCCCGGCTGCCATAGCAGTGCCCGAATTCTCTAAGGAGCGAGATGACTGAGCTGAGCTTGTTGGAGGACATGGCCATAGTACTGGGGGCTGCCCTTGTCGGCGGCATGATAGCGCACCACCTTAGGCTGCCCGTCATTGTGGGCTATCTCCTGGTGGGCATTGCCATCGGGCCTTACGGTCTGCACTTGATTCACGATGTGGCTGATGTTGAAACCCTCGCTACCATCGGCGTGGTGCTTCTGATGTTCACTCTGGGTATGGAGTTTTCCCTGAAGACCCTCAGGCAGATAGGCAGGGTCGCTACGTTAGGAGGCGCTGCCCAGATAATCGCTACTACGGGATTGGGCTTTGGTTTAGGCTGGCTGCTTCACTGGCCGGTTAGAGAGTCTCTCCTGTTCGGCCTTTTCATATCCATGAGCAGCACTATCATAGTGCTGAAAACGCTCATAGAGCGCGGCGAACTGGGAAGCCCTCACGGGCGGGTGATGGCTGGCATCCTTCTGGTGCAGGACCTCAGCGTGGTCATTGTAATGCTTATCCTCCCTTCTCTGGGGGGCGACGGGGGCGTATTTACGAGGGCCTGGGGATGGGATCTCCTGAGAGCTCTCTCGTTTCTAGCGATGATATTCGTGCTGGGATTATGGGTGCTGCCCTGGTTCATGAGAAGGGTGACCGAAAGACGCTCCAGGGAGCTTTTCGTGCTGACAGTGGTGTGCCTGGTCTTTGGAGCAGCCTTTGGAGCTTACTATGTCGGGCTCTCCGTAGCGCTGGGCGCATTCCTGGCCGGGCTGCTGGTGAGTGAAGCTGAGTATGCTCACCAGGCTCGTGCGGACATCGGGCCTTTGAGGGACATATTTGCCATTCTTTTCTTCGTCTCTTTGGGCATGCTCGCGGACCCCCATTTCATTGTGGCGAATCCAGCGGAAGTTGGGAGTGTAGTGGCGGCAATAGTGGTAGGCAAGTTTATCATAGTCTCTGTTATAGTTTGGGCTTTCGGCTACAGCAGCAAGACCACTCTCTTTGCGGGGAGCGGCCTGTTCCAGATAGGAGAGTTCAGCTTTGTAATAGCTGCTGTTGCCCTGGACATGGGTATCATCTCCAAACACCTGTACTCTTTGACCCTGGCTGCTGCAGGCATCACCATGTTGCTGACACCCTTTGGCATGGGCCTGGTATCGGGGTTGTATCATCGACTGATTCAGGTGAGAGGGGTGTCGCGGCTATTTGCCTCGCATACCGACCCCGGTTTTTCGGATGAAAGCAAGCGCCTGTCGGGACATGTGGTGATCTGCGGCTACGGACAGGTGGCTCGAAACCTGGGGAAGGTGCTGGAACGTAGAAATTTCCCTTATTTGGTTGTAGATATAGACCCCAAAAATTTAGATCCGGTGCGTGCCAGGGGTGTTCCTTGTATATATGGTGATGCTGCTAATCCTGAAATCCTGGCGCGGGCAGGGCTGGAAAGGGCCAGGGTGATGGTGATTACGTTCCCCGACCCGATAGCTACAAGGCTGGCAATGGCGAATGCTCGCAGAATAAATCCCAGGCTCGACGTAGTGGCCCGGGTGCATCGAGATGAGGATATTAAGACATTGCGTGAATTGGGGGTCGCTGAGATGGTGCGCCCCGAGCTGGAGGCGGGGCTGGAGATTATCCGTCATACACTGCACCGCTTTGGCCTGACTACTCAGGAGATTCAGTACATTGTCAACGCTCTAAGAGAGGAGGGGATTTAGCAAGGGTGTTCAGCTAGCGGTTTTCGGGCTTGCTCTTTTTGAAGAAGCGGAAGTAGAGGAGCAGAGCTACGATCAGGATAGCTAGCGATACCAGGTTTGCAGCTATTACTACAGGGTCTCTAAGATGCACTCCGTAGACAGTCCAGAGCAATACCCCGGCAATAAATTGGAGAATGGTGATAGGGCTTACGTCTCTAACCGACTTTGTCTGCCATATTTTCACAATCTGTGGCACAAAACCGAAGCTGGTGAGAGCCGCTGCTACCGCCCCAACAGCATACCAAGCTATATCATTCATTTTTTTATTAGCTAACATGCTAGACTGCTTCTAGCAGGCTGTCAAGGTATTTCGCTCTTTCCTATAATTCTCTAGTTAATTCCTCAAATAGCACGTTCTTTCCTCCGTCAGGAATATGATGGGCGTATATTAATATTTTCTCGGCTTCCTTGGAGGAGCCCCAAATAGGATGTACCACAACAACTATGCTCTTTTTAAAAACACCAGCAATGTCCCCAGTCGAAAACTCTGTAACCTCGCTTAGTTTCATTCGGGATGCAATCTCTCTCAAGGACATTTTCTGAGTCCAGTGCCACCCTATGCATTCCATGGCTACTGATCTCCGTTCTGCTTTTGATAACGCTCAGCGTCGGCCATTAACACGAGTTGACTAGCTCCTCAGCAAGCGTAGGCCGTTAATCATAACCAGAAGCGCGCTACCTTCGTTTATGAGAAGCCCTGGTACCAGACCTATCTTACCAATTAGAGCCAGCGTGACGACTAAGGCGACAATAGCCAGTGAGACGGCCACATTCTGTTTGATAATGTTCATGGCCTTCCGGCTGATACCAAGGGCAAAGGATATCTTAGAAAGATCGTCTGACATCAGCGCTAGGTCAGCAGTCTCCAGAGCCACATCGGTACCGGCCGCGCCCATGGCGATTCCTACATCGGCGGCTGCCATAGCCGGGGCATCATTGACTCCATCACCCACCATGGCAATCCTGCCATATTTCTGTTTTAACTGCCTGACCGCCTCCACTTTATCTTCCGGCATCAGTTGAGACCGATATTCGTCTAGACCGGCTTGGGCTGCAATTGCCCGAGCAGTCCCTTCATTATCTCCGGTCAACATGCCGACTCGCTTCATTCCGGCTTTTTTGAGCTTGACTATCGTGTCTTTAGCCTCCGGTCGTAATTGGTCCGCAACGCCGATTATTCCCAGGATATTACCCTCACCTGTTACCAGGATGGTAGTCTTACCTTCATACTGAAGTCGGGTTATCTCCTTCTCCGCTTTGACCAGGGGAATCAACATCTGGTCAGCGAGGCGCTTACTCCCAACATAGTAATCCTTGCCATTAATCCGGCCTCTGGCTCCCATTCCGACTAAAGCTTCAAACTCTTTCAACGGTATCACCTCGGCTCCATCTTCACGTGCCTTTCTCAGGATAGCATCTGCCAGCGGGTGCTCCGAGCGCGACTCAACGGAAGCTGCTACAGAAAGAAGCCCAGGGGCTGTGCCATTTAAGGCAATAACATCCGTCACCCTGGGCAGACCTATTGTCAGTGTCCCTGTCTTATCAAAAACCACTGCTTCAACACGGCCAGCGGCTTCGAGGTCGGCACCGCCTTTGATTAGAACGCCCTTTCTGGCCGCGGCGCTTACGGCAGCTAGCACCGAGATAGGCACCGAGAGTGCCAGGCCGCAGGAACAAGAGACCACCAGTGCCACTAGTGCCCGGTAGAACCAGGGAGTAAAAGGCTCACCCAATAGCCAGGGTACCACAGCGACAATTACTGCTACGCAAAACATTGTGGGTGTGTATATCCGGCCGAATCGCTCGGCGAAGTGCTGGTAGCTGGACTTTTTAGCCTCTGACCTCTCCACCGAATGGATTATCCGGGCCAGGGTCGTATCCTGGGACAGTTTGCCAACTTTTACTTCCAGAGAACCACGCTGGTTAATGCTGGCAGCGAAGACTAAGTCACCTGGAGTCTTACTTACCGGGATTGATTCACCGGTTATGGGAGCTTGATCTACCGAAGAAGAACCAGCTACAACTGTTCCATCAAGAGGGACCTTCTCGCCAGGTCGTACAATTACGGTCTCCCCCACCTGTACTTCCTCCACCGGCAGGGTTAGCTCCTGGCCATTTCTTTTCACCAGTGCTTCCCGGGGTACCAGTTCCATTAAAAGCCTCAAAGAGCCTCTCGCTCTTTCTGTGGCATAAGTTTCGAGGATGGCTCCCCATGTATAGACAAAAACAAGAACGGCTGCTTCATCCCAGAACCCCAGGACAATGGCTCCGATTGTGGCTACTACCAGCAGCGTATAAATGTTGAGTGTTCTGGCACGGAGTCCGGCCAGAGCCATTTTAGCCGGATAATAACCCCCAACGAGAATCGAGGCGCCATATATGGACCTGGCTATATTATGGTCTAAACCCACTCGTTCCAGGACAAAAGCAATAAGTAAGAGAATGCCTGAAGCTGCAATGAGCTTAACCCGAAAGTCCTGCCACCAGGCTTTTGCCCTGGTTCTGGCCTTAGCCAGCCGAGCATTCATACCAGTTTCCGCAATAGATTTGATAATATCCTGAGAAGAAAGCCGAGAGGGGTCGTAGGTAACGTCCACTTTCTGACTGGCAAGATTCACTTCGGAATTCAGGAGTCCGGGCAAGCTTTTGAATTTCTTCTGGATGACTGCCACCTCGTCAGCACAGTCCATGCCCTCGACATAAAGGGATAGGGATTGGGTGGCCTCCTCTGGCTCCGCTTTATAGCCAAGCCTCTCCACTGCTTTGACTATTTCTCCTATGTCCAGCCCATCGCTGGCAGGTTTGACCACCAATTTTGAGGATGATAGGAAAACCTGAGCTGATGCTACCTCCTTAACCTTAGAAACAGCGCTTTCTATCTTAAGAGCGCAGTCAGCACAGTCCATACCCTCCACTCTAAAGGCTCTTTCTCTTATCATCCTGGTGCCTTCCTTTCTTGATTTATCGATTGCGTAGTAGCTAAATCGATATGCAAAATAAAAAGCTCCACTAAGTATGCTTTGTATGCTCTAAGCATATATCTAGAAGCTGACGGATATGGTCGTCATTCAAAGAATAATACATCATGCGCCCTTCCTTGCGTTGCTTGACCAGGCGAAGAGTTCGCAGTATTCGAAGGTGCTGTGATATGGCAGATTCCGAGATTCCAACGACACACGCAATATCGCAGACGCATAATTCCTGGTCTACTAAAGAATGCAGTATCTTAGCCCGGTTAGAATCAGCCAGCGCCCCAAAAGTCTCTGCCAGAACTGTAAATGTCTCATCAGTAGGCAGGCGATTCTTCGTCTTGGTCACTTTCTTTTGGTCCACCGCCCATATCTCGCATTTGTCTTCAGCTTTAGTCATCATGGCTTACTCCTTAACATCTGCGTAGTTGCTAATTCATTATTACACCTGTTTTGTTTGTTGTCAATTTTTACAGGCAATCGTAAAGCGTTCAGAAAAAACCGAGAGGTTGAGAGCCCTACGCTGTAGACATTCTGGGCTTCTTGTTTAGGTTCGAAAGGTGGTGCCCGCAAAGGTTGTCGGTAGCCATCTACAACCAGCATCATTATTCTCTCGACTGGAATTTGACCGTGCCGTCATGCCTTGATAGCTACTCCTGTATCATCTCCAGGAAGGCATCGATTCTGTTCCTTAGTTGCCCCGAATCATCACTATAGTCAGTCTCCACGCGGAGGAGTGGTATGCCCTCCTTCTCCAGGGCTTTGTCTACCCTCACCGCTTCATTTGCGTAGGTATGACAGTACAGCAAGTTGTAATGAACCACACCGTCAACTTTGTACTCCTTCGCCAGCCTTAAGATATCTTCTATCCGCTCAGTGTTCGGCGTGAAACAGGCACAGTGGATTTGCATGTAGCGATCGGCGATGGCTTTAAGCAGGTCGTCCATGCTCCGCTTGTCCTCAGCCACCAGGTCGCTGAAAGCCCGCGTGCCGATGCATGACTCTTCGCAAACCACGGCAGCACCAGACGTTTCCAGAAGATGGTGCAGCTTCCAATTGGGGATAGCCATAGGACACCCCGAGATGAGGATACGAGGGCAGTTTGGCGGAAAGACTCCCTTTCTATTGGTAATTCGTTTCTCCAACTCATCGCAAAGAGCATTGATCTGTTGGGTGTCACGAGCAACGTCATCGTAGAAGGAAACCTGGGTTACCAGTAGTGCATCCTTTCCGCTGATGGGAACTGGGTTAGCTTTTCGGGCTTGATACAGTCGCTGGAGAGCACGACGCTTGCCATTCACCAGCTTGATGGCCTGGGCTAGCTTCTCCTCCGTGATCTTGTTGCCAGTCAGCTTCTCAACAACGTCTTTGAAGGCAACTACTTCTGATAGCCACAGGTCACGACTTATTCTGTTCTTCTTGTTGGGCACCTCCATCACATAGACAGGCTGGTACTCAGACAGGATCTCAAACATCTTTTTCTTGCCGTCACAGGTAGTCTCCCCCACAATGAGATGACTTGTCTGAATATACGGGCAGGTGCGTCCCAGCTTGAAGCCGAAGGAGGACTTGATCAGGTCGCAGGTGTTGCGCGGTAGAACTTGCTCTGCTGCCTGAATGGAAAAATTAGTCCCCGCGCAAAGACCCACCGGAACGGCGCCTGCAGCCAGAACTATCTCATCTGGTACAAAGACGCAGTAGGTGGCTACTACTTTCCCGCCTTCCTTGGCGTGCTGGCGCAACTCTCGCACTCTAATGCCGTGAATATCTCCAACGACGAAGTCAAAAAACTCCATCCCTTCAGGACGATTCATCTGGGCGAGATAGATCTCTTTATAAGCCGGCCCCAGGGCATTAAGCAGCATTTCGTGTCGCTCGAGGTCTATTCCTAAATCAGTCCACATTTGCCTGTTATCGTTTGTCATTATGTACTAAACTCCTTTCAGTTACTTTGAAGCAAACAAAAAAGCGATGGCCGAAGACTCCGCACCACCGCTTTACAGGCGTCTTAAGCCCAATGGCTAAAACGCTATGGCTACCTCCCTCGCCTCTCTCTGGACACGGAGATCCTTCGAGCAGATGACTGATGCAGAACCTGCATCAGGCCTTTTGGTTCAAACTCAAGTGAAGTAAAGACGCGCACAGGTCACTGCTCTCACCTCCTGGTCATTTATTTTCAAAGGTCTGCAAATAATATAGCATCAAAAAGTGCCTTTTTCAAACTTGCGCAGCGATGAATATGGGGATGGCCCCCATCTTTCGTAAGCGAATGGCCACGCTACACTTGCTATCTGGCGGATGACATCGTCTGATGGATGACTCAGGTGGACAAAAGAGGTAAAATAGGGAGCAATATGAATATCGGACGAATTGGCAGGTGGCTAAAAGATAAGCTCACATCGTCTTCTAAAAAAGAAGAGATTGAACTGGAACTGCCCGAGATACCGCCGGTTTGGAAGCGAAAGCCAGCAGAGCGAAGGCTCGGAGACAGGGTATTCCGTGTAGCCAGGGTCAGGCCGTGGCTTATCCCTCTGCCTCCAATCCCCAGACCTAAGCAACCTGGCTTGTCCCCTTTGATGATGATATATGGCTTTGCTGGTGTAATAATCCTCGGCACTATTCTGCTTATGCTACCTGTAGCGAGCAAAACGGGGCAATTTACCTCTCCTGTTAACACTCTCTTTACCGCAGCTTCAGCCGTATGCGTTACGGGGCTGGCCGTAGTAGACACAGGGACCTACTGGAGCAGCTTCGGCCAAGGGGTTATTCTGGTACTGATTCAGGTCGGCGGCCTGGGGTTCATGACCAGTGCTACTCTCCTGTTACTGTTATTAGGCCGTAGGATCGGGCTTCGGGAGAGGTGGCTAATCGGACAGTCATTAGGCACGGAGAGGCTGGGGGGCATGGTCAAGCTGGTGAGAAGGATTCTACTTTTTACCTTCATAGTTGAAGCCATAGGCGCTGCAATCTTTTATATCCGGTTCTCCGTGCAGAATCCGACGGGGACAGCCGCATGGAGGGCAATATTTCATGCCGTTTCGGCTTTCAACAACTGCGGGCTAGACCTCTTTGGCAATTTTCGCAGTTTATTGGGCTATCAAACGGATACAACGGTAATACTTACGACCGCAGCGCTTATTATTCTCGGCGGCATCAGCTTTATAGTCGTGGCCGATGTGGGCAGGATGCGACGCTTCGGCAGACTCTCCCTTGATACCAAGATAGTGCTGGTCACCACTTTAGGGCTACTGGTTTTAGGTACTGTGGCTATTTTATTGACGGAGTACGGTAACGCGGATACTCTTGGCCCTCTCTCACTTCCCTATAAGGTCCTTAACGCCTTCTTCCAGTCTGTGACCCCTAGAACTGCGGGATTCTCCAGTATTAACATAGGCAGTATGGAAAGCTATTCGCAATTCTTTACTATACTTCTCATGTTCGTTGGCGGGGCCGCAGGGTCGACCGCAGGAGGTATAAAAGTCAATACCTTTGGCATGCTTGTCGCAACAATATGGAGTACAATCAGGGGAAAGGAACATGCCGGAGCATTTGGCAGGGAATTCGCAAATCAGCAGATACACCGGGCGCTATCATTGGTGATGTTGTCTATAACTCTCATTTTCATAGTAGTTTTCGTGCTGACAATCACCGATAAGGGATTCGGATTTTTAAGGCTTTTGTTTGAGACGGTTTCCGCCTTCGGAACCGTTGGCTTATCAACAGGGATAACCCCTGATTTATCTGTGGCGGGTCGGTTGATTATTACCGCTGTTATGTTTATCGGGCGGCTGGGGCCTCTCGTTTTGGTATTGGCCCTCATCCAGCGTCAGCAGCCGAGTGAATATCGGTACCCGCAAGATCAAGTAAGGATAGGATAGGAGGCTGACATGAAAAGGCAGGTGTTGATTATAGGACTGGGAAGGTTCGGAATAAGTCTGGCTACCACGCTTTTCAGCATGGGGCATGATGTGATGGCCGTGGACGATGATGAGAAAAAGGTTCAAAACATATCAACTCAGATAACGCATGCTGTGCAGGCAGATGCCACAGACGAGGCTGTGCTCAGGGAGCTTGGTGTCGCCAACTTCGATGTGGCTATAGTGACGATGGGGGAGGCGATTCAGAATAGTGTGTTGTGTGCAATCCTGCTGAAAAAGCTGGGGATTCCCTATGTGATAGCCAGAGCTGAGAATGATTTGCATGGGACCATACTTGACAAAATCGGGGTGGATAAGGTTGTTTACCCTGAGCGCGAGATGGGGATTAGAGTTGCGCATAGTCTGATTTTGACAGACGTTCAGGACTATATACCGGTGGCCCCCAGCTATGGGGTCTCTAAACTGGCAGTATCGCCATACTTCGTGGGGAAATCGTTGTCTGATATAGGGTTGGGTCGTGGGGGCAAATGGAGTCTGGCAGTTTTGTTAATTCAAAGAGGAAAAGAGGTAATAGTTACACCTGACCGGGTGGAGATAGTAAGGCAGGGTGATGTTCTGATAGTATCAGGAAGCGATGACAAGCTGGAACAATTCATGGCTGAAACCAAGAAGCACAAAGAGGGCGAATGAAAAAAGGCTGGGTTGGGGTTTCCCGCTAGCCACGAGGAGAATAGGTAGAGGCACAGTATACTGTGCCTCTACCTTAATCATGTCGGGAGTGCGATAGGTAGGGGCAATTCATGAATTGCCTCTACAAATTACCCCAGGTTTCTTTCTTTGAGTATCCGGAGGAAATCGGCGTGAACTGCCTTGTTGGAGGCGATGACGGAGCCCTGCCCTACTTTCAACGGCTTGCCGTCCAGGTCGGTCGCCACCCCACCGGCTTCAGTTACCAGCAATTGACCGCAGGCTAGCTCCCAGGGGTATAACAGAAGATGAAAGTAAATATCGAGCCGTCCGCAGGCAGCGTAAGCCATGCCCAGCGCCGCGGAGCCCATAATTCTGTAAGCGTACATTTCTGGCCAGAGTGAGGTTATAAACTCGAGCGACTTTTGGCCTTTTTCATCGACATAGCCCAGGTCCAGGCCGATGAGCGACTCCCGAACAGTCTTTTTCCTGGTGACGTGGATGGGCGAGTTGTTGAGGGTAGCCCCCTTGCGCCTTTGGGCTGAGAACATCTCATCGCGCAGGGGGTCGTAGACAATGCCCAGTAAAACGTCTTTCCCCTCGGTGAGGGCGATTACTATGGAGAAGAAGGGTATGCCGAAGGAGTAGTTATTCGTGCCGTCAAGTGGGTCGAGAATCCATTTATAGCTTGAGTTGCCATTGATAGCCTGAGATTCCTCAGAGAGTATGCTATGGTCGGGGTACTCGGCTAGCAGGAACGATTTGAGTATTTCCTCTGAACGCAGGTCTGTATCGGTAACGATATTGGCTCGACCCTTGTACTTTACCTGCGTTTTCTCCTGGAAATGTGTTTTGAGGGTTTCGCCGGCTTGCCTCGCTGCCTCCGCAGCTACCTCGAGAGCGCTTCTACCACTTTGGGACAAAGGCAGGGCAGTCATGGTAATCCTATCTTACCCCTGACCTCTATGATGGTCTCTCTGGCTATGGCATGGGCGCGACGAGCCCCGTCCGCGAGAACTTCATCTACATACCCGGATTTCTCGGCTAATTGCGCCCTTTTCTCTCGGAATGGGGCAAGGGCTTTGTTTATGTTCTCAGCGAGCATTCGCTTGCACTCGACGCAGCCGATTTCCGCTGCTCTGCACTTCTTTGCGATTTCGTCCAGTTTCAAAGATGTGTAGAAATGGTGCAGGCTATAGACATTGCACACCTCTGGATGGCCGGGGTCGTTGCGAAACTTGCGGGCAGGGTCGGTGAAGGCGGCCATTATCCTCCTGGTGGTCTCCTCGGCAGAGGCTGCGAGTTCGATCTGGTTATCGAGGCTCTTGCTCATTTTCTTTTCACCATCCAGACCCAGCACCATGGGGAAGTTGGTAAGCTTGGCCTGGGGCTCGGGGAAGGTGGGGCCGAAGATGTTGTTGAAGCGGCGCACGATCTCGCGCGCTATCTCCAGGTGGGGCAACTGGTCTTCGCCCACGGGCACGGTGTCCGCTTTGTAGAGCACGATGTCTGCGGTCATCAGCACCGGGTAGCCAACAAGACCGTAGTTTACGTTGTGAGGCTGCATCTTGACCTTTTCCTTGAAGGTGGTGACGCGGAGCAGCCAGCCCAGAGGAGTGACCATGCTGAGCAGAGTGTGAAGCTCCATAACCTCGGGGACATGGGACTGCACGAAGAGGATGCTTTTCTCGGGGTCGAGCCCTGCTGCCAGCCAGTCCAGCATCATATCGTAGGTATTGGCCTTGAGCATATGGGTATCCTCGAGGGTGGTCAGGGCATGGATGTCCACGATGCAGTAGATGCAATCGTAGTCCTGCTGAAGCTTGACATAATTCTGAATAGCCCCCAGATAGTTACCGATATGCTGCTTGCCCGTAGGCCTGGCTCCGGAGAAGACACGACCTTTTTTCAAAGGAGACCTCCTGAAAATATCCCATTGAGTGTAACACAGAATGAGAGTGAGGGCAAGGTAAAATTGTAGGGGCGTTCAATTGAACGCCCCCTACGTTTCACCCTCATCCTTCGACAATCCTTCGACGAGCTCAGGACAAGCTCTAGCCTCTCACGTCAAGGG
This sequence comes from Dehalococcoidia bacterium, assembly GCA_014874385.1. Classification (GTDB taxonomy): domain Bacteria; phylum Chloroflexota; class Dehalococcoidia; order SZUA-161; family SZUA-161; genus JACWAE01. Next base: position 51,759 of record JACWAE010000075.1, on the reverse strand, counting down.
AGGGAAATGTTATTAGGCGCGATAGGGTTGCTGAGCTTTGAGCAGATTGCGGCTAACCGCCAGAGATGAAGGGCAGAAATGAGACGGTGTCATTGGGCTTCAGCAGTGTGTCAAGAGATGCCTGTTCGTGGTTGACGGTGATAAGGACCGTCTCCTGGTCTAAAGGGAGTTCGGGATATCGGCTCCTGACGTATTCCAGGACATCGGTCACTCTCGCCGTTTCCGTGATAGGCATATCTATACCATCGGTTTTAGTTAGAGCACGCTGCATCCCGAAGAACTTAATTGAAACTACTATCTTCATGCCGGAGCCGTTACGTTGTAATCGATGTTTCTTCCCGGCTTACCTCAGACGCCGAATTCCTTAAGTAGCCGGCTTGCCTGTTCGTCCATGAGCCCGAACTTGGTCACGGTTTCACGCCTGGGTATACCCTCGGAGGTGAAACCTTTCTCTTTGTAGACAATGTCGCAGAGCTTCTGATAGGCCTGTATTCTTTTCTCCATGAGAAGTCTATGCCGCTCTTCCGGACTCGCAGGGATTTGATCGCCGTCAAGCTGTTTTTTTAACCATTCATCATAATATTCGGCTCGAAATTCGTATTCATTGAAATAGGCCGGCCCTATTGCCCTCCAGGGAATCTGGTCGCTGGCCCGGGTCCCTTTTCCCTGACGCAGATTGATCAGTTTCTGCAGGATGTAGAGTCTCTCGGAATCTTCCAGAATGTCTTCCAGCTTCTTGTTGCTTCCTGTGGTCGCATTGAGGTACTTGACGTAATAGGCCAGTGTGGGAAGATTCTTGGCAGGCTCACTGGTACTGGCTGCCTCCGGATTGCGCACGTCTATCCAGGGGAGCTTGCATAGCCCGGTAGCGTTGAACCAGGTGCGGATGAGGGGAAACCACTTGAGCGCGTTGGCCTTTTGCTCAAGGGTGGGCATCTCCTTGTGGACCTGGTCTATGAAGATGAGCCATGCCTCGTCATGCTGCGGCCCCTTGAGAGCGAAGCCATAGCCGCCCTGCTGGGCGAGTGACTCTTTGCTAATGTACATGGAGAACTCGAGCCCTTTTACTTCCATGCCGAATTTGTTCAGCTCGGCCATAACATTATGTTCAGAAGTGCCGTGTCGGGCAGCATACTTCTGAGCAACCCATTTCTTGCCCCTGGCTACACCCTGGCCCACGACTTTGCCGAAACCTTCTCCGCTGGCTATTTCGTGCAGCAGCCTGTCCACAGCCTCGATGTTGCCGAATGTCAACTCATAACCTACGTCAGCGGCAGTCAGAAATCCGCGCTGGAAGCACTCCATAAAGAACGCAATTGTGACGCCCGTAGAAATGGTATCGAGGCTGTATTCATCGCAGTACCAGTTATATTCCATGACAAAATGAGGGTCAAAGATTCCCATGCAGCAGACTGCGCCCACGGTTTCATACTCAGGTCCGTCAATAGAGACTTTCTGACCGGCGCGGGGGCCCCGCGTCAGCTCGACGTTTTCAGCACCCTTGGCGCAGGCAAGGTTGCATCCGTAGTAGCAGCCATCGGGTATTTTCTTGCTAAAGTACCTGTCAAGAAAGACGCTGGCGAAGAGCTTCGAGGACTCAGGGCTTTGACCGTACTGGTAGTTGTCGATGGGGAAGAGATGGAACTTGTCCATGTACTCGGATAAAACGGTGGTGCCCCATGCGGAGAGGTGGAGCTGCTTGGGGTCAGCTTGGGAAACAACCTCTTTGAGCAGCGAGCCTGCCTGCCGCACGCCTTCCCTGTCTACGGCATTATTTCCATTCGCTTTTGCCAGGCTGGAGCGGGCAACAATGGCGCGAAGTCCCTTGAATCGCATGACTGTCCCTGTACCACCCCTGCCAGCCTGCTTGCTGCGGATGCGGCTGCGCTTTCTATCAAAAAAGAGGCTGTTAACAATCCCGAACCTGGCATTGCACGCGCCTTTCCCCACACTCACGGCAGCAACGGAGTCGCTGTATTCATCGCCGTTGACATCTTTGAGCAGCCTCTGGCCAAAGGAGAGGGAGCCATCATCTATTTCCTTGCTGTAAGAAGGCGCAGCGGCGATGCTGATAGTCCCTGCATCGCCATCAACCAGAATGACCACATCTTCCTTAGATATGCCGGAAACAGCTAGGGCATCGAAACCTGCAAGTTTCAGCAGCGGTGCGAAATGGCCGCCGACATTGGAATCGATGAACGTGTCTGTCAGGGGCGAGATAGTGCCGACTATGAATTTACCGGTTCCGGGGAATCCGGGCTCATTGCCGAGCGGTCCGCTGGCCATGACAAGGATATTTTCAGGACTGTCATAACGAGTACTCCGTGTCGTGCCGTCCCAGATGAGCTTTAAAGCATATCCCCGTCCACCTACGTATTTGTTCTTAAAGTCGGGTGGCAGTTCTTGAATAGCGATTTGCCGAGTGCCCAGGTCAACTATGAGTATACGGTCTGTGTATCCGCCTATAACTCTGGCGGGTTCATATTTGATTTGCTTTAATATTTGCATTCGGACTCCCGTTTTCTTCTATATGATTAGCTTGCCAGACAACAGTGATTATTATAACCTTTTATGTGAGTCGTTATCAAAGCCCTTCTTCGCGCTGTGCCCCTGCGTTTAATTACAAGGCATCTGCTGCTGATAGCCAGCGCGAGGTTTGTTCGCAACTCATAGAGAGACGTCATTGTTGAGTTAAGCTGGTTTCAAACCCGCCTTTACGTTTTCCCATAAAGTTGCAGGGCTTTGTAGATGGCGCTGGTGCCGAAGTCCACACATTCGAGAGGGATGCATTCATCGGCGGCGTGCACCCTTTGCAGCAATTCCAAACCCGGCGGCAGGTTCATCGGAGTGAAGCCATAAGTCTGAATGCCCAGCAGAGAAAAATGGCGGCCATCTGTAACTCCGGGCATGAACATAGGAACGGGCATAGCGCCCGGGTCTGCCTCGCGTAGAATACCTGCCAGGGTGTCAAAAAATCCCATGTCCGGCTCAGCGGGGCCGGGATCGTGCCGTGCTACTTCGAACTCTACCTCATTACCAACTATACGATGCAGCTCAGCCATCATATCGTCAGGGCTGTAGCCGGGGAGCAGACGGCCGTCCAGTTCCAGGGCGATTTCGCTGGGGATCACATTGATTTTCTCGCCGCCGCGGACAATGGTTGCGTTGACAGTGTTACGCAACAATGGTTCCAGGCCTTGCCCTCTGGTGCCGAGAAGTCTCAGCGTCAGGGAGGTGAGCCTGGGATTGAGGAGCTGGCGCAGAAGCAGGTTCCCGGGAAATGAAAAGGCAGAGGCTATGCCCTCAACCATGCGACGTGCTGCTGGTGTGATATGCACCGGCAGGCGTCGCTGCTCCAACTGCTGAAGCAGACGGGCCAGTTTCGCCATAGCGCCGCCCCTCATGGGTACCGAACCATGACCGCCGGGCCCGCGCACGTATGCCTTCATCCAGCAGATCTGTTTTTCTGCAACCATGATCGGATAGAGCTTTCTCTTGCAGATGTGAATTGTAGCGCCACCGAACTCTCCCAGGGCGTAGCGGATACCTTTAAACTGCTCCGGGTGGTTCTCCGCCAGGTACTTGGCCCCGTAATCACCGCCTCCCTCCTCGTCTGACAGGATAGCCAGCACAACGTCGCCCGATAGTGACAAGCCCTCGGCCTTTGCTCGGAGGAAAGCAGCCAGCATCATGGCGACGCCACCTTTCATATCCAGCGCGCCCCGCCCCCAGACATAGCCGTCTACAACTTTTCCTTCGAAAGGAGGATGTGTCCAGACCTGTCCAAGGGTAGTGACCACGTCTACGTGTCCATAGAGCAGGAACGGAGGGGAATTGCCCTGACCCTTCAGTCGGGCGATGAGGTTGGTACGGTTGGGGTCTTTGGCCAGCAGGGTAGATTCAATACCTGCCTCTTTCAGCAAGCTGTCGATATAAGCAACACACTCGGCTTCGTTGCCCGGCGGGTTGGTGGTGTCGAAGCGGATGAGGTTTTGCAATAGTTCGACGGGGCGCTGGTAGATGGGCGAGTTGCTGGCAGGCTCGGTCATAATGCTCTCCTGTTTTGATTATCTGACTGCTTATACTACTCGAGTGCTCATCTGTCAAGAAAGAGTGCTAATCACTCTTGTCACCTCCCTACCTCTCCCGTTGAGGGAGATGAATCGAGGAATCACCTTTGCAGCGCTTGGGGAAAGAAGCTATAATACCCGCACATTCTTTCCCGGAGACTAGGAGGTTTCAGGTGATCAGGAGTTTCAACGGAAAAGCACCCAAGATAGCTGAGTCAGCTTTTATCAGCGAGGCAGCCTATATTGTAGGGGATGTCGAGATTGGCGATTACTCCAATGTCTGGCCCGGTGCAGTGGTCAGGGCGGATTTTGCCAGGATAAAGATAGGGCGCTATGTAGATATCGAGGATAACTGCACGCTGCATGCCGGGAACAATATGGAGATTGGCAATAATGTAATACTGGGGCATGGTTCTGTAGTGCACAGCACCAGGATAGGGAACAATGTGCTAATCGGCATGAACGCCACTACCCTGCACAACTCAGAGATCGGCGATAACTGCGTTATCGCTGCGGGCTCGGTGGTTATCGAGGGCATGAAAATACCTTCCAACTCTTTTGTTGTGGGTGTACCGGCAAGAGTCAAAGGGCAGGTTACTGAGAAGCAGAGAGGGTGGACGGACGGGCATCATGCTTTTTATCCACCGCTAGCGAAGCAGTACAAGGACGAGAAGCTTTAGCGGCTCACATGCGCTCCGGCGCGGTCATCCCCATGAGGCCCAGTGTCTTAGCGAGGATGATTTGCGCCGCTTTGACCAGCTTGAGTCGTGCACCTGTCAAAGCTCCATCTTTTGAGACGACACGGCACTGCTTGTAGAAGGTGTGGAACAAGGTCGCCAGGTCCTGGGCGAAGTATGGCAGGTGGTGGGGCTCAAGCTTTTGTGCTGTAAGCTCTATTATCTCCGGTAGCGACATCATCTGGCGTATCAGGTCGAGTTCAGCCTTATGAGTCAGTAACCCCACATCGCCTTTGGAGCAGTCTATTTTCTGTTCCTGGGCAAGGCGCAGAATGCTGCAGATGCGGGCGTGGGCGTATTGGACATAGTAAACAGGATTGTCAACCGATTCCTTCTTCGCCAGCTCCAGGTCGAAATCCATCTGGCTGTCTGCGGAACGAGAGAGGAAGAAGAAACGGCAGGCGTCAGCTCCTACCTCCTCCACCAGCTCGCGCAGGGTAATCAATTCGCCGGTACGCTTAGATACCCTGATCAGCGTTTCACCGCGGCGCAGCGTAACCATCTGCGAGATTATTATTTTCAGCCTCTCTGGCTTTATGCCCAACGCACCCACTACAGCTTTCATCCGTGAAACGTGCCCCTGGTGGTCGGCCCCCCAGATGTTGATCACCTGGTTGAACCCGCGCTCCAGAAACTTGTTGTAATGGTAGGCAACATCCGAGGCAAAGTAGGTCGGAGCGCCATTGGTGCGCACCAGGACGTTGTCCTTGTCCTCACCCAGAGCAGTGGAGACGAACCATTGCGCGCCTTCTCTTTCTTCGATATAGCCACCCTTCCTCAACAAAGCCATGGCCCGTTCGTACTGGCCCTTCTCGAAGAGTGTGCGCTCGCTGAACCAGACATCGAACTCCACGCCCAGAAGTTTTAAATCAGACTTAATGTCGGCTATGACCCGGGGCAGCGCAATTTTACCGATCTCCTGAACTGCCTGCTCAGCGGGCATATCGAGGAAAGCCTTCCCCTTCTCGTCGCCTATCTTTTTAGCCAACTCTACCGGGTAGTAGCCCTGGTAGCCGTCGGCGGGCATCTCGCACTCTCTGCCCAGGGCTTGCAGGTAACGACAATAGAGGGAGCGAAAGAAGGCATCCATCTGGTTACCGGCATCATTTACATAATATTCTCTCTCCACAGCATAGCCAGCGGCGCTGAGTACATTAGCCAGGGTGCTGCCAAGTACAGCGCCTCGCCCGTGCCCGACGTGAATGGGCCCTGTGGGATTGACACTGACGAATTCAATCTGGACCCTGGTGCCTTTGCCTATAGCGAGGTTTCCGTAGCTCTTTCCTGCACTCAAAATCTCCTCGACCTGCTCAGCAAGCCATTTATCTGTGAGGAAGAAGTTTAGAAAGCCCGGCGCTGCTACCGAGACCTTTTCCACTTCCCTGGTCTCGGTCATCAGGTCTGCCAGGGTTTTGGCGATAGCCAGCGGGTCCATCCGCGCTGCTTTCGCTAGCTTCAAGGGGAGGCTGGAGGCATAGTCACCGTGTTCCGGGTTCTGAGGGCGCTCTACGATGACCTCAGGTAAGGCTATCGCAGGAAGCAGTCCCTCCACCTGGGCTGCTTTGGCTGCTTGTTCCAGAAGTCGAGCGATTTTATATTTAAGCATAGCTAGCTTAACTCCCCTTCAGTATACCATAGGCGGCTGACCTCCCTGGCAAGGAGTCTGTGCTCCGGCTGCTTGAGGTAGGGGTCAGCCTCGAAAAGATGAATTGCTTCACTGCGGGCAAGCTCCAAAAGTTCGACATCGGAGAGCTTTGCCATCTTCAGGTCAGGGAGCCCGCTCTGGCGGGTGCCGAAGAACTCTCCCGGCCCCCTGAGCCTCAAGTCCTCTTCGGCAAGGGTAAATCCATTGCGTATACGTTCGAGTAACGATAGCCGCTCTTTAGCTTCCGCCGAGGGCGTCTCAGCAAGGAGCAGGCAGTAACTCTGGTGTTGCCCCCGGCCCACGCGGCCGCGAAACTGGTGCAACTGCGCCAGGCCGAAGCGGTCAGCGCCTTCTATCAGCATCACCGTGGCGTTAGGGACATCTACGCCTACCTCTACCACTGGCGTCGATACCAGTATGTCTATGTCGCCGTTGCGGAAGCGCTGCATTACCTCATCTTTCTCTGCGCTGTTGAGGCGACCGTGGAGCAATCCCAGTCGCAGGTCAGGGAATACGCTTCTGGAGAGGTGCTCATGTTCCGTGATGGCTGCCTTGGTCACGATTGCCTCGGACTCCTCGATTAAGGGGCAGATAATGAAGGCCTGGCGTCCCTCAGCAACCTGTTTGCGGACGAAATCGTAAGCTTTCTGCCGTTGCTCCGGGCTGAGGAACCTGGTTTTTATCTCAATTCTGCCCGGTGGCAGCTCGTCCAGCATTGAGAGGTCGAGGTCGCCGTATAAGGTGAGCGCCAGGGTACGCGGGATGGGAGTGGCGCTCATCACCAGGACATGAGGACAGGAGCCTTTGGAGCGCAGCGCAGCACGCTGCATAACTCCGAAGCGGTGCTGCTCGTCGACCACGCAAAACCCCAGATTCTGGAAATCAACCCCTTTCTGAATAAGGGCGTGAGTGCCGATAACGATGTTTATCTCCCCTGCTGAGACACGCTCCTGAAGCTCCTGCTTTGAGCTCTCTTTGAGGCCTCCTATTATGAGTCCCACGCTGATGGGGTGAGGAAGCATTGAGGAGAATGTGCGAACAGGCCTGTCATCGCTGGATTCACCGCCTGCTCTACTCAACAAGCCACAAATAGTATAGAAGTGCTGCTCGGCCAGAATCTCTGTCGGCGCCATGAGTGCAGCCTGATAGCCGTTGGCGGTAGCCAGCAGCAGCGCGGCTGTAGCCACCACTGTTTTGCCGCTGCCGACCTCACCCTGCAGGAGCCGGCTCATCGGCTTCGCTTTGCTCAGGTCGCTCTGAATCTCGGCCAGGATGCGTATCTGGGCAGAGGTCAATTTGAAAGGCAGGGAATTGAAAAACGGCTCAAGATGGCTGCTGTCTACATTGAAGGCATTTCCTATACCGTCTTCCTGCCAGTCCCGTTTCTTGGCCAGCACTCCAAGCTGGATGAGGAAGAGTTCGTCGAAAGCCAAGCGCTTCCTGGCTTGGTCTTTGCTGAGTTCATTATCCGGGTAGTGAGCTTGCCGAATAGCTTCGGGAAGCGGCAGCAATGCCGCACTTCTTTTCACATTTTCAGGAAGAAAATCGGTCAGTTCAGGCAGCCAGCGGTCCAATGTCCCTTTGACTAACCTGCGCACTGTCCGGGGATAGAGCCCTGCGGTAAGCGGATAGACAGGAACCAGCCTGCCGGTATGAATCAGGTCGTCGGACTCCAGAAGCTCCCACTCTGGTGATTGGAAAACCTTTCTGCCCCGGAATTCTGCTACCCTGCCGCTGAGCACAATCCGGCTGTTGGTGGTGAGCTTCTTGGCCAGATAGGGCTGGTTGAACCAGATAACCCTTATGTTGCCTGACTCGTCGCCGACTACGGCCTCCGTGTTGCGCATCCTGTATCCTTTGCCCTTCTGGGCGGCTTCCCAGATGGTGGCCACGATAGTCTGCTCTGCGCCTACCTCCAGCTCCGAGATGAGCTTTCTTTGGCTGTAGTCTATGTGGCGGCGGGGGAAGAAGTAGAGAAGCTGGCGAACCGTCTTCACCCCCAGCTTGTCAAATTTACTGGCGAGACTTAAGTTTATGCCTTTAATTGAGGTGATTGGGGCGTCCAGGGATTGCTTGCTGCCATGTCTGGCATGTGTAGCCAGGTGTTTCTGTTCAGGGGCGATGATTTCAGGCGGGGGCTGCACTCTCAGTTCTCCTGAGTCAAGCTGACCGAGTATATTCTTAATCCATCTTTCTCGTGCCCCAGTGTCCAGGGCCGAGTAATTGAGCGAGAGCAGTCGAGAGAGCCTCTCATCGGGCGGGGACAGGTTACGCAGGAATCTGTCCAGCCCTCCCATAACGGCTTTATCGCTGTATCCTTTGGCCTGTTCCAGCTTCAGGACTTTGCGCAAGCTTTCAATAGTCTGATTCAAAGCAATTTTTCCCTTGCTAGTAGATTGGGGATACGGGTGCATTCCTGGCCAATATATTGGAGGCCTTGGGACTCGTTTACTCAACAGAGATGATGTAATTATAGTATGGCTGCTCACCGGCAACCACTTCTACTTCCAGAGCGGGGTATTTCTCCCGGACTGACTCCCCTATGCGCTCAGCCTCGGCTTGCTCGGTATCGGCCCCATAGTAGATAGTGACCAATCCTGCTTTCTCAACATCCACCCTGTCCAAAAGCTTGTGGACGACCTGCGGCATGCTATCATCTGCGACCACCAGTTCGCCGTCGAGAAAGGCGATGGCCTGCCCTTCTTTCACTGTCATGCCGTCGAGGCTCATCGATCTCACTGCGGTGGTGACCTCGCCGCTGTGAACTGTTGATATAGCTGTCTTCATGGCAGCAACGTTTGTCTCAAGGTCAGCTTCGTAATTGAAGACCAGGAGCGCGGCTATTCCCTGAGGTATGGTCTCTGTGTGCACAACCTCGACCTGCTTTTTGGTCAACTCCGGAACCTGACGGGCTGCCATCACGATATTAGCGTTGTTGGGCAGGATGATAACTCTGTCTGAGTAAACTGATTCCACGGCCTGGAGAAGCTCCTGGACGCTGGGGTTCATGGTCTGACCGCCGGAAACGACTATCGTTGCTCCGACGCTGTAGAATACCTGGATGAGTCCCTCTCCCGAGGCTACAGCAATGGTAGAGACATTGCCTATCGGCTGTTGCAGCTTGGCGGCGAGGAAATCCTGATGCTGATCGTCCATATTCTCCACTTTCACCTGCTGCAGGGTGCCCAAAGCGGAAGCGTAGCTCAAGGCAGTCCCGGGGTCAAAGGTGTGGAGATGTACTCTTATCATAGCTTCATCGCCGACTACCAGAACGGATTCGCCGAGGGTGGTTAGCTTCTCTCTTATGCCTTCCGGATCGAGGCCTTTGCCATGAAGCAGAAACTCGGTGCAGTATCCGTATTGGACGTTTTCGGGGGGCTTTGGGGCAGTGATAATCGGGGTTGCCTCTGGCGGTGCTGTCTCTACAGGCTCGGCTTCCTCCGTTTCGCCCCGCAGATAGCGAAGAGCGCCTTCAAATACGACATAGAGCCCTTGTCCTCCGGCATCCACCACCCCGGCCTGGCGCAACACGGGCAGCAGAGTGGGTGTCCTCGCCACGGAGGCTTTGGCCTCTTCGACTACTGTCTCCATTACTGACAGCATGTCCGTGTTATTGGAGGAGCTTTTGGCCTGAGCCGCAGCCGCAGCTTCGCGTATGACGGTGAGGATGGTTCCTTCCACGGGCTTGGTTACCCCTTTATATGCGAAGTCGGCTGACTGAGCAAGGGCATTAGCAAAATCAGGGGCGGTGAAGGTGCGCTTACCATCCAGCCCGTGTGCCAACCCCCGAAATATCTGGGATAATATCACGCCGCTGTTCCCGCGAGCTCCCATGAGGGAGCCCCTGGCTATCGCCTGAGCGACCACTGTTGCGCTCCCATTATCGTTGCGGCTGGCCTCATCTATCGCTGCCCGCATAGTTAAGAGCATGTTGATGCCTGTATCGCCATCCGGCACGGGGAAAACGTTGAGTGCGTTGATCGACTGGGCGTTGCGTTCCAGTAGGCGGGTAGCAGCGTTGAACATGCCGTTCAAGTCATGTCCATTGCAACGAGTTTTTTTATTCACAACAATACTCTTCTTGATTTCTTGGCCTCTCTTCATTTTACTTGCTATCTCGGCTTGATTGTGTTATATTTTACAGTGAATTCTACAAGAAAATGGAGTCTTAGTCAAAGGAGAAGGCGTTGAAGTGCGAGTTGTGTGGAAAGGAACCACAGGTTGGAGATAATATATCCCATTCCAAGCGCCATACCCAGCGGCGCTGGTTGCCTAATATCAGCAAAACCACCATCGTCATAGACGGCAAAAGGAAGCGGATTAACATCTGCACCAGGTGTCTGCGCACCCGGCAAAAGGTTAGCGGCTAGCTCCCTTTCATCCATCATTAAGCCTGCGCAGGCTCTTTCTAATCCTCCCCAACGCTTGTGAGACGCCTTCCTTTTTGTTGAACACGGCAGCGCCGGCCACCAGCACCCGCGCCCCCGCTCTGGCTACTCTAGGCGCTATCTCGGCATTAATGCCCCCATCTACCTCCAGTTCAGCAGCCAGCCCCAGTTCATCGAGTCTACGCCTGAGACGGGCGATTTTGCCAACTGTGCCCTCGATAAACTGTTGTCCCCCGAAACCGGGGTTGACAGACATCAGCAACACCAAGTCCAGAGCCGACAATACCTCATCCACTGTGGTCAAGGGGGTGCTCGGATTCAGGGAGACCCCTGCCTTGACCCCCAGCTCTTTTATTGATTCTACCACTCTATGCAAGTGGGGGCATACCTCAACGTGAACCGTGATGATATTGGCGCCGGCCTGAGCGAACTGCTGGACATACTTCTCCGGCGATTCTATCATCAGGTGGACATCAAGAGGGAGATTGGTGTGAGGGCGGATGGCTGCCACTACCAGAGGGCCGATGGTGATATTGGGCACGAAGTGCCCGTCCATGACATCTACGTGTATATAATCGGCGCCTGCCCTGGTGGCCTCCACTACCTGCTCACCCAGCCGGCCGAAGTCGGCTGACAGTATAGAGGGGGCCAGCTTGATTTTATTTGCCATTGAGCATCCTTCTAGCTGCCGCCAGGGCTATCCGGACTTGCTCGGGGGCAGTCCCCCCGGGAACATTGCGCGATACCAGCGAGGACTCCACGGTGATGGACTTTACATCCGCCTCAAACTTGGGGCTGAACGTTTTGTATTCTTTTATTTCCAGTTCGGACAAGGACTTTTTGTTTTCGATGGCGTAGCGCACCAGCTTGCCCACGATGGCATGAGCCTGGCGGAAGGGTATGCCTTTCTTGGCCAGGTAATCTGCAATGTCTGTAGCGAGGCTGTAGTTGCCGCCGGCGGCGCTGTGGGTACGCTCTGCATTTATGTGCACACCGGCTATCATGGCGGTGAATACCTCGAGCGTGGAGAGCACGGTATCTACAGAGTCAAAAAGCCCTTCTTTATCCTCCTGCAAATCGCGGTTATAGGACAGGGGCAGGCCTTTCATCGTGGTAAGGATAGCTACGAGATGGCCGTAAACCCTGCCTGCCTTGCCTCGCGCCAGCTCAGCCACATCCGGGTTTTTCTTCTGGGGCATGATGCTTGAGCCTGTGGCGAAGGCATCGTCAAGCTCAATGAAGCCAAACTCGGCTGTAGACCAGAGTACAATCTCCTCGGCCAGGCGCGAGAGGTGCATCATGATTATGCTGGCTGCCGCCTGATACTCTATGACGAAGTCGCGATCAGAAACGGCATCTATGCTGTTAGCGCTCACCTTGCTGAAGCCCAGCTCCCTGGCTACAGAGCTGCGGTCTATGGGATAAGACACACCTGCTAAAGCGCCGCTGCCCAGAGGCATGACATCGGTGCGTTCGAGACATTGCTGGAGGCGCTCGATGTCGCGCTGAAACATCTCGAAATAGGCGAGGAGATAATGTGCAAATAAAACCGGCTGTGCCCTCTGAAGATGGGTATACCCTGGTATGGACACGCCCGTATTAGCTTCGGCAAGGTCTAAGAGCGCACTCTGGAAAGCCTTTAGACCGTCAATGGTCTCGTTTATCGCTTCTTTAGTGAACAGCCTCATGTCCAGGGCGACCTGGTCGTTTCGGGAACGGGCGGTATGAAGCATGCCCCCGGTATCGCCTATCTTCTCAATGAGGCGGGCCTCGATGTTCATGTGGATATCTTCAAGCTCCTTATTAAACTGGAACTGTCCCTTCTCAATCTCCTCCCTGATAGAAGTGAGCCCCATTATGATTAGCTCGGCATCCTTATCGGGGATGATGCCCTGTTTCCAGAGCATGCGGGCATGAGCTACGGAGCCAGCGATGTCATGGCGATAGAGGCGTTTGTCGAAGGGTACCGAGACGGTGTAGCCCTTCGCCAGCTTATTGGGTTCTTTACTGAAACGATCGCGCATAGGTTTATCCATATATCTAGACCTCTGAGTTTAGCTCGATTTCAAACGAATTCGCTCTCCCCGATTTTGCGCAGACTCTCGTCCAGCTTCCTCTGTACCTGCGCCTGCGTTTTCACCGGCAGGCCGAATATCTGGATGAAGCCCACCGAGGCGCTCTGGTCGAATTTGTCCTCTTTGTCATAGGTGGCAAGGTGATAGCTGTAGAGCGACTTGGGCGACTTGCGCCCGACCACGGTCGCCTTGCCCTTGAATAGCTTCACCCGAATTGTTCCTTCGACATGGATTTGTGTGCTCTTTACATAAGCCGTAAGGTCTTCGTGCATAGCTGAGAACCAGAGGCCGTTGTATACGATGTCGGCATACTCTTGGGCCACCCGCGCTTTGAAGCGAAGCTGGTCTTTGCCCAGCGTCATCTGCTCCAGGGCAAGGTGAGCTGCGAGCAGCACCGTAGCTGCCGGAGCCTCGTAGACCTCCCTCGACTTTATACCTACCAGGCGGTTTTCCAGGTGGTCTATCCTGCCCACGCCGTGCTCTCCGGCGATAGCGTTTAGCTTCTCCACCAGCTCTACACCGCCCATTGTCTTTCCGCCAAGGCTGATGGGGATGCCCTGATTGAAGCCTATCTCGACATACTGCGGTTTGTTGGGAGCCTTCTGTGGCGATTTGGTCCAGGTGAACACCTCCTCGGGAGGCTCGGCCCAGGGGTCCTCGAGTATGCCGCACTCGATGCTTTTGCCCCAGAGGTTCTCGTCTATGGAATAAGGGCTTTTCACAGTGACCGGCACAGGTATGCCGTAGCGTTTAGCATATTCCATAGTTTCTTCTCGGGTAAAACCCCACTCGCGCGCCGGCGCTATTACGTCAAGTTGTGGGGCCAGGGCAAGTACGGTTACATCGAACCTGACCTGATCGTTGCCCTTACCGGTGCAGCCGTGAGCTACCGCAGATGCCTTTTCTCTGAGAGCTGTCTGTACCATGAGCTTTGTTATGAGAGGGCGCGCCAGTGCGGTAGCAAGGGTGTATTGCCCCTCATATATGGCATCCGCCTGGAGGGCGGGGAAGACGAAATCGTTGATGAACGCTTCTTTGGCATCCACTACCAGCGCTTTGGCTGCTCCTACCTTGAGCGCCTTCTGGCGAATACCCTCATAGTCCTTCTCAGCACCGAGGTCTATGCTTAGGGCGATAACTTTCATCTGGTATTTCTCGCCGATCCATCGGATGGCGACGGAGGTATCGAGTCCGCCGCTATATGCCAGCACTACCTTGTCCTTCAATGTTGTTCCTCGCTTTCCGTTCACCTTTGGTTTCCAGGGCGAGGCAACCTCGCCCCTACGCTTTTGCCAGAACTTTATCCAGTATGCCTATCGCTGCGTCTATATCCTTTTTGGCTACGGTCAGCGGAGGCATGAAGCGAATAGCGTTCGGTTTCACCGGATTGAGCAGGAGCCCGCGCTCCATACATGATTTAACTATATCCTGGGTGAGGTCGCTATTGAACTGGATGGCAGCCAGAAGCCCGCGACCTCGCACCTCTACGATGAAATCGTATTTAGACTTGAGCTTGTTAAGCTGGGATAGCAGGTAAGCTCCGTTCCTTTTCACCTTATCTGGTATATCATTTTCGATGACAAACTGCAAGGTTGCGTAGCCCACAGCGCAGGCCAGCGGGTTTCCGCCGAAGGTGGAGCCATGCTCGCCCAGAGCAAAGACGGCCGCTTTCTCTTTAGCCAGGAACGCCCCGATGGGTATGCCCCCGCCCAGTCCTTTGGCCAGGGTGATAATATCGGGCTCGACATTGAATTGCTCGTAGCCAAAGAGTGTCCCGATGCGTCCTATCCCTGTCTGTACCTCGTCGAGGATGAGAAGAATCCCCTTCCGGTCGCACCAGGCCCGCACTGCTTTGAGATAACTGTCATCCGGGATATTGACGCCGCCCTCGCCCTGGACAGGCTCCAGCATCACAGCGCAAGTCTGTGAAGAGGTTCCTTTCTTGATAGCGCCGATGTTATTGTACTCCACGTTTATGAAGCCGTCGGGGATGGGCAAATACGGCTCATGGAATTTGCGTTGTCCGGTGGCAGCGGTCATCGCCAGTGTACGCCCGTGGAAGGAGTTCAACGCGGTGACCACCTTGTAAGCGCCGTTCAGATGGAGCTTACCATAGCGGCGGGCCAGCTTCACCGCGCCCTCGTTGGCCTCGGCGCCGCTGTTGCAGAAAAATACTTTGTCAAAGCAGCTATTCTCTATAAGCAGCCCGGCGAGCTGTATCTGGGGTATGGTGTAAAACTGGTTAGATGTCTGGATGAGGGTTTTGGCTTGCTCAGTGAGAGCTTTTACCAACACAGGGTGGCAGTGTCCCAGGCTGTTCACTCCCCAGCCTGCAGTGAAGTCCAGGTATTCCCTGCCTTTGTCGTCCCACACCTGCACCCCTTTGCCCTTGACCAGGGTCACAGGCATGCGTTTGATGGTGGGCATAAAGTAATTTTTTTCGAGTTTCTGCCAGTCGGTCATTTCCTTATCCTAACCTTCTATGGTGATTTGCCCTTCGACAGGCTCAGGGCGAACGGGCTACTTGGGCGAGGTCACCTCGCCCCTACATTCTGAAATTATGGCTCGATTCTTGTTCCTATGTTCTCCTCTTCGATGGCGGAGAGCAGTGCACGGGCGGAGCGGCCGTCGACAATCTGAGTCGAGGGCACACGCGAGAGGGCATTAAGACATGCCTCCACCTTGGGTATCATGCCCCCCGAGATAACCCCGGAGGCTATCATGTTCTTAGCTTCAGCGGCGGATAGCCCGGGCAGGAATTTACCCTCGCTGTCACGTACCCCTGGTACATCGGTGAGGAAGATAAGCCTCTCCGCCTTAAGCGCACCTGCGATCTCGCTGGCCACGACATCCCCATTTATGTTAAGAAGCTTCACGGGGTCGCTGTCCCCGCTCGCTGCCCTTAATCCGCCGGGAGCGATCACAGGGATATATCCGGCGCTGAGAACAGCTTTAACAGGTTCGGCATTGACTTTCACTACCTCGCCCACATAGCCAAGCTCGGGGTTCTCCACCCTGCCCTGAATCAGTCCGCCATCTACACCGCTCAGTCCGATAGCTTTGCCACCCCTGGACATGATTGCAGCCACAAGCTCCTTGTTGACCAGCCCGGCGAGCACGGCGATGACCACCTCGAGAGTTGCGGCATCGGTCATCCTCATGCCACGGACGAAGGTGGTGGCAGCCCCCATTTTCTTGAGCCACTCGGTGATCTTGCTGCCGCCGCCGTGAACAACTACGGGCAGGATGCCTTTCTTCTGGAGGGACACCAAGTCATCGAGCGTGGTGTCGTGACTGCCCAGCGTCGAGCCGCCGATCTTGACTACGATTGTTTTGCCTGAACTATGCCTGCGTTGCATCCGCTTGTACCTTATTTGACACTTAATCATAACACAAAATGAGCATCAATATTACCATATCTGAGAGAGTGCTTACAACCTCTTTCCCAACCTGGCGAGAATTTCGTGTTTGAAAATGTCCGAGGTCTGTCCAGGAGAAGTACTATGTCTTAACCTCGTGCATAAAATTAAGAAATGTAATGAAAATTTGACATTTCAAGTGTTACATGTTATGACTTTGTAATCTATAATCTGATACGATTCTTTTGGGCAGCACAATGAAAGGAGGTATCCGTAATGAGAAAGGTTCCATTACATCGCGGCAAGCTCTGGCTGGGGGTGGTGATGGTGATTGTCGTGGCTTTGCTGGGCTCTTTTGCCTGTACGACAACGCCCACGACGACTCCCACACCTACCGTATCGCCGATTGGCGACGTTGAGGTACTCGGAACGTGGGGAGGCGAAGAGCTGGCTAGTTTCAACGCCATGGTCGAGCCGTGGCAACATGATACAGGTGGTATCGTATATTTTACCGGTACTCGAGACCTGAATGCTATCCTTAAGACTCGCATAGAGGCTGGTACCCCTCCTGACATCGCTATACTCCCCAATCCGGGGCTGATGCAGACACTGGCCAATGAAGGAGATTTGATACCACTGAATAATTTCCTCGACATGACAACGATCAACCAGGACTATGCGAAAGGGTGGGTCGATCTCGGAACTGTGAGTGGGAACTTGTATGCCATCTTCATGAAAGCCTCTAGCAAGGGGACTATATGGTACAACCCCAAAACGTTTACAGCTAACAACTGGACCACTCCCCAGACCTGGGATGAAATGATAGCGCTTTCCGATCAAATCGTAGCGGCGAAGGCGACACCGGCATACCCGTGGTCCATAGCGGTGGAAAGCGGCGCGGCTAGCGGCTGGCCGGGTGCCGACTGGATCGATCAGATTCTGTTAAGTAAGTACGGCCCTGACGTCAGCGACCAGTGGGTCAACCACCAGATTCCCTGGACAGATCCAAGGGTCAAGGACGCCTTCCAGATGTTCGGCCAGGTTGCATTGACCCAGGGCTATGTTCCTGGAGGAGCTACTGCGATTCTAGCCACAAACTTCCAGGACGGCACTTACCTGCCCTATGAGACACCACCCAAGGCAGCTATGGACTATTTGGGAGACTTCGCAGCTGGGTTCATCTCAACGCAATTCCCCAGCCTGGTGGCCGGTGCGGACTACAACTTCTACCCCTTCCCCGTCATTAGCTCTGCTTACCAGAACGCGGTAACCGGCGGTGCTGACCTGGTGGTAGCGTTCAAGGATACGCCGGCTGTCCGCTCGTTAGTCACCTACCTATCTACCGCAGGCGCGCAGGCCATCTGGGTAAAGCGCGGCGGCTTCACCTCGGTCAATAACAAGGTCCCGCTGAGCGATTACCCCAACATCGTAACGCAAAATGCAGCAAAGCAGCTGAGCAGTGCTGCTATCTTCCGCTTCAGCCAGGATGATGCTATGCCTGCACCGGTGGAGAATGCGTTTTGGGCCGGTGTCCTGAACTACCTGCAGAATCCGGACCAGCTCGATAGTATCCTGCAGAACATCGAGTCTGTGGCTGTAGCCAACTATTGATGAAATAAGCGTAAAAGTCTAACGAATTGCTGCCCGAAGAAGCGCGGGGCAATCCTTAAAACCATTGGGGTTGCCCCGCAACAGTATCGTGATATGGTTATGCAATGAATGACCGCCACCGTTCAACCATCAGGAGCCGGCTCACCGGCAAAATCCACGTAAATTGGCGCTCCATCAACAGGCGAGGGCGTTTATCTACCTGGCTGTGGCTGCTGCCGGCGTTTCTCTTTCTCTCAATATTCCTGGTCTATCCCGTAGTCGCCACTATACGTCTGAGCTTCATGAACGCGAATTCTTCTTCGTACGTTGGTTTTAGCAACTACATCTACGTCTTCACCAACCGGATCACACTGGATGCTATATTTAACAACATATTGTGGATAGCGTTGTTCACTTTACTCGCTGTCGGCCTTGGTCTCCTCTTCGCTATCCTGACCGGACGGGTGCGATATGAGGCTGTAGCAAAGGCAGTTATTTTTATTCCCATGGCTATCTCCTTTGTGGCTGCATCCGTTATCTGGAGGTTTATGTACGCTTATAAACCGGGTGGGTTCGAACAAATTGGACTTGTCAACGAGATCACCACAAAGGTCGGCCTTCAGCCCCAGGCCTGGCTGGTGCAGCAGGCGGTCCCTTTTACTAACCATATATTACCGGCGCCATTTCACACCAACAACGTTGCCATCATAATAGTGGGCGTCTGGATGTGGACAGGATTTGCTATGGTAGTTCTCTCTGCCGGCTTGAAGAGCATATCCACCGAAGTAATCGAAGCGGCGCGAGTGGACGGAGCGAACGAACTGCAGGTAGCGCGGCGAATCATTATTCCAATGCTGGCTCCCACGATTGCACTTGTCGTGATTACGCTGGTCATCCAGGCCTTAAAGATCTTCGACATAGTGTGGGTGATGACGTCGGGCAACTTCAACACAGATGTAATAGCCACCATGATGTACAAAGAGATGTTTAATTATTCGGATTTTGGCAAGGCCGGCGCTCTTGCTGTGTTACTTTTTGTGGCAATATTGCCCATAATGTTCATCAGCATTCGCCGCGTTAGATTTCAAGGAGGGACGGAATGAGTACTGCTGAAGAAGCAGTAGATATGAGGCCTACCTTCTTGAGAATATTGGTGCATCTGAGAAGGTTCCTCTCAAGATTGCCCCTGCATGTCATTATAATCGTCATAGGCTTATTGTGGCTGACTCCGACCATTGGCTTGCTGGTAAGCTCTTTCCGCCCCTCAACAGAGGTAGCCGCGTCAGGATGGTGGACGGCATTCCAAACTCCTTTCAAGTTCACTCTGGACAACTACAGTACTGTAATTTCGCAGAATGGGATGGGACGCAGCTTCATCAACAGCCTGATAATCTCCGTACCCGGAACAATAATTCCTGTAATAGTGGCGGCCTTCGCCGGATTCGCATTTGCCTGGATGAAATTCCCGGGACGCAACATTCTATTCATCTTGGTGGTCGCCCTGATTGTTGTGCCCATCCAGGCGACCCTGATACCGATATTGCGCTTCTTTACAGATACACATTTAGTGGGTAGTTTCCCTGGGATATGGTTGGCACACACTGCTTATGGTCTGCCCTTTGCGGTTTTCTTGCTGACGACGTTTTTTGGCACTCTGCCGAAAGAGCTGCTGGAATCGGCGTATCTCGACGGCGCCTCGAATATGCGGGTGTTTTACCGACTAATCTTGCCATTGTCGGTTCCGGCAATCGCCTCGCTGGCTATTTTCCAGTTCCTCTGGGTATGGAATGACCTGCTGGTCGCTCTTGTCTACCTGCAGGTTCCCAGCAAGGCGCCGATGACCCTGACAATAAACAATCTGGTCAGCTCTTTTGGCACGCAGTGGCAGCTGCTCACTGCGGCCGCATTCATCTCGATGATATTACCGCTGATCGTCTTCTTCGCGCTGCAGCGGTACTTTGTCGAGGGCATCACAGCGGGAGCGCTTAAAGGGTAGGAGCGGTTTACTTAAAGCAGCGGAAAGGATAAAATTTGTAATCGGTCTTTTGATTCAGTTAATCAAAGTTCGGTTCCAAATAGGTATTGAGATATGTCTGAAGTACGTTTTGAGCACATTACCAAGCGATTCGGTGAGACTGTAGCAGTCAACGACTTGACTCTAACTATACCCGACAAGGAGTTTCTGGTCCTGGTCGGGCCTTCTGGCTGTGGAAAAACCACTGCTTTACGCCTCATCTCAGGCCTGGAAGTACCCACCAGCGGCAATATATATATCGGGGAAAAACTGGTCAATGATGTAGCTCCCAAGGACCGGGACATAGCGATGGTGTTTCAATCATATGCCCTTTATCCGCACATGTCGGTACGCGATAACATGGCGTTCGGCCTCAGCCTTAGGAAAACTCCTAAGCCTGAGATAGAGCGCAGAGTAAAGGAAGCAGCACGAATTCTGGGGATCGAGGAACTGCTTAAACGAAAGCCCCGTCAGCTCTCCGGGGGACAGCGCCAGCGAGTGGCACTGGGACGAGCCATTGTGCGGGAGCCAGTGGTGTTCTTGCTCGATGAGCCTCTCTCCAATCTCGATGCAAAACTCCGGGTGCAGACTCGCGCTGAGCTGAGCAAACTCTACCAGCGGCTGGGCACTACCTTCATTTACGTAACCCACGACCAGGTGGAAGCCATGACTATGGCTACGGTCATCGCTGTGATGAAAACGGGTGTTTTGCAGCAGGTCGGCAAACCTCAGGAGCTGTATGAAAAGCCTGGCAACGTCTTCGTGGCGGGCTTCATCGGAAGTCCAGCGATGAACTTCTTCGATGTAATTGTGAAAAGCGGGCAGGACGGTATTTATCTGGATGCGGGGACATTCCAGATGCCAGTGCCCAAAGAAAAAGCGGGCATACTTGATAAATACCTGGACAAAAAAATCGTTTTCGGCATCCGGCCGGAAGATATCCATTCTCCGGCATACATGGCACCGGGAATAATTGCCTCGTCAATCCGTGCCAAGGTGGATGTTACCGAGTTAATGGGGAACGAGTTCTTCCTCCATATGTTAAGCGACGACAAGCCATTTTTAGCACGGGTCGATGCTCGCACGCCGGCAAGGCCCGGACAAGAGATCGAACTCGTCTTCAATATGGCTAACATGCAGGCCTTCGATGAGGAGACCCAGAAGACTTTGCTGAGTTAGTTATATCACTGTTCACTTCATGGCATTACCTTACGCACCTTATCATTGCAGTTTTATTCAAAAAGTGCCATCATGCCATTGAAAAGAGCGTAACATACATGGAGATACCGTTTTCCCGATGGCATGATGCCATACCGCTCAGAAGGTCAAGACGCAGATACGACTCCATCCCTTTGGAGCCAGCTCAACTGAACCAGCTTCAAACGGTTTGCGGGGGATTCCGACCCTACACTGAGGCTCGTGCCGAGATGGTCTCCGAATCACCCGACAGAGTACTCAGGGGCATAGCCGGCTCGTACGGCAAGGTCAAAGGCGCTCCCTCTCTCATCGCTTTCATCGGGGATATTGACGATCCTTATGTCAACGAGAAGATCGGCTATACGGGAGAGGGTATTGTCCTCGAAGCCACGGCTATGGGACTGGGCACGTGCTGGGTGGGTGGTTCTATGTTTTTCCGCCGCGAGGTCGCTGAATCAGCAGTCAGCGCTGGAGAAAAAGAGAGAGTATTTGCAGTAACCCCTGTGGGTCACACCGCAAAGGTCTCCTCTTTGGGGGAAAGGGCGCAGACGGGCTTCGGGATGTTCCACCGGCGCAAACCACTGGCGGAGATGGTTTCGGGGCTGGGTGAGAAGGAATGGCCCAATTGGATTAAGGCTGCTCTGGAGGCTGCAAGGCTGGCGCCTTCCGCTGTGAACAGGCAGCCGTGGCGCTTTAATGTGGAACCTGACAGTATCACGGTCTCGGTAGACAGCCCCCTGCTGGACTTTGGCGTATCCAAGCGCCTTGATTGCGGTATCGCCATGCTGCATATTGAGGTGGCTGCGCTGGACAGCGGCGTAAAAGGCAGATGGGAGCTATTAGAAGCACCAAGGGTCGCCAGGTTCACGGTATGAGCAACCAGAGAATGATTCCACTCCGGAGATTTTCCAGATGCCGTAGCTCTGTTGATTATCACCAGCTGCCTCATAGCTTTCACCGTTATTTTTGAAGGGTATGGACAAACCCCTGGACAGGCAGGTGCGTGATATGTTTAAATTGAATCAGGCATTAAGATGAAAAGTCCGGCTTTCTTGCTTTATGAGGACAAACCCGGAATGGACCTATGGCTCAAGATACTACTGGGGGGCATCCTGGTTTTGTTTCTGGTGATGGGCGGCGTTCTACTTTTCCAGAATAAGGCGGATGCTTTCGGGATGTTCGGGATAGCCGTCTTCTATGCGCTGCTATTTAGGGTAATCATGCCACAGCGCTATCAGATATACAGCGATAAGATCAGAATAGTTTTCGGAGGGCCTTTCGCCTGGAATATCCCTTTCTCCACGATAGAGGAGGTCAGGTCTGCTTCGGGAGCGAAAGCGTTTGCCTACAGCGGGGTCCGTTTCGCTACCTCGTCTAAAAACGTGGTGGAGATAAGGCGCAGCAGGGGCTGCAATGTGGTCATATCCCCGGCCAACAGGGACGTTTTTCTGGAGCAGGCGGGCAGGGCGATGAAGTCGGCAAGCCGTGGCTGAGCCCTGGTTGTTATGTCAAATAATTCATTTGAGGAGATTTGTCATGATAGACAACGAATTTAAGAAAAAATGGGAAGAATGGTATGGAGACATGCTGAGCGGGTATCAATGGAATGAGTTAGAACATAAGGGGAAAAAACTCCTGTATGTATGCGGCAGATTCACGCTGAGTGACGATGGCAGCAGGTTCGCCTCTACTTTTACTCAGGTTATAGGCTACTTAGATTCCCAGAAGCCGCTTAATGAAGAAGAGCAAAATGAGATAAGGGAGCTTTTCAGATGCCAGCAAGGGATTGATAATCTCTCTTTCTGGATGGAGCCGTTCTCAGAAGCCTAACGCTATCTCAGTTACTGTGCCGGGGCACGGTACGGAACATGGCGGCATAGTGAATCTGGCCAACCTCAACGGCCCTAAGCTTTTCGAAGCCGTATCCAGATATCAGGTTCTCAAGTTCCTCAGGGGTCATCCTTATGGATATGGGAGGACCCGGAGGACCAGCGATTTTCTTGAACTCCACTACAACGAGCGTACTTCCTACCTTCATGACTCTGGCTGCCTCTGTCATGACAGCCGGTACCTCTCCGTTAGCGAGGAAGCCGTGCATTACGTTTGCCATCAGGCACACATCTATAATGGCATCGGGCAGCGGCATCTTTTTGGTCACATCGGCTACGATTGCTTCGATGTTGCTGATATTATCTCGATGTATCTGTTCTTTCAAGACAGCAATCGATTTTTCGTAGCTATCAAGAGCATACACTTTACCCTTGTTGCCGACGAGCTTTGAGACAGCAAGCGAGAAACGCCCTTCTCCACATCCGACATCCAGGAACTTATCACCATTCTTAAGGCTGATTTCCTGGATAACGCGTTCTGCGTTGAGAAATGCTTTGCTGGACATGCCCGCGTGGTAATGTCCTTGCTGAGAACTATCTGCCACTTTCTTCTCCTGTATTGTCGCTTATATCGTGATAACTTATCGGCATTATTTGCTCTGTTTTTGCTCGTACCGGTTGTAGCTGAATATCTGCTCAAGGCTCTTCCTGCTCCTGGCAGACGGCTCTTCAGCAGGATAGCCCAGAGGAGTTAGTGCGATGACGCGTATGTTCTCAGGGATACCCAGTATTTCTTTTACCTGGTCCTCGTGAAAACCCACTACCCAGCATGTGCCCAGGCCTCGGTCCACCGCTGCCAGCACCAGGTGTTCCAGGGCGATGCCTATGTCCGTGAGATAGTAATACTGGTCTTCTCTAAAACCAGACTGTGCGGGGTCGGCGCAGGCCACTATCATCGCCGGACCTCTGGCACTCCATCTGAATCCAGCTTCGCCTATCTTCCCCTTGATTTCAGGGTCGGTCACTACTATGAAATGCCAGCACTGGGTATTAGCCCATGAGGGCGCTAGTCTGGCAGCTTCCAGAATATATTTAAGCTCTTCTTCGGGGACGGGATCGGGCTTGAATCTCCTGATGCTCCTCCTTTTGCGAATGACCTCCATAAACTCCATTTTCTTTCCTCTCCCCAAGGCCAATTTAACACCGATGAAATCACGAAAGTTGAGATAGTGGGCAAGCCAATGAGGTTATTAGCTTTCTATGCTCTCTGTTGGGCCGAGGGCGTTTACAAGCATCTTTTTGACTCTCTAAATCCCCCACTCTTGGGGGGACTTAAAGGATCTGGGGGACACCCCCAAGTCTCCTGGCAAAGGGGCTCTACCCCTCTGCACTTCCCTGTTGTTGATATCCTGTTGTGCTAGTCTTTGTGAATGCAGTAGTAGGTCTTATCACCGATCGTCCTCTTATCTACCATCCCTTTCTGCACCAGGTCTGCCAGGAAGAACTCCATCCTTTTCGATTTAGCCATCATTTCAGGTGAAGTAGGGGCGGCCTGCTTCGAGCCTGGTGCCGGAGCGAATACTCCCCCCACTACCTCATCGACCTCGAAAGCCTCTGTAGAATGTGACTTGAGGAAGTCGATTACTTTATAACTGGTACCGTCCAGACCTTCGTCGAACTGTTCTCTCGGTATTGGCATGTGTCCTCCTTGACCGGCTTACCGCGTCTGACCCAATTCTAGCACCTAGTTAGGGAGCGGGCAAGGTGTGTATGGCAGGTTTCTTTTGATAGATTGGAGCGGGTGCTCCAACCTACCCAAATTCTGACGTCATGTGCGAAAAACCTAGGTCGTATATTCGCTGTTGATGGTGACGTACTCCTCGGAGAGGTCGCAGCCCCAGGCGGTGGCTGAGGCATCGCCAAGGTTGAGGCATATCCTAATCGGCACCCCTGCCCTGTCCAGGATGGACCTGGCCCGGGCCTGGTCGAAGGGCAGCGGGCGGCCTTCTTTCATCAGGCAGAGGCTATCCAGGTAGAGGTCTACCTTGGTCTCCTCCATATCCACTCCGCTCCTCCCCAGCGCAGCGATGATGCGCCCCCAGTTGGGGTCGGAGCCGTGCACTGCCGATTTCACCAGGGGTGAGCCCGCAACTATGCGAGCGCCGCTGCGCGCCTGGGCGATGGTGAGCGCGCCTTCAACGGTGATTTGAATGAGCTTGGTAGCGCCTTCTCCGTCTCTGGCGATAGACTTGGCGAGGAAAAGGCAGACCTCAGTCAGAGCCTCTTCGAACTCCTTCGCTCTGGAGCTCCCTTCCTTGAGTACCTTGTTTGCGGCGAGTCCGTTGGCCAGTATGATTGCGGAGTCATTGGGGCTGGTGTCCCCGTCTACGGTAATCATATTGAAAGAGGCATCGACAGCCCTCTGAAGCGCTTTCTTGAGGAAAGCAGGTGAGACAGCGGCATCTGTGGTCAGGAAGCAGAGCAAGGTAGCCATGTCGGGGTGGATCATGCCGGCTCCCTTGGCGATGCCGCCGATGATAATCTCGCCCTCATTCTGCCCCAGATTAACTTTCACTGCGATCTCTTTGGGGAGGGTATCGGTGGTGATGATGGCCTTCGCCAGAGTATGTCCGCCTTCTGGAGATAGCACTATGCTTTCGATGCCATCTCGAATTTTCTGCATCGGGAGCTGCTTGCCGATAACGCCGGTGCTGGCGACCAGCACCTCTTCGGGCAGCAGCCCCAGGTTTCGGGCGGTCAAGGCCGTCATCTGCTCAGCGCCGGCCATGCCCTGCTGGCCGGTGCAGGCATTGGCGCAGCCGCTGTTGACTACGATAGCTTGAGCCTGGCTGCCCTTGAGATTACGCTGGCACAGCAGGACCGGGGCTGCTCTGATCTTGTTCGTGGTGAAGACGCCAGCAGCGATGCAGGGCACCTCCGAGCAGAGAATACCCAGGTCTAAGAGATTGTCGCCCTTGCTCTTGATGCCCGCGTAGGTGGCACCGGCGATAAAACCCTGCGGCGAGGTGATTGTACCGCCGTGTATAACTTCAGCACTCATATTTCAAACTATATCATACTGAGTACGCTAAGGCAACGAAGAGGATGGCCCACCGGGTCGCCCCTACGTTATTGTCTAGATGGCGGGCAGCTTCGGCTTAACGTTGAATCCGAGGTCAGGGCTTGCCCAAAAGGTAGAGTGGTTTGGTGTATAAAAGCTGATAAATCTTGTCTAGTAAAGCCCCTCGCCCGCTCCAGGGTAGGAAGGAGAGAACCCATCCAGAGCGAGCGAGGCTGGCTGGGAGCCTGGCCCAGTCATCGTAATATTCTATTCAATCAATGTTTGAAATGTCTGTAACAAAAGTCTCATCTCGATGGAGAGAGAGACGCCACAACAGAAATGTCAAAGACTACTTAGGCTCAGCCTGTCGGTCTTCATACTTAATTCACCCCAACCAAACCCTTTTGTGGTCATTATATCCGCGTCAACCTCAGTTTGGTTCTGTCTGGAAAACCAAAGTACGGTGAACAAAGGTACTCTCGTAAGATTGTCAGCCTCTGCCTTTCAGGTCAAAATTCCAGCCACGGAGATTACATTTGGACTGAAGTCTCTAGGAGTGAAGCTTGCCTGAAGGAGGGGATGTGAACAGGCTGCTCAGGCTGGTTAGAGGATGGATAGCCCTCGCGCATATGGTAACAGGGAAGAGAGGCCATACCCCGTAAACAGGTTACATCGGAGGCCAGAGCTAAAATCAAGGACCTCGAATGGTATCTGGCAGACAATGTCTCTGGCATAGGCGTCAGGAGATCGAAAAAGGGTCGTTCTCTTCTGTCTCGTGTCTCACGGTAACCCTCTTATTTTCCCCGTTTTTGACCTCAACTTTGATGCTCCAACAGTATTTGGGCTGGTCTGACTAAAGTATAGCAAAAAAAGTACCTGAGAGGGATTGTTAGCTCCTTTCCTATCGGACACAATGGTAGCTGAGGAGGTACAGTTCCATGGAAACTACAACTGCAGGTGCTGAGAAGGAGCTAGCTGAAAACGACCGTCCTAGCGAAATCCCGGTGATAGGCGCGGTGAAGAAGTACATCTATATGCTGCCCTCCGGGCGAAGACTTAAGGTCATAGTGGACGATGAAAGGGAGATGGCGGCAGAACTAGCGATGCTGCGACCCTACCTTATTGCTTAATTTCTTTTAGTTTGTATTTGTACTCCTCACAAACAGAAAAAAGACCGTGACGGCTTCGAAAGGCGATGCCACGGTCTGTTTGTTTTATTGAGACAAACGAATTGCCTCCTCATCTACAATGTGCATCATGTCCTGACCCCTGACTAAACATGGTGAAATTCAGCCCCCAGCTTCCTGATTGACATTCCAAACTGGAAATGTGACAATCGTAAAGATGAGACTCGAGAGGAAGCTAAGGCGATAGCCTACAAAATCATCACTGAAAAGTGCGCTACAGTCCCCTGGCTGTGTGGAGACTGCCGTCCAGAATGCCCCAACAAAGCTATCGGCACTGCGCACTCTATTGATCCAAACCGGTGCACCGAGTGCGTGGGAGTCTACGAGAGGCCTCATTGTGCTGAGATATGCCCCGCAGATGCCTGCGTGCCCGACCCGGCACATCGTGAGACGAAGAAGCAACTGCTGGCAAAATGGCGCAGGTTGCATCCAGGTGAAAAGCCCGCGCCGGGGACATATTAGTCGATAATCCCGCGATAGGGGGTTCGCGAACCATCCCTACACTCGCGTTGACACGTTTGCAGTCGTCTGTTATCCTGCTTGGCGGTGGCGGATTCTTGGGATGGAAGCTGAAAGCGGGCGGGAGCATAGCACTCCTGAGAAGGACAAACCGGTTAAAAAAGTTGCCTTTGTGCTCAGCGGCGGGGCGAACCGTGGTGCCCTGGAGGTTGGAGTCCTGTTGGCCCTCATGGAGCACGATATTCGACCTCAAATTCTGGTCGGAACCTCTGTAGGAGCTATAAACGCTGCGTTTCTTGCCGTCAATCCCACTCTGGAAGGAGCGCGCCATCTGGAGAAGATATGGCGCGAGGCTTCAGAGAGAGTCGTTGTGCGTAGAGACTACATATCGGCTATGTGGCGGCTGATTACCGGTAAGAGCAGTCTCTACGATAGCAAAAAATTAGAAGGGCTGCTGGAGTCATTTTTCCCTCAGGACATACGCCAGTTCTCCGATATAAAAGCCGTTGAACTCTACATAACGGCAGTTGACCTCAGTAGTGGCGAACTGTATGTCTTCGGCATAGACCGTTCCGAGTCAATTCTCGATGCCATCATGGCGAGCGCCGCACTGCCCATTCTTCTTGTCCCCTGGAAATACGAAGGCCGTCAATATGTGGATGGCGGCGTGGTCAGCGACTTGCCGATGAGAGTGGCTGTAGATGCGGGCGCTACGGAACTCTATGCCATTGATATAGGACCTCTCCAGTTCGCCAAGCGAGCCCCCAGAGGTATGCTGCGTGTTGTCGGACAGACGATAGATGCCGTAATTAGCCATCAGTTGGTTGACGAGTATAGTTGGTCAAGCAAACTGCCCAAGGACGCTATCCATCATATCTACATTGAAGCTTTTGAGAATGTCAGAATCTGGGATTTCGGGCATACAGCCGATATGATTGCCAAAGGCAGGGAGTTAGGGTTGGATTATCTGAGACAGCACAGTCTCATTTGAAAAAACCTGCACATCCCAGGGCAGGTGTGAACCTCATATCTGGGCACGCAGGGCAGCTCGAATCATGTTCTCCGCAGAGAGCTGTCCTTCGGTAAGCCCGGCGAGAACCGTTTCCCTACCGAAAAGCTTGTCCCTAATGGCGCCTGCTGAAAGCCCTTGTTTCTCGAGCTGTTTTGCTCTCAGGGACAAGTCTTTCAAGTACGCTATGCATGATTGCAGAGCTTCGCGCCCATCCTGAACCACATTGCCCAGAGAGGTGAATAGAACAAGCTGGTCGGTCTTGAGATTTACCAGTTTCTGCATAGACCTTGCGATCTCAGCTATATCCTCCTCCGGGCGGATTGCCTTGGGCTCTCGAGAAAGGTAAAGGTCTCCGGAAAAACACCAGCCCCGGGCAGGCTCCACCAATGCGACATGACCCTTGCAGTGACCGGGCGTGGGAACTACATCGAAGTGGAAATGCTCAGTCTCAATTTTATCAGGCAGGAGTTCGACTTTAGTGGGCACAGGATAGCCCCAGACCAACTCCTGATACGGGTACAGTTTGTAGACCCCGTTGATGAGAGGGATAGATTCAGGGGAAGCCAGTATCTTGAGGCCGAATTTCTGCTGCAGAAGGTAATTAGCGCCAATGTGGTCTTCATGATAGTGGGTATTCACAACAATCTTGATAGAGCAGCCTTCCAGGGAACGCACAAACTCCTCTGCGGTATGGGGGCAGCCTGTGTCTATGAGTAGCCCGTCTATAAGATATGCTGCGGTCCAGTAGAGCACTTGCCCCGGAGGTCCCCAGGGCGCCTGCCCCTGGGATTCGCGTCCCATCTTGAACTGCGTGATTTCTCCGAACTGACTAATCTGGATCATACTATCCATTTATATTTCGACCTCATGCTTTTGTCAAGCTGGTTTCTGGTACCAGTTTTAGCCAAATGTGGCAAAAAGGCGAATTTTTGTGAAATTTGTTCTACAAACCCCTTGACGAAAGCCCATGTTGGGTATAGCCTATGGCGCATGGATATACCTGAGCAGGGTGTTACCATTGCGCAGGCTGCTAAGACCCTCGGAGTATCCCCCAAAACCATACGCCGTCATATCAAGGACGGCAAAATTCCCCACGTGCTTGTCCAGGGTAAGTTCGGCGAGGAGTACCGCATCCTCGACCTGCCGAGCATAAAGGTGGAAACCCTGGATACCTCTGGCGAAGATAAGGCCACGCTGGAAGGTGAACCTGCTGCGGACAATGCTTCTCAGGCTGACAGCGGCACCAATTGGGCTGTAGACCTCATCAACGACCTGCAGAAGACGAACCTCCAGCTTGCAGGCCAGCTCGGGGCTGCCCAGGAGAGGATACGTGAGCTGGAGAGCCAGGTGATGCTGCTCGCCACTCGCCGGGAGCCGTGGTGGAAGAAGACCCTTAAGAAGCTGGGGATAAAGTAGACAGCAGCCTGTAGCAAAAATGAAGCGTAGATGACCCCACTATGATGGGGATGGGTAGCTTCGCCCCTACGAACTCTTCTTCATCCCCCGTTAAAAAGTGGAGAAGCACAATTTTAACCGTTCGCCCTGAGCCCTTCGGCTAGCTCAGGACAGGCTTGTCGAAGGGCCGTTCATGGTTCGACAGGCTCACCACGAACGGCACCTAAGTTCCTAAGTAATTATTGTTAGCAGTTTCATGAGGCTGTGTACAGGGTGGACAGGAGTTTGTCCACGGCCTGGAATAGCTCTTTTTCGGTGCCGTCGTTGACTATGGTGTGGTCCGCTATGGCGATGGGCCCGCCTTTTTCCACGTTCTCGATCTCGGCATAGTCCCGCTGTTCGGCTTCTGCGATGGATAAGGGGCGATCACGCCTCCGAGATAACCGGGCATAACGTACAGAGCGCGTCGTGCATATGGCGACAAGCTTCATTTGCTCTCGGAAATGGCCTCTCAGAAACTTATACTCGGCCCAGGAATAGAGTCCATCGATGACTGTGGGCCTGACCGAGAGACTTTCTAATATCTGGGGAAGCAACAGCCTGGCATAGGCATCCATACCATGCGTTGCCCTCAACTCCTCGCGGACAGCCTTTTCGTTCGCTTCGTTGATGGGTAGGCCTCTTTTTTCCAGTTCCTGCATGGTTAATGCCCCGAAGCGTATCACGTGCCAGCCTTTTTTTTCGAGATGGCGCGCTGCCGAGGACTTTCCCGCACCGGCCATACCCACAATCACGAGGAGGGGATTTTTATTCTGATGCATTGCAGTTTACTATATTAACCTTGAAAATGCTCTGTGGCAATCATTTTTCAACCCCCTAGCCCCCAGTCTTGGGGGAATGGGAAATTTGGGGGACACCCCCAAACCCCCGGCAGAGGGGGAGAATCCCCCTCTGCACTCCCCCATTGGTAAACAGTCTCTCATTTGCCAGAAATTGGCTCAGCTTTGACCCAAGGCTCTTATCCGCGAGAACTGCTCATTGACTCTGGCAAAGGTCTCCACTCTATCTTGTCGGACCATCCTCCTGTTTTGTCTCTGTTTTGCCCAATTGTCGAAATTAGCAAGGATGGTGTGATGAATGCGGCCTGATGCATCGGGAATAATTTCACGCTTCAGTGGCAAACCCAGCGCTGCCATCCCGCGCTCCAGAGGCGTGTCCCGCGCGGGGTCGCAGGGATGCCATTTACCGAGCCAGACCTGACAGTCAACGTGGTCCTGCTCGCTGGGGGCAGCACCCAAACGCTGCGACAGGGCACGCTCTTCGGTAACTTCTATCCAGAGGTTCACCTCAGCCCTTATGCGGTATATGCGATATCTCGCGGGGATGCCCAGAGACCGGAGCAGTGCTACTAAAAGGTTGCTCTTGCCTGAGCACATCCCCCAGCCTTTGGCCAGCGTCTCCGAGGCTGCCACGTCCCAGTCCTCGAGGCCATAAGGCAGCTCTTTGACGAGACCAAAGAGATGCTGGAACTTCTGCCTTGCGGTGCGGCAGCTCTCGGTCAGCTCTCTGGCTTTCGCCTTGATTTCAGGGCTGCGGTCGAAGTCGCAGAGCTCACTGGGCTGCAGATATTCTTCCAAACTGGAGGTCTTCATGAGGTCTATTTTAGCCGGAGTTGCAAGAAATGCCAAAGCGCCTTTGATAGGAGCGTTTACAAATGCTCTTATCAACCCTTGGCCCTTTAGCAAAGATTGCCGTATTCATGACAGGTTAAATGCCCCTAGTCCCCTTTACAAAAGGGAACAATATATCCAGAGATACCAGAAGGACTGGAATAGGCCACCGCTAGATTGGTGGGGAAAGATATATGAAGCGACGATTTCCTTTTTAATAAAGTGGGGGCTAGATAGAGGTAATGTGACCAGATATGAGTTGGAATCCTCTAGAATCCCGCCTAAATTCATAGATTTCTGCCTTAGTCTCAGCGAAGGATAAGCTGACTATATCAACTTGGACATCAACAGCTTTAGACAAATCATCATTTCAATTAGCCTCAGTCTACTTAGCCATCACATCATTAAATATCATATTAGAATATAACATTTAGAAATGACTTGACAATATTGTTTAAATATGGTATATAATATGCAGGTAGTACGTACAATCTAGCGAATCGTAAGATTTCAATTAGGGGGTTAATATGGACGCTAAACAAGGCTCAAAGCTGGAAAGGTATTTGAGGAACTCTAGTCGATTTATCTGGGGACTGGGCCCTGGTAATCAAGGGGAGAATTATGAATGGTTAGATAAAAAAGGTTATAGAAATGCAGAGGGGCAAAGATATAAAGGTTCATATTCAAATGTGACCAATGATTTGCTGGCGAGACACGGCATAGAGAGCATAATAAGAGACCTGATAGTCCCAGCAGTGAAGGAACGACTTGGCGATAAGGCTGATAAGGCTATCAAGTTACTACGGAATTGCTGGCAAGAAGGTGTCACACCAGACATGTCGCTATTGAAATTAAACAAAATTGAAGCAAAAAATGCGGCTCCTTTTTTCTTAGAGATTAATACCCAGTTCAACTATGTGGAAAGATGGGGAGAACTTGCCGGGATATGGTTTGAAGAAATAGAACCACTACTCGACTCATAAAATAAGGGGGAGGTAGCAATGACTCCGGAACAACTTGAACATGTCACTCGAATTGCTGAAAAGTATAATTACGGGAACAATGGCTGGAATAAAGAGCATGCAGATAAGGTAGCCCAGCTAACGCAGAGAATATTACAGCAGTTCACCAAGCTAAAGCTAGTGGATGAGAAAGAGGCAGACTTGCTTCTTGCTAAGGCTATAGCTTTACCACATGACATCGGGCGAAACCCAAAGGCAGTTGGGTATGGTAAGTTCGAACATAATATGTGCAGCTTTTTAACATTAAAAGAGGAACTGAAAGGGGGCCCCCTGAATGAAGAGGAAGCCATCATCATACAATACTGCGCACTTTTTCATACAGGAGATAAATGGAACCATACAGCTATCCCTCAAAAAACAGAAGTGACCAAGAGGCTGGCAGGTATTTTAAGGATAGCTGACGCCTTGGACTACGAACTGGATCAAAGAGTTAGAGATGCCACACTTACTGTTCGAAAAAATGAGGTAGTGTGTAAAGTTATTGCCTCGAGTCCTACCGATGAAGAAATTCGTCGCGCATACAAAAAATCTGACCTTTTTGTCCAAGTTTTCAGCCGCGAGATAAAATTTAAATAGGTTAATAAAGTTAATGCGGTTTGGTCCTAAGATAATTTGAAAGAGAATAATACACGTGAATAAATTGAACTTTAGCTGGGTAATTGAGGGTAAATTGGCGGGGCATCAGGCTCCGGCTTCTGAACAAGATATAACGTGGCTTAAAAGTCAAGGCATTCTTGCGTTAGTGCGGATGGCTGAAAAGAATAAGGCTAAGGTAAACCATATTCAAATAGAACGCCTAGGCATTACCGATTGCCACGAGCCTGTATCTGATTTCACTGCTCCAGATAAAGCTCAGATCGATAGAATGATTATCTTCATTACGAAATCGCTCGCCGAGGGAAAACCTGTCGGCATCTCCTGTGGAGCAGGTTTGGGAAGAACTGGAACCATCTTAGCATGCTACTTGGTTAGTTCATGCCTAAGTTCGGAAGAAGCTATTAGCGAAGTGAGAGCCAAGAGGCCAGGTTCTATTGAAACGAAAGAACAAGAAGAAGCTATAAGAACTTATGCCAGCCGTCTTGGTAAGCGATAATCATCGTTAAACTCAAGATTGCTACCAAATAGCTCCCCAAACCAAATTTTGCAAATTGTTCAACTTCGACAACAACGTTTGTCCAGAATGTTCAACGTTGCGCATTAGATTGTAGCGTTACCCCTAGGTCACAACCCATCCTAATGTGCGATCCGTGTGACGGAGCTATACTAATCATTGAGCAATATCTCTCCGCGAGAAAGCTCGTAAGCAGTTTTTGCCTCCCTGGTCGGGTAGCGGGGTGGTATTATGGTTTCACCGCCGTATAGACTTAGACGAAAAGGCGCAGTGCAAGCTAAGGAAACTGCTGAACCTCGTCGCCTTGGCTTAAAGACTGTGAGGGAAAACAGCTAACGGATAGCTAATGAACGCGACGTTACAGGACAGCACCCCAAAATATCTTAACTTCAAAGGAGGGTTTTCTCACTTGAAACAAAAGCACTAGTTTGTATCTGGCGACACGCTTTAGGACAACCACGGACAGATTTCAAACCCGCCCCTTTTACAATCGAGTCCTTGTAGAATGTGCTGCTGTTGAAGTATAATTCAAGCTACCGAAATTAGAAGGAGGCTTATGAGTTCCTCCGACCCAACGCGCAAAAGGCCTGGCAAGTTCGAGCATTTCCTGAACAGGGCAAGGGTGGCAGCAGAGATGAGCACCTGCCTGAGGAGGAGGATTGGAGCCATTATAGTCAAGGATGGCGTGGAGGTTGCCTCCGGCTATGTGGGGTCTCCGAGGGGTACGGAGCACTGTATTGACACAGGGAAGTGCCTCCGGAAAGAGCTGGGTATACCCCCGGGGGAGAGGTATGAGCTGTGCCGGAGCGTGCATGCGGAGCAAAACGCCATCATCAATGCGGCGAGGACAGGGATGAACATAGCAGGCGGTGAGATGTACCTCCACAGCGAGAGGGTCAAAGGGCAATACAATGAGAAGAGCGGGGAAACGCGCAAGATATATGGCCCGTGCATGATTTGCACCAAGATGATAATCAATTCCGGTCTGGTGGCAGTGCATATGAAAGAGGATGGGGTGGGTACCAGGACCTACACGATTGACGACCTCAAACAAATGCTGCGTGAACAGGAAGAATCGCTGAAAAAAAGCTTTAAAAAATCACAAAGCTAGGGACTGGTATGAGATTGATCCACCGGCACCTTCCGGCACAACTAGGTTAATATCATTTCTATGAGATGGGGCCCTGGCTCCGCAAGCGCTTTAGCGAGCTCGTGCGCTAGACCTTCAGCGGTATTCACGGATACTGCCGGAACGCCCATTCCCTCAGCAACTCTCACCCAATTAATGTTAGGATGATCAAGCTCGATGAGAGATAAGGCTCTGGGGCCTATTGACTCAATGCCCACGTGGGCGAGTTCTATTTTTAAAATGTTATAGCTTCGGTTTGCGCAAATCAGCGTGGTTACGTTTAGCGATTCGCGGGCTTGTGTCCATAATGCCTGCACTGTGTACATAGCGCTTCCGTCTGCCTCGAAGTCAATCACCGGCCTGTCGGGACATGCCAGGGCTGCTCCCACAGCACAGGGCATACCGTAGCCGAGGGCTCCCCCTGTGAGGGTAAGATAGCTGTGAGGCGCCAGACCTGCGGTGAGCGGATAATAGCCGACTGATGTGGTAAGTCCCTCATCTACAATGATGACGTTCTCCGGCTGAATTGCTGCCAGAGTGAGGCAAGCCTTTTCTGCCGTTAGCTCTCCTGCGGGAACAGCGGGGCGAGCCTGCTCTGAAGGAATACTGGCCAAAATCTTTGAATATGGGGGCGCATTTAAAACGTCCGCCAGGGTCTCCAGAGCTTCGATAACGTTTTGGCTGTCGGTATCTAGGCGAAACTTCCGGCATTCCTGGGGCAGCAGTTGGCTAGCGATTCCCTTGTAACCGAAAAAGGCCACGGGTTCCTTTACGCCGGCTAACACGGCGACTTCGTATTGGGATAAGAGGTAAATCGCTGGCTCGGGGAAGTAGGGGACACGCACTACATCGGGCAAACCAGCGCCTCTCTCTATATACGGAGGGAAGCCATCGGTGAAAATGTCACATCCCATAACCGCTTTAATCCGGGCAGCAGCAAGCAGACCCCGCCTGCGCAAAGCCCTGCCTCCTATCATAAGAGCCGTCTTCCGATGAGCTCGCATAAGCTGGAAGGCTTGTTCTATGCTATCGGGGCCAACGGGAGCAAACGAGAAGCGAGGAGTTGCTATAGAGTCACCGGCAGATTCTTCCCACTGATAGTCGTTGGGTACTATCAGGCTTGATATCTGACCGTACATGGAGGCGGCAACTGCGTCCGCCAGGTCCTGTGACAGTGCTGTCGGTGATTCGTTTGTTCTCTGCCAGCCCGATACGGTACTGGCGAGTTTTTCAATATCCATTGCTAGCGGAGGGTCAGCCTCCCGGTGCCATGTAGCGTGTTCCCCGACTATGTTCACAACCGGTGTCCTTGCCCTGCGCGCATTATGCAGGTTGACGATTCCGTCCGCGAATCCTGGCCCTAGATGAAGCAGGGTCATCGCCGGTTTATCCAGCATTCTCCCGTAACCATCGGCGGCGCCGGTACATACGCCTTCGAATAGACCCAGAACGGGTTTAATACCTGGCTCTGAATCAAGCGCTACGACTATGGGCATCTCAGTGGTCCCGGGGTTGGCAAAGCATATCTCAACACCGGCTTTTGCAGCAGTTTTGACAAGTAATTCAGCGCCGTTCACTATCAACCTCCTTTTTGACCTTCGCTTCTTTCACGCAGCGCAAATAGTGAATTTCTCAGCGATTCACTCTTTGCAGCGAGTGTCTGGCCAGGACTTGATTTAAAAGTCTCGGTTTAGCCCCTCAAGGCGGCCCAGACAATGGCTGGAACTTTCCATACAGATGGAGATGCCTCAAACTGTACCAGTTTCGGGAAAACCTTCCATCCCGCTTTAGCGCGGGTCTCGAACCAGATTGGCGCAGGTTTGGTGCGGAAAGGCGCTCGCAGCACCGTTTTCTGCGGACGAGAGAACATGAACGTGTTGTGGACAACGTCAATGCCGGATTGGATGTTGTCGATAGTGTGCCCCGGGAAAGCACCCCAGGGAGCTACGGCCATGGAGTATGAGGCAGCCGCCCAGTAGTTTACGCCTACTGTGCCATAGCGCAAGCTGGAAATCGCGCGTTCAACTGCAGCGGCCACCGCGTGGTCTTTAAGTGATGACGGATGGACTATAAGTGTAGCAGCCAGTGTACCCCAGAGGTGCTCATTAGCGAATTCGACAGCGCGCTCGATGTATTCAGGGACAGTCTTTGCCTCAATAGGCGTCTCGGCAAAGAGACTGCAGAAAGCCTCCGTGGTGAAGCAGACATCGTCCTTGTTTTCGGGGTCAACACCCGGGATAAGCGTCCAGGGAAGCTGCTCATCGGTGGGCTTACCATATAGCTCAGCCTGGGGATGTGCCGAGATAAATGCCCTGTGCCGTTCATGGGCGCCCGGATAATAGGCAGTGCGCAAGGGCACTCTGGACAGCCGCCGCCGCATCTCCTGCAAAAGTTGGTCCCGTTGCGTCCAGGATGCATGCTGCAAGATCATCCGAGTGGTCACGCAGTTGAAGCCAGCATTTTCGGTGAGCATGGAGACTATGTGTTCAGCCTGGAAGGCTAGGTCGCTGGCACTCCAGGGACCGGGCACCACGATCGCCGGGGTGACATTTCCCAGCTCTGCTGTGATGCGCTTGTTCAGCAATGGATTGCGTTCTATCTTGCGCCTGGCGCCCTCCGGGCCTGTCCCGAAGACGATGGCATCGAAGCTCTTGTCCGAACCGGTGATATGAATCTCATCCACCCCTGCGTGGTTGCAGAGATAGGCTCCCTCCGCCGCTCCCCCGTACACAATGCGCAGAAATCCCTGCTCTACCAGGGCCCGGAAGCACTCTTCCACTAAAGAACCAAGTTGTGCGTTCACCGGGTTTGGCTTGAGCAGCACCACGTGGTCTTCCACAAACAGCTTGTACAATATGTCCATGGCCGGAATGGCCAGGTAGTTCCCTGCACCGAGCACCAGTGCAACTTTACCTTTATGGTGCTTGTCCTGATAAGCGAGGGCCTGAGTCGTGGGAAGCTCGGTTGCCGTGACACCGGGCTGCATCCAGACTTCCGCCGTGACACCGTTAAGGAAGATGCCATCGTATACTGTTTGTGGAAACACACCCGCGATAACCTGGCCGTCCGGCCTGGTTACGATGGGGCCCGGAATTATGGGGTGTCCGTGACGGTTGATATCATCCAGAGAACGGCGCAGTCCGTGCAGGTTCCTGAGTACGGCATAGGGGCCCACGCTCCACTCATCAGCCGTGGCAGCATTTTCGGGCATACCCTTGGCCTGACGGGACATGTCAACCCATCGGCAGGCAATAGCGGCAGAGTCTTTCATCATCCTGTCCAGTAGTTTGAGTCGCTCGCTTACGGGGGTGCCCACCCATGCGTCCTTTCGGGACTGGAGAGTCTGCACCGCAGCATCCATTGCATCTCTGGTAGATGATAGAACACCAGTCGAAACCGCAGGGAATCGCGGCGAACCCAATACAGTATCTATGGTCATATTGTCACCTCCAGCCCAGACTACGGTAGTATCCATGTTAGCTGGATTCCATCAAATAGTCATAAAATTGAGATGTCAAAAGATTAAAAAGTTGTCACATTCTGACCACCGACTTGAAAGTGACACCGGCCAGTTGCATAAGCTCCCTCCTATCTCTAATCACAGTGTGCCTGAGCGCACAAGGTTGTCAACCCTCTTGAAAGATGCTAACCTAGAGCCGACACGGATGACAGATTCGCACTGGGCACTAGGGACAGTATGTGATCGCCGAAACAAGCCACTCCTGGGCTTGGCCTTATGTTGGGAAGGGCGACTATGAATGTAAAAATCTGGCTATCTAAGAGGGCGAGCGTACCCTCCGCTTTTATAAATGAAACGAGACGTATCATAGGGGCAGAAAACGTCTCGACTAAAGAATGTGACCTCATCGCATACAGCCTCGACTACTGGATGTACGGCGTGTTCCTCTCGCAGTATGGCAGTCTGCCCTCGCTCCCCTCTGTAGTAATTTCTCCGGGCAATCCCCAGGAGATACAGGGTATCCTCAAGTGCGCTAACAAGTACAAGGTGCAGATTACGCCGTTCGGCGGTGGCTCGGGCGTGCTGGGCGGGGCCATACCGACAAACGGGAGCGCCATCCTGAACCTGCAGCGAATGAACAGGTTCATTTCTCTGGACGAAATGTCACTTGTTGCTGAGTTCGAATCAGGCATAATCGGCGCAAATCTGGAGCTCGAACTGAATCACCGAGGCTACTCTATGGGAAATATCCCCCAGTCGCTATATTGTTCCACCCTGGGAGGATGGATTTCAACACGTGCTGTGGGCCAGTTCTCGACAAAATACGGGAAGATCGAGGACATGGTACTCGGTATGGAGGTCGTGCTCCCCGACGGAAGTTTGCTCAATATAAGGCCAGTGCCCAGACGGTCTACGGGGCCTTCGTTGAAAGACCTGTTCCTGGGCGGGGAGGGGACCCTCGGGATTGTGACAAGGGCAGCCGTATCGGTTCACCCTTTACCAGCGTTAACCTCCAAACAATCCTTCGTATTCCCCTCTATTGAAATGGCCCTGGAGGCAGTGCGGAAGATACTGAGAGCCGATGCGAGGCCAGCGGTGGTGAGGATTTTCGATGAGCTCGAAGCCGAGAGGTATTTCGGAGCAAAAAAGGTTACGGTCATCTTTATCTCGGAAGGCGAGCCGGATTTTGTCCGCCCTGAAAAAAGATTAATCTCAAGCATTGCGGTGAAGCATGGAGGGACGTCACAGGGAGAAAACCCTGTTGAAATATGGCTTGAGAAGCGTTTCGACATCGGCCTGGGTCCCACCATAATGCAGCAGGGTGGAATCGTAGATACAATCGAGGTCGTGTCGCTGTTCAAAGATGCCGCAAACCTCTACAAGGACATGTTAACCTCAATGAGGGCTGTGGAGGGTTCGCTGCTTGTTTCCGGGCACTTCTCACATTTTTACCGGGAAGGTGCCTGCTTGTACATCACCTTCGTCGGCTTTCCTAAAGACCCATATCGCTATTATGAGGACACATGGGAAGCGGCTATGGAAGCGACTCTGAGAAACAATGGCTCTATCAGCCATCATCACGGGATTGGAATGTGGCGAATGAGGTTCATGGAGCAGGAGCTGGGCAAAGAAGGGGTGGATTTGCTGCGGAAAATCAAGTCCTCCTTCGATCCAAACGGCATTCTGAACCGAGGAAAGCTTATCGAAGATGAAAGATAAGAAAGAGCTGCAAAAGGTAACCAACTGCGCGCTGTGCGCAGATATGTGTAAATATAGCTGCCCCACCTATCTGGCCGCGGGTAGCGAGACCATCAGCCCTCAGAAGATAGCACGTCTCATTGTGTATGAGGACAAAGGACTTCTGGAAGACAGGAAGGGCTTCTGCGATGTTATGTTCCAGAGCTGCATGTGCGGGGCCTGCAAACGTCACTGCATTTACAGCGACTATGACCTGAGGAAATTTATCCAGATGGGGCGGAGCAAGGCTTTCAAAGAGGGCATGTTGCCCGATGAGACGAAGAAACGCGTGGAAACTTTCATGGCTTATGGTAACCCGAATGGCGAGCGCAAACTTATTCAAAAGGGAATGGGGACTGTGGGTTATTTCATTTCGTGTTCCGCATACAAGGACAAAGCGTTGGTCAAGGCTATGGACAGGATAATCTCAGCGAGCGGAGAGAAGGTGCAGCAATTCGGCGGCGCTGATATCTGCTGCGGCGCGCCTCTCTATTATGCCGGAGATACTAAAGGATTCAAGAAAGTGGCCCAAAAAATGAAAAGGGAGGTCGAACGCAGGAGACTGGGGAAGGTCATCACTATGTGTCCCAATTGCCTGAAAATGATGAGAGAGGTCTACCCCGAGATGGGGGTTAAATTGAACGCGCAGTTAGTCCACACCACCGAGTTTCTGGCTTCTCTGCTTAAGGAAAAGAAGGTGAAGGTGAAGAAGGCCAGGGGCACGGCAACCTATCACGACCCCTGCATCCTCGCAAACGATATGGATATTACGGCAGCACCAAGGCAAATCATTGCAGCACTGGGGTATGAGATAAAAGAGCCGGTGTATACGAAAGAGCACACGCATTGCTGCGGCGCGCCGCCCGGGTCGAGGCTCGGATTCAGCAAGCTGGCCGACCAGGTGAAGGCGATGCGCCTCAATGAGCTCAAGCAGACGCATGCAGACGTCTACGTTTCGTCATGCCCGAGCTGCAAGGCTGTTTTATCCGAGCTGGATGTCAAAGACGTAGCTGAACTTATTTCTGAGCACATGAGACATGGATGAAGAAAAGCTGGCGCTAGCAATACAGGGTGAGATAGCACAGGCGACCGGCGAGGACGTAACAGTATCGGTTAGAGACGGCATTGCCGAACTGATGGGGCGGTTTGGCTCCCTTCAAAAAGCTGTGGATGCCGGGCATACAGCCGCTGGCCTGGAACAGGTGCGGCAAGTGGTAAACGATATCGATTACCCGGGGAAAGTACCCGTTGTCCTGCCGCCCAAAATATCTGATGAGCTGACCGGAAAGGAGTTCGACGTTGTTATTGTCGGCGGCGGCGTAATAGGCCTGGCAGTCGCCAGGGAGCTGTCACGGTTTGACTTGAGGATAGCACTCATTGAGAGGCACCATGACCTGGGAATGGACCAGACGGCGCACTGCAACGCTATGATACATCCTGCTCTGCTCACCGAACGCGGCACGCTGAAGTGGGAGATGAACTACAAGGGAAATGCGATGTGGGATGAGGTCGCGGGCCAGCTCGACGTAGATTTCAAACGAATAGGGACGCTTGTTGTGGCTGAGAACTCCGATGAAGAGCTGTTCCTGCCCGGTGTAGTAGACCTCGCCAGAAGTCAGAACGACCCGGAGCCGAAGGTGCTGGACAGGGAAGGGCTGGACAGAATCGAGCCAGGGCTTGCCCCGAACGTCAGGAAAGGCGTATTGGTGTGGAACACGGGGATTATCGGCGTGTTCGAGCTTGTCATAGCCTACGCGGAGAACGCCTGGACAAACGGTGTGCAGTTCTACCTTAATACCAGCGTAATAGGTGTTCAGGTCGAGGATGGAAGCATCAGGGCGGTGGACACAACCAGGGGCACGCTCAAGACGCGCATCCTGGTCAATGCCGCAGGACTGTACGCTGACAAAATTGCCGAGTTGGCCGGAGACAGGTTCTTCTCACTTCATCCCAGAAAAGGGGAGACGATTATTTTCGACAAGGCGTACCGTCCGGTAAACACCGTCCTGGCTACGTTCAGTATGGTCGGCGAAAGGAGCGCGTATTCCAAAGGGGGAGGCATTATCCCTACGGTAGATGGTAACCTCCAGTTCGGGCCCACAGCCGAAGAGGTATACGACAGGGAGGATGTCGCCACTACCGCAGTGGCGAGGGAGACGCTGTTCAGCCGGTTTGCTCCGTCGCTGGAGCGGGTCAAGCCTCACTACACGAAGCCCGACAGGGGCGCTATCATAACGCAGTTCGCCGGATGCAGGGCAGCGACATATAAGGAAGATTTCATTATAGAGCCTTCAAAAAAGGTAAAAGGTTTGGTGCATGTTGTAGGCATACAGTCTCCAGGACTGGCAGCAGCACCGGCCATTGCCGAGAGGGCGAAGGAAATCATAGTCGAGAACTGGCACCCCGCTGACAATGTGAAGTTCGAGTCAAGGAGAAAAAGGAGCAAGCATTTCAGCGAGCTGGATCAGAAGGAGAGAATGGAGCTCATCCGCAGTAACCCTCTCTACGGACATATTGTTTGCCGCTGTGAGCACGTGAGCGAAGGTGAGATTGTAAAAGCGCTGCACGGGGACATCGCCGCACAGAGCATCGATGCGATCAAGCGGAGGACGAGAGCAGGTTCGGGGAGATGCCAGGGTGGTTTCTGTATGCCCAGGGTACTGGAGATAATCAGCAGGGAGTCGAACATCGGCAAGCAGTTGGTGACGAAGAACGGCGGAAAGTCCTTTATCCTGAACGGTAAGGTGAAGAGGGTGAGAGAATGAAGTACTTTGTTGTCATCGACGGAGGAACGCAGAATATCAAGGCATTCATCTTCGATGAGAAGGGGAATGAGGTATATGGCGAGGGAATACCTGTAAACCCGTACTCTGCCCCTCAGCCCAATTTCGCCGAGCAGGATGCGGAGGCATATCTGAGGATGGCCCAGGATGTGACGAAGAGCGTTGTGGAGAAATCCGGAATCCCCAGAGAGCAGCTCGTCGCCTTGGCCATTACCAGCCATAGAAGCACGATTGTGCCTGTTGATAAGGAGGGGAGACCTATCCGACCTGCGATCACATGGCTCGATGAGCGCAAGACGGAGGGGCTCAGGCTCCCCGGCAGCCCGCTGCTGAAGCTGGCTTTCCGGGTTTCGGGGATGACGACGAAGCTGAAGGAGTATCAGAGAAGGTCAAAGTTCAACTGGCTTAAAAAGTACGAGCCGGAAAGCTACAACCGGACCCATGTATTCCTGACAATCTCGTCGTATATCTTTCACGCGCTGACCAACGAATTCAAGGACTGTTCCTCGATGATAGTGGGGCTTTTCCCCATTGACCTGAAGGGGCTGCAATGGCATCCCTGGAAAGTGGTGTACGAGGTCTTCGGTGTGGAGAGAGATAAGCTTCCACAACTTGTGTCTCCAACGGAAATTGCGGGAAGGGTTTCGGAGGACGGCGCAAAGCGTTTCGGTGTGCCGCAAGGACTCCCCATAATCATAGGCGCCGGTGATAAACAATCCGAGCTGCTGGGGGCTGGCGTGGTTGGTCCCGATATCGCTGAAATCAGCTACGGGACGGCCGCCGTTATAGAAATGCTCTCCAGCAAGTACGTTACTCATCCCAAGATGGATTTCTTCACCTGGGGCGCGGCCATTCCGAAGCAATGGGCACTCGAAGGCTTTATCGGCAGGGGATACTGGATGGTCTCGTGGTTCAAGAGAGAGTTCGCCAAGCATAAGGAGGAAGAGGCTAAGAAGCTGGGCATATCGCCTGAGGAGCTAATGGACAGGGAGATGGCAACGATACCCGCCGGTTCAATGGGCCTGATCCTGCAGCCTTTCTGGCACCCGGTTGAAAATGACCCGCTCTCCAAAGGTGCGATTATAGGGTTCTCCGGAGAACACACCAGGGCGCATATCTACAGGGCGATTATTGAGGGTATTGCGTACGAATTGCGCAGGCTGGGGGAGATAATTCAGAAGCGTTCGGGAAGCAAGGCGAAGGAGCTAAGGGTCGGCGGCGGAGGCTCGAAGAGCGACGAAGTCATGCAGATAACCGCGGATGTCTTCAACATATCAGTTTGCAGAATGCACACCAGCAACCTTGCAGCGCTGGGCGCAGCTATGGATGCCGCCGTTGCCCAAAGCATCTACAGCAACTTCGCTGAGGCTGCCGCTAATATGGTGAGGGTAAAGAAATCATTTGCTCCGCGACAGGAGAACGTAATGGTCTATGACAAGCTGTTCAATGAAGTGTACAAGAAGCTTTATCCTGCACTTACCCCGCTGCACTATAAAATAGCGGAGATCACAGGATATCCAAGGGTGAGATGACACAGTGAAGCGGTACATATTGGCTCTTGCGCTTGGTGGGAGGCGTGAATGCAAGCTGACGTAGCTGTAATTGGCAGCGGGCCCGCCGGACTTGTTGCCGCCATCGAGGCCTATCGAAGCGGCGCAAAGAATGTCCTTCTTCTGGAAAGGGAGGAGGAGCTCGGCGGCATCCTGAAACAGTGCATACACAACGGCTTTGGCCTGGAGCAGTTTAAGAAGGACTATACGGGGCCTGAGTATGCGGAGCGTCTCATTGATGAGATGAAGAAAACAAACGTCCACTGCTTTTTGAACACGATGGTGACGGGCGTCTCGGCGGACAGAGCGGTTACGGCGGTAAATCCTGAGAATGGCGTATTCCAGATTGAGTCCAAAAGCGTTGTGCTGGCCATGGGGTGCCGGGAACGTGCCCGCGGCAGCATCAACATACCGGGCACGCGTCCTGCCGGGGTCCTCACTGCGGGAACGGCACAAAGGCTGGTAAA
Source organism: Dehalococcoidia bacterium (assembly GCA_014874385.1). Classification (GTDB taxonomy): domain Bacteria; phylum Chloroflexota; class Dehalococcoidia; order SZUA-161; family SZUA-161; genus JACWAE01. Next base: position 6,812 of record JACWAE010000075.1, on the reverse strand, counting down.
TATCGAAGGCTATCTCCCGGGGAAGGAGGTCGTTATCCTGGGCTCGGGCGACATCGGCCTCATAATGGCGAGGAGGCTAACACTGGAAGGAGCCGAGGTCAAGGGCGTATATGAGATAATGAACTACCCCGGGGGCTTGAAGAGAAACATAGTTCAGTGCCTCAATGATTTCAACATACCTCTCTATCTGTCTCACACGGTCACGGAGATACAGGGCAGGGAGCGTGTGGAAGGTGTCGTGGTATCTCAAGTAGACGAGAAGATGCAGCCCATCCAGGGCAGCGAGGAATTCATACAATGCGACACCCTGCTCCTCTCCGTCGGTTTGATACCCGAAAACGAGCTGTCAAAAGGTGCGGGAATAGAGCTGAGCCTAACCACCAACGGGCCTGTTACCGCAGAGACCATGGAGACATCGGTGCCGGGCATATTCTCATGTGGCAATGTCTCCACAGTATTCGACCTGGTGGATTACGTTGCCCAAACCGGCATGTCCGCGGGCAGGAACGCCGCTCGATTCGCAGCAGGTGCCTGGGAGGAGAACGGCGGGTCAGTCGAGGTAGTGGCGGGAGAGAATGTAAGAGTCATTTTCCCTCAACGCTACTGTTTCCGGGACGACCTGATTCTTTACATAAGGCCGGCAAAACCAATTGAGAAACCCGTGACAATAGGAATTGCTCCGATTGAAATGAATATCAAGAGACTGTACGCCAGGCCGAACGAGATGATAAGGTTGAAGGTGGCCAGGGAAAAGCTGCAGAAGGTTACCGGGCCCATTGAGGTCAGTATCAAGGAAAGATAGGCATGAGCATCGAGAAAAAGCACTTTACCTGCGTTACCTGTCCTGTGGGCTGCGAGGTAGATGTCGAGCTCCGGGATGGCAACATCGTCTCTATGAAAGGAAACAGGTGCGATAAGGTAAAGGAATTCGTATTGCAGGAACTGAAGGAGCCCGTGCGTGTGTTGACCACGACAGTTCGCATAGAAGGTGCAGAGTATGCCATGCTTCCCGTTCGCACCGATAAGCCGATCCCGAAGCGATTGTTCTTACAGGCGATCGCGGAGCTGGCAAGTATAGACCTGAAGGCGCCGGTGCACATCACCGACGTGATAATCAAAGATATCGCGGGCAGCGGAGCAAATATTGTAGCCACAAGAACTATGGAGCATAGATAGCCGCTGTTTCAGATTCAAGCACACACATTGTCCAGGGCTTGTCCAGGGGTTCCGCATAGGTAAAAACCTCTCCACATCTGATAGCCGTCTCGTAACAATAAAAACCATCCCTCACGGCTAGTTAACATAATATAATAGAGGCCCATTTTAGGGCAGACACACGGGTCTGCCCCTACGCCGGTAAGGACATGCTATCACTTTCTGGGTAGCCTGGAGCATCTGCTCCAGGCCTGGTCGGAGCCGATGCTCCGGCCTACCGCGGGCACCTGGATTCCTGCTTGCGCGGAATTCACCATGACGATTTCATGTCACCACCAGGCATGAAAATATTCTCTCCCATAACGAGGAGATAATCCCGTTCGTGGTGAGCTTGTCGAACCATGAACGGGACGGATATGGCCGTTCACCCTTCGACAGGCTCAGGGCGAACGGTAAGAAGGAATATTTTCGAAGCAATGAAAATAGTAGCACGTGGCTAAGTACTGAGATTCTTCGCTAAAGCTCAGAATGACACAAATCTCAAGCACTTATTTTCAAAGCAATGACATACGGAAACCCTTTCCTTCAGCGTTCTTCGCGTTCACTGCGGTGAACCCCGCTCTGCGACATTTTCCTCTTGACAGTATAAGAACCTATGTTCTATTATTGCCCTATAACATCGGGATTCCGTGCACGGAACTCCCGATCAAATTCAAGAGCAGCAAACAGCATCTACCGAGCCTCACTATTGTGGGCTGATAGCTTTAAGCTGATTGCTGGTTGCACCAAGCTCTTGGCATCCCTTGGAAAACTGAATATGTGGGATTTCGTTTTGGGGATGTTGCCCTTATAGGGATGTTTTTTACCTGAACGGTCCCCGCTGCGTTCAGCCGAAGCTGATCACGGCCTGCGAAATCCCGGCGCCAGGCGACTCGAAAATTGAAAAATGCGAAACCCCAAAAACCAGGGCCGTGCTATACCAAAAATCTGGAAGACATTAAAAGAGAATGCTGCTAGCTGAGGACCCTCTTGTAGAAACCCCTGACGCCGAGCCAGAGCAACAGGGCGCAGAACGCTATGAGCACAGGGTAAATAACATATAGTGGCATGTGTGACTGGGTAGTCAACGCGGCCCGGAAACCCTCGGTCACGTAGATTAGCGGGTTGATGCAGACCAGGGCCTGCAGCCAGGGGAAGCCCCCAACCTTGACTGCCGACAGCGTCGTCCACGGGTAATAGGTGCCGCCGAGAAAGGTTATGGGCAGAACTATGAACCCGAACATCATTCCTATGTTGCGCGGCTGGATGCGGGTCCCGAGCATCAGGCCGAGGCTGGAGGTCATGATAGAACAGAGCGGGATGAGCGTGACCAGCAGTGCCCAGTGTACGTCCAGGTGTACCTGTATACCTTTGGCGTGAATGGCATAAGCAATGGGGAATACGATGGCCGCAGCGATCAGGCCCTGGATAGCTCCGGCCAGCACCTTCCCGATGGCAACCAGCGATACGGGCAGAGGCGCCAGCACCCTGTCCTCGATCTCTTTGGTGTAGCCGAACTCGTTGGCCAGGGGCAGGGCCACTGCCTGAATTCCCTGAAACATAATCGATAGGCCCACCACGCCGGAAACCAAAACGGCTGCGAACGCGGATTCGCCGGCAAGCCCGGAGCCTCCGCCGATACCCTGGCCGATCTTAGGGAACACGTACAAAAAAACGAAGACCAGGAGGAAGGGCTGGATTATAGTGCGTGCCACGAATATGCCCAGGTTCTTTCTCAACACCGTCAGGTCTCGTAACAGCAGCGCCCCGAAGGCGATGCGGCTGGCAGCCCCCGGTGATCGTGTGGGTCTGGCAGAGCGGTTCACAGGTGAAGCGATGGTAGCCATCAGTCGCGCAGCTCCTTTCCCGTTAGATTGATGAAGACGGTCTCGAGGGTGGGCTCGGCTATAGACAGGTCGGTGATGTTGTAGCCTCCCTGCTCGGCTACAGTGACCACCCTGGGCAGCACACCGGTAGCGCCTTTGACGTGGAGTTGGATGGTGGTATCAAGTCGCTGGCTCTTGGTCGCTCCCTCAACCCGCTCCTGAAGAAGCCGGGCCAGGGCATCAAGATCGCCGCTGGCCGACACGGTCACAATGGTATCCGCAGCGACCGACTCCTTGAGGTTCTTTGGAGTGTCCATGGCCAGGATGCGGCCATGGTCCATTATCGCCAGTCGGTCGCAGAGTGAGTCGGCCTCCTCCATGTAGTGCGTAGTCAGCAGGATGGTCTGGCCCTCGGCATGCAGCTTTTCGAGTATCTCCCACAGGGCAATGCGGGCTTGAGGGTCAAGGCCTGCTGTGGGCTCATCGAGGAAGAGTACCGATGGATGATGCAACAGTGCCCGCGCCACCATCAGCCGCTTCGCCATACCCCCTGAGATAGCCATCACGTCTGCTTTAGCTCGTTCAGCAAGGCGGAACCTTACCAGGGACTCATCGGCTGCCGCGCGAGCTTCCTTGGCGTTCATCCCGAAAAAGCGGCCGTGGTAGTATAGGTTCTCCCAGACGGTCAGGGACCGGTCGAGGTTGTTGGTCTGCGCCACGACGCCGATTACCTGCTTGACCAGCGCCGGCTGCGCCACCACGTCGATGCTGGCCACAACGGCCTTGCCGCCGGTCGGGATGACCAGGGTAGTGAGCATACCGACGGTAGTGGTCTTGCCCGCGCCGTTCGGGCCCAGCAGCCCGAAGATCTCCCCGTGGTACACCGACAAATCGAGGCGGTCCACAGCCAGTATGTCGCCGTCCGCGTAGCGTTTGGTCAGCTTCTCGCAGCGAATGACCTCGTCAGCCGTAGTATGACTGTCGTTGTTATGGGTGTGCGTAAACACGTGCCTCCTTAAGTGGCTTTAACATTCTGATATTGAGCCATGTCCTTTACCGCATAGCCCAGCCCCAATTCGTTCAGTTTCTCCGGAGAGGGTATGCCCTGGGGTGTCCATCCCCGAAGCTCGTAGTACCGGTCCAGGAACTTATCGAGGTTTCTAATCATCTGGCCCTCTCCGGGCGCTCCCCTCGTGTGCAGGGGCTCGTTGAGCATCCTCTGCGGTAACGTATCCTGTTTCCGTCCGAAGCCTTCGCGCACAATGAAGGCCCGTTCCAGATTAACAATCCTGTCTCCCACACGCATAAGGTAACCGCGCTCGGCAATCTTATCGATGCCTGTGGCGGCGATCAGCAACTTATCGTAAAGCTGGGGGAACCACCCCCGGGCAAAGACGCAGACAATCCCCACCTCGCCCACGGCTCCGTTGTTCTGATTGAACACTACTATGTCTGCGTTTTCCTCTTCGGCGAAACGGTCTACTCTCCTGGGAAAGGAAGCGCCGAAGACCTCCTGAGGAGCATAACCGTAGCCGTGGCTGCCTCCGATGTTGCTGGTAGCGTAATTGAATCCCAGGCTCTTGGCGCCTCTCGGCTCATAAGCCGGCAGCTCCAGGCCCTTGGCGTTGATGGCGTAGGCTTCGGCACCCTTGCCAATCTTTGCCGCGACTCGCATCGTGCCTTCGGCCAGCAGGTCGCCGATCCCTTCCCGTCGGGCTATCTTCTTGACCAGCTCAACCATAGCCTTATGATTACCGTATTTAAGCTCCAGCCCATCGGTGTCCTTTTTGGTCAGCAGCCCCTTCTCATAGAGCTCGTAAGCAAAGCCGATGGTGTTTCCCGTGCTGATGGTATCGATCCCCAAATCATCGCATAACTGGTCGGCCGCTATAGTGGATTCCAGATAAGAGTTCTCTATAGGACCGGAGAAAGCCCAGATGCTTTCATACTCAGGCCCTTCGCTATGCGCCCCCACATAGGGGCCTCTGGTGACACGATGCACTTTGCCGCACCGGGCGGCGCAGCTATAGCAGCCGAACTCTCCTATTCTGTGCTTCAGATACTCTTCACCCCCTAATTTTTCGTAGTCATCCAACCGCCCGTAGCGGAAGTTTCTCGTTGGAAATATCCCCAGTTCACTGGTATTTTCCGGGTTGCCGGTGGTACCCATTGCTTTATGGTACTGAAAACCCTTGTTTGCCATCATCGTTTGAATTTGCTGTTTCACCAGTTGCTTGAAGCCTTCCGGGTCATGGAGCTGTAGATTCCGTTCCGCATTGATGGCTATCGCTTTAAGGTTCTTGGAACCCATTACCGCACCGACACCGCAGCGAGAGGCGGTTCTCCGGTTCGTGACGATGGCAGCATACTTCACCAGGTTCTCCCCGCCCGGGCCGATGCAGGCTACCCGCGTGTTCAAGCCGTGGCGCTGGCTCAGCCATTCCTGGGTTACCACCGTATCCTTGCCCCACAGCTCATCGGCAGGCCGAATCTGGCAGGCATCTCTGGTCAAGTGTATGTAGACCGGCCTATCCGCTTTGCCTTCGACCAGGATGAACTCGTACCCGGCAAATTTTATCCAGGCCCCGAAGTCCGCTCCGGCCACCGAGCGGGCAAAGGCGCCGGTTAACGGGCTCCTGGTGCACACCATCCAGCGAGAGACCGCCTGGGCGGTGGTTCCGGCCAGCGGCCCGGCCACGAATATCATTTTATTCTGCTCGCCTAGGGGATCGGTTTTGGGGGCTAATTCGCGGTAGAGATAATGGATGCCAAAGCCCCTTCCGCCTACAAAATCCGTTTCGACCTGCTCGGGTATAGCTTCTTCCCCTGCCTTCCCGTTGGAGAGATTTACCCTCAGAAATTTTCTGGTAATTCCTTTCATTTTTCCGTCAGCCTCCGCTTATTAGATACACTATGGATATCTCATCCTCATCGTTCACCTGCCTGGTCAGCTCTTCAGGATAGGTAGTCTCACCATTAACATAGATTTCAACGTAACGCAGCAATTTGCCGTTCTTATCGAACAGCCGCTTCTTGGTGCCGGGGTACTGTCTGACAAAATTATTAAGGCAATCGCCGACAGTGCTTCCGTTTACCTCGGCTGTGGTCACACCATTAGTATGATGCCGTAAAAGCGGTGGAATGTCTATTCGCACATTCACGTTATCGTTCCCCTGGCCTCCAAGCTGCCGCAATATTCCCATGTTAACCAGCTTTACGTCAAGAAGTTATAAAAAGAGGGGGCAAAAAGTTAAAAAATCATCACATTTTGAAGAAATAGCAGCTAAATGGCGCTCGTAATTTAGGGCCGCTGCATCTGGTATTTTTCTAAGGTTTTAGCGCAGTCAAACCTATCACGTTAGGAGCCTCAGGAAAGGCATAGCGGCGCGGTGTGGCCTTGTTCCAGCTCAGCCCTAAGTCGAAAAGAATAGTATCTGCGTGGTTTTTTGGGGAGGTTAGAGGAAAAGCTAGTGGAGGCCCTAAACTGTCTTCGGTTATATGTCTTATTCTCAGGTTTGTCTCGCTTGACGCTATCTGCATCAGACATTTAAACTTCTATTCGTTCTAGGCAAACAAATTCTTCAAATCGTCAATAAACTTATCAAACATCTTTACCTTATCACTTTCATTTTTCATATCTCTGGTCACGTATGACCTTCCCCCATTCTTAGTGCCATCTGCATCTTAGCGTCTTCCGGCTAGTTCCACGAATTCCTGGGGTGCCAATCCCCCTAATGCGCTGTGTGGCCTGACGGTATTATAATCCTTTCTCCAGTTCTCGATAATCTCTCT
>JACWAE010000074.1 GCA_014874385.1 Dehalococcoidia bacterium | reverse complement strand
AGCGATGGTAATGACTACGATGATATTATGGCAACCTTACTGACAAAATCGCTGAACAATAAACCCTGACATTTTCCCTTGACAACGACAGGCGAGATAATCATGGATAAACTTAAAGTTCTTATCGCTGATGATCATCCCGCCTTCTGTCTTGGTTTGCAGAAGCTCATGCGGGAGGACAGTGAAATGGAACCAGTGGGAATCGCTGCTGATGGTGAGGAAGCGATACGCCTCGCCAAGGAACTCTTACCGGATGTTGTAGTGATGGACATTGCCATGCCCAAATTGAATGGCATCGAAGCCACACGACGCATTAAGCAGGATTTACCTATGATATCCGTTCTAGTGTTGAGTGCGTACGGCTATAGCCCCTACGTATTTTCGGCATTGGATGCCGGAGCAGCCGGTTACCTGCTCAAGAATGTCCCCTTGAGGGAACTTCTCAATGCTATAAGAGCGGTACGTATCGGTGAGGCTGTTCTGGATCGTGAGATTGCAGACAAGGTTATTCGCAATCTGGTCAAGGGCCGTCAGGGGGGTGGAGGGAAGCGTACTCAGCTGAATCCAAGGGAGATGGAGGTTCTTGGCCTGGGAGCCAAGGGGCTCACCAATGACGAGATCGCTGAGAAGCTTACGCTGAGCCCCCGCACGGTGCAGACCCACTTTACGCATATCTTCAATAAGCTGGGAGTGGCATCCAGGCTTGAGGCGATCTTGTATGCCCTCAGGGAAGGATGGTTTGTTCTGGACAAACCATCTTAGCTGAACAAACCTGGGAGCGCCGCATTGCAACCAGATTACGATTCGCTAAAGGGAATCACAAAATTTCTGCGTCCCCATCATGATCGTCAAAAGCATCTGCTTATTACGGCAGTGCTTGTCGTCTTGCTGGGTGGGCTCTATTTCATCGGCAAGGGTCCTCTATACAACCTCTGGTCTCCCCCTCATTTTTTCTACGGATTGGGTTACCATGAGCTGCTGCTAGCGTTTTTTTCCGGCTTGGTCATCTATTCCACCATAACACTCGGGATGTGGGGTGGTATGGGATTGACTGTGATTGCGCTGGCTATTGTTTTGCCCTACGACATCAAGTACCCCCTTCAGCAAGATGTCTATTACCGGATTGCATCATGGGTAGCCAAGAACTTGCTCCTGGCGCTTTTTATCGGGACTGCACTTGATGCCAAGGAGCAACAGCGCCTTTATCTCGGAGAGCTTTTTAATATCGAGGAGCAGCAACGACGTCACTTGGCCAGGGAGCTTCACGATGATGCAGCTCAGGGGCTGATCGATGCTGGCCATGGGATTGATGAGATTCTCACCCGAACGACCAGCATGCCGCAAGATGTGACCGATAGTCTACAAGCCTTGCGCCGACAGATGGATCAAGTGCTGGAAGCTACTCGGCGTACCATCCAGGGATTAAGGCCGCCGCTTCTGGATGAGATGGGCATCGTACCGGCGTTGATCTGGCTGTGCGATGGATTGTCCGATGAGGCCAATATCAAGGTTGAACGTCATATCGATATCCAGCAGGCAGAGTTGACACCTGAAATCGAACTGGCATTGTTTCGCATCTCCCAGGAAGCTCTGACCAACGTTAAGAAGCATTCCTCAGCTACCGAATTACACTATACCTTGAAAGCACACAATGGCAAGATCAAGCTTACCATCAGCGACAACGGCCGCGGATTTATTCCATTGAAGGAAAGCAACGTCCGATCTGCCGGCAAGATGGGCCTCATCGGAATCAGAGAGAGAGCTCGCCTCCTTGATGGTACATTTGCCATCACATCCGCCATTGGGGAGGGCACTACGCTGAAGATTGAAATTCCCTTGCATGACCGCAGAGACAAGCCATCACAAAGGCAAAGTGGGCACATCCTATGACCTCATCGTTACAGCAAAGGAAGCGGGAGGGCTGCTGACCGATATCCCCAGGCTGTGGGCCTGCGATAACCTTGTAGAATGAAGAAAGCTCCAGTTCACTGGAGTCAACTCGAACCAAATCTGCGCCACGCAGAACCTGCAGCTACCGATGGACATTGAGAGATCGGTAGTGTTCTGAACGAAGCAGGCACCACCCTTTGACAGATTGGAGATTTGGGGCTAAAATAGCTTCGATTTTGCGGGAGTAACTCAGGTGGTAGAGTTCCTGCCTTCCAAGCAGGTTGTCGCGGGTTCGAGTCCCGTCTCCCGCTCCAGCTTCAAAAAGCCGGCTTTCTGAGCCCCGTTTCCCTCGATTCCACACCGAGGCAGGTAGTCGGAAGTTCTTCTCATCGCGACTCCTTAACTTGTTAAGGTTTTCTCATCACCTAAGGCTCACAAATCAATCACAAAATGGTCACGTCTTTTTGACCAGGAGGAATAATATGGTGGTGAGAGTAAAAAACAGAAGGTGGCAGGAATTGGAGAAATCAAGGGCCCCCTTAGACAAGCTGGTCAGGCATTTTGAGGCCTACAATCGCAGTGAGGGGAAGTCACCGAGGACAGTCGAGTGGTATACCAGGGTGCTGAGGTTCTTCCAAAGGTATTTGGAGGAACAGGGTCACTCCACAGAACTCGGAGCTTTGACCTTGGACGTAGTACGCGACTTTGTACTCTATCTTCAGACGCGCAGGAAATGGGACGATCACCCATGCATACCGTCTCCCGGCGGTAACCTGGCAGCAATAAGTGTCAACAACTACGTAAGTGGTCTTAGAGCCTTCTTCAGTTGGCTCCATAGGGAGGGCTATACCGAGGAACATATCCTGGCACGACTGAAGCCGCCCAAAATACCACAGAAATTGGTAGAGGTTCTCACCGATGCAGACGTAGGGTCTATTCTGGCCTGTTTGGATCACAATATGGATTCGGGGTGCAGAGACTTAACCATGGTAATAACGCTTCTGGATACTGGCCTCCGGTTGTCGGAACTGGTTGGACTCAAAATGGCTGACGCCCATGTCGATCAAGGTTATCTGAAGGTCATGGGCAAAGGTGCAAAAGAACGGATGGTACCAATAGGCTCAACGTGCCAGAAGGCTCTGCAGAGATACATATTTCATTTCAGGCCCGAGCCTTTCTACGCAGACCAAGATTATGTCCTCCTCACTTTAGAGGGAAAGCCAATGAGCCTCAATTCAGTGAAGTTGATCTTCGCTCGCCTCGCTCAGAGGTCAGGAGTACACCGTTTACACGCCCATTTGTGCCGCCATACCTTCGACACCAATTACCTGATAAACGGGGGGGGATGTATTCTCGCTTCAACAAATTCTAGGCCACACCAGTCTGGAGATGGTAAAAAGATACGTTACGCTAGCCTCAGCCCAGGTCAGAATTCAGCACCGTTCGTTGTGGAACAATGGGGTTTTTAACCTCTTGGAGAGCGAACAAGCCCCACGGTTTACTAATATGAGCACCTTTATCTCTGTTGGCTAGTTTGATATAATCTCACAAGAAGGGGTAGTACTTCGCTACAGCGCTAGGTGGCGAGGCACTTGGGGGCGACACCAATGGATAGGGTCTTAGCAATAATAATGGCAGGGGGAGTAGGGGAGAGGCTGCAACCCTTGACCAAGGGACGGTCTAAGGGGGCGGTCCCATTTGGAGGTAAATTCCGGCTCATTGATTTTCCGCTGAGTAACTGCGTCAACTCAGACCTCCGTCAGATTTATGTTCTCACACAATATCTGTCAGAGTCTTTAAATCGCCACATCCAGGAGGGTTGGGCCATCTCAAGTGCTGGGTTAGGCGACTATATTTACTGCATACCGGCTCAACAGAAGCTTGGCTTGGATTGGTATCGTGGCACCGCTGACGCGGTGCGGCAGAACCTGAACCTGATAAAACCAAAGCGTGTTGATGACGTTATCATACTATCCGGTGATCATATCTACAAGATGAACTATCTTCAACTCGTAGCCTACCACAGGATGAACAACGCGAGTGTTACTGTTTCTGCTCTTAGAGTGAAGAAAGAGCAAGCCGCCGGAAGACTTGGGGTACTTGAAGTGGAGCACAACCACAGATTGATTGGCTTTGAAGAAAAACCGATAGAGCCAAAGACCATGCCTGATGCTCCTGAATATTCTTTAGCTTCAATGGGCGTCTATATTTTCAAAGTGGATACTTTGCTCAGTGCTTTGCAGGGGAAAGAGGATGACTTCGGTAAGCACATCATCCCAGGAATGATTGGCAAGCATCACGACATTTTCGTTTACGACTACGAGGAAGAGAACAAGATAGCGGATTTTGAGGTCAAAGTGAAAGATGGTATAAGAGAAAAGGTGCTGGTCGACAAAATCCGTGATTCATCCTACTGGAAGGATGTTGGAACCATCGATTCATACTATGAAGTAAGCATGGACCTCCTGAGCGTTGACCCTCTCTTCAATCTGTACGGAGAGAGGTGGCCCTTAAGGACTTATCAGCGGCCCCTGCCTCCAAGCAAGTGTATTCTTGGTGGAAAGATATCGGACTCTATAGTGTGCGATGGCTGTATAATAAGTGGGGGGACCGTCCAGGGCTCTATAATCTCACCCGGGGTGATTGTCGAGAGAAACGCTCATGTAGAGGAATCGGTGGTTTTTGACGATGTTATCATCGAGCCTGGTGCTACCATAAGGAGAGCTATCGTTGATAAGGAAAGCAGAATCAGGCCTGGGGCCTCAATAGGCTATGACCGAGAAGCAGATAAGAGGAGAGGTTGCACAATATCGGATAGCGGCGTAGTGGTCGTTCCCAAAGGAATGTACTTAAGCCGAAGCGAGCCATCTCTTCTTTGACAACACAATCCCCTATTACCTAATATCACACAATAGCTTGATTAGTATATGGAATAAGAAACGTTGATGGCTCCGAGCTACAATAGAGTAGTCCCCGGGAGAGGACGAAAACTAAAGTAGGAGGGAGCCACCAAATGAAGAATAGTGCAGCAAGAAAACTAAGGCAAGTACCGGCAGGATATT
>JACWAE010000007.1 GCA_014874385.1 Dehalococcoidia bacterium | reverse complement strand
CGGTTTCAGAGGGCTCTGCGGGAAGCCGTGCCAGACGCCCTGCTCCCGGCAGTACAGCCCCATATATACTCATCGAGATACTAGCATACCTGCCTTTCATCTCCCTTGCTAGTGTCCGATATCTATCTGACCCTAATCAGAAACGATATTTTCAAAAGACATGGTTGGTAACAATGTAGCGTAGCGTGCAGTGAAATGCTGAACCAGACACAGGCGTATTACCACCGTAGTCTGCCAACCACCAGTGTTATCCTAATGACCTCAGTTCGGACATTGTCTTGTTCAAGGGTAATGGCTACAATGAGCTTGGAGACAAGAATGGCAAGCTATGTCTTCATGAAAATCCTTGAGTCGTCGCCACGGCGCTATGATGCAGGCATCAGCCTTCTATCCTTGGGGCAAACTAACAGGATTCAACGGGATATCGTCGAGAACTATATCACAGCCAGCGGCGAAGTCCTTGAAATAGGTTGTGGTACCGGGACGATGGCTATATTATGTGCTGAGAAAGGTGCCTCAGTAGTCGGCTTCGACACATCACATCAAATGCTGAGTATTGCGAGAAGGAAAGTAGCTGAACGGAATCTGACCGATAGAATTCAACTTCGAGAAATGGCTGCCATTGAAATGGACAAAAACTTTGGTGACGAGACCTTCGATAGAATCGTGGGCACTCTAGTATTCAGCGAGTTCTATCTTGAGGAACAGAAGTACGTACTGAGGGAAGCCTATCGAATACTGAGACCCGGCGGGCTCATCATCATCGCCGATGAAGTGAGATCGAATTCGCCGTGGAAGCGTGTTTTGCATCTATTGGTTCGCGTTCCCCTAATGGTGATAACATACGTGCTAACGCAAGCGTCGACCAAAGCATTGAAGGGTATCGAGGGGGCCCTAACCGACACTGGATTTGAAATAGTCCACGAAGAAAGAAGCCTTCTTGATTCCTTCGGGCTATATATAGCTAGGAAGAGTTAGACAACATGGGAGCAACAGAAGCCTTTAAGACAGCCATAGCAACCCTGTGCCGGCTCTTCCCGCTTTCCGTGGAGCCAGGGCTGAGGATATTCGGCAATCCCGATAAGAAGAGTCCCGTTTTTGTCACTGCTAATTTCGACCTCACCGTGAAAAGGCTTGTAAGATACCTCAGGGATTTGGATTGCTATTTATTGGTAGCACCTACCAAGGGCATAAATGTCTGGTGTGCAGCCAAGGGCGGTAACTTCACTGCTCATTCCGTAATCTCAGTGGTTAAAACTTCAAGGATCAGCCAGAGTGTAACCAACCGAACACTAATACTGCCCCAGCTGGCTGCCCCAGGTGTCGATACTGCCCTGGTGAGGAAGGAAACGGGCTGGCGCTGCAAGTTTGGCCCGGTATATGCTAGAGACATACCTGAATACGTGGCTAATGGCTTCAAGAAGACCGATGACATGCGTCGCGCGAAGTGGCCAATTGTCGACCGACTGGACGCAGGCGTGGGAGTTTTTTTCTTCATGTTTCTACTTATCTTGGTGATCCTCGCTATCTTCCTCAGAGCCTGGCTTGTCGAGTTCGTGGTATTTAGCTGGGGGCTTTTCTTCCTTATGTATGGCTTTTATCCTTTCATTCCCGGCAGAGTCGGGTGGCAGAAATTGCTGTTCTTAGAGGGGCTGATAGCGGCAGGGCTTCTGGGATACGTTTTCCTCGGGGCAGGGCGATCTTGGTATATCCTCGACCTTTTCTTTATGGCTATGGGCCTTGTCCTGATGATTGGCATAGATTTCAGCGGCGTAACCCCATTGTACAGGAGCGACCTCGACCCCCTGTTGGATAGAATAGGTATTGGGCAAATTGGGCCGATAAACTTCGGGGAGCGGGCTGAAATCAAGAGAGGAAGACTGAGCCTTGACGAAGCCAACTGCACTGCCTGCGGTATATGCTACGACGTCTGCCCCCGGGGAGTCTATGTCATAGAGAGAGATGGGCACAAAAGGGTGATTATGAAATACTCAGGACTCTGTGAGAGATGTGAAGCCTGCATTCTCCAATGTCCCAGGGGGGCCATTTCCATTGTAACTTAGTTTGAGAATCAACAATTGGCGCATTGTGTAATCAGACTGTAAACGTTATTGACAAAGACGACAAGGCAAGACTAAACTACAGTCCGTCCATGCTTTGGCAGAGAGGGTAAAAATGCCCGCGGTAAAAGTCGGTGATATCAATATCTATTATGAGGTCCACGGCAAGGGAGAGGCGTTGGTTCTGATTATGGGCTACACGGCTAGCACGGCGTGGTGGTTCCGGGAAGTTCCTGTCTTTTCGCAGCAATACCGCGTGGTGGCCTTTGACAACAGAGGGTCCGGCCAGAGCGACAAGCCTGACGTGCCTTACACTATGGAGATGATGACGGGAGACCTAGCCGGGCTGCTTGAGGCCATCGGTATCAATGCGGCCCACATCTTTGGGGTGTCCATGGGAGGCATGATAGCCCAGCACTTTGCTTTGCATTATCCCGAAAGGGTAAGTAGTCTGATTCTGGGTTGTACTTCGTGCGGCGGCCCGCATACCATAATGCCAGACGCGGAGGCGATGACAGTTCTTGCTGACTTTGAGCACATGCAGAAATTGACTCCAGAAGAGAGAGTCAGGGGAATGATGCCCTTCCTCGTGAGTCAGGAGTTTATTGACAAGAATCCAGGTCTTATTCAAGAGGCGATGGCAAAAATGATGGAGCATCTTGCCCCTCTCCATGGCGCTATAAGGCAGGCATATGCCATATGGGGGCATGATACCTACGAGCGTCTACCGGAGATTAGAGTGCCAACTCTGATAATCGCCGGAGACGCTGATCGACTGATTCCAGTTGAAAACTCCCGGATTCTAGCGTCAAGGATACCCGGGTCCCAACTGGTGATACTGAAGAATATGGGGCATGGCTTCATCACCGAGGCAGCAGACGAGGCTAACCGGGCAGTTCTAGACTTCCTCAGGCGACACCGCAGATCTAGATAGGCTCTGGTGAGTTTCGCCTGCGGCTGCAATAGTCTGATTAAGATGTTCAGATTGCACGAAAGTCCATAATGTTCAATAAAACTTCCAAGACCTGGCGTTTTCAGAGCACCACCTGACAAGCGCATATTGCAAAATGCTACGACTAGTCCCTTCTGAGCAATCGCCCAATTCTAGACACGATTGTTCCCCCCTTTTTGACCGCAGGGCTAAAGGATTCCTATTTGATGTATAATCGATCATGTACCATCTCGCTCCGTATCTTGAGGGAACTCTTACAGGTCTTAAACCGTCTATACTGTTAGAGACAGTTATATTTATCTTAATCCAAGTTATCAAACCAGAATCAAGAGGTGGCTATTATGAAAAGGACGATCCTAATTGCGTTAGTAATGATAACCCTTCTAAGCCTTCTAGGTTGCGGCCAAACAGCGTCAGGCCAGGTGGTACAGTCCGATAAACCGCGGGACACATCGCCGTCGGTTGATGAGAGTGACCTGACAGCACTGGTTGATGGCAATAACGCCTTCGCCTTCAACTTGTATCAAGTCCTCAAACAATCGGGAGGTAACCTGTTTTACTCACCGTACAGCATATCCGAGGCACTCGCTATGACTTATGCAGGCGCTCGCGGGGAGACTGAGAAAGACATGGCGGAAGCTTTGGACTTCACCCTGTCACAGGACCGTCTGCACCCTGCCTTTAATAGCCTCGACCTTCAGCTCAAGCAGCGGGGGCAAGGTGCTGCCGGTAAGAACGGGACAGGGTTCAAGCTTGATGTGGCCAATGCCATCTGGGGACAGAAGGGCTACCAATTCCTGGCGCAATATCTCGATATCCTGGCGCAGAACTACGGGGTGGGGTTAAGGATTGTAGACTTCATTAAGCAAACGGAACAGTCCCGAGTCACGATTAATCAGTGGGTCAGCGACCAGACGGAGGGCAAGATTAAAGACCTGATTCCTCCGGGAGTAATAAACGACTTGACGCGGCTCGTGTTGACCAATGCGGTGTATTTCAATGCAGCCTGGCAATATCCCTTCAATGATAAGGCGACTTCCGATGGCCTGTTCTATTTACTCGACGGTGGCAATGTCACGGTACCGATGATGAAGCAGACAGAGTCCTTGGGGTACGCGAAAGGCGCTAATTATGAGGCTGTGGAGTTGCCATATTCCGGGCAGGAGCTCTCGATGGTGATTTTGCTGCCCCAAGCCGGAGAGTTTGAGCCCTTCGAAAACTCGTTAGATGCCGGGCTTGTTAAGACGATCATCAGCCAATTAGAGAAAAATGACGTTTCTTTAACAATGCCCAAGTTTGAATACGAGTCCAGCTTCAGCTTGAAGCAGGCACTGAGCACACTGGGCATGGGGGTAGCTTTTACATCAGATGCTGACTTCTCGGGTATGGATGGAAACCACGACCTGCTGATACAGGATGTCCTGCACAAGGCATTCGTCTCTGTGGACGAGGCGGGAACTGAGGCAGCCGCGGCCACAGCAGTGATAGTTGGGCTAACATCAATGCCAGTGCAGCCGACTCAGGTCACGGTCGACCGGCCTTTCCTCTTCCTTATCCGTGATATAGCGACTGGCAGCATAATATTTATGGGGCGCGTCCTTAATCCAGCGGCATAATATTTCTAACATCTATTGGCAGTCACAGATGCAACGTTGAAAAATCAAATTTGGACCATCACCGGATTAGGTCTGCTGGTCATCGCATTAATCGGATTACCAGCCTGTGGTGCCACTACCGAAACTACTCCGTTGACATCACCAACCCCAACAGACTTCGTTGGAATCAGCTCGGTTGCTTCCAAGTCGGGGAACGGGCTGAGTCTCTCTCTTTCATTGAACTCAACGACATTTCAGCCTGGTCAAGAGGTTTTGGTGGCAATCGACGAGCAGAATACGCTGGCGACGGAGAACAACGTCTCTGCCTCGAATGGCTGGCCATTGAGAGGATTGAGCGTGGGTCCTTGTGGGACTCTCAACTACCCCGTTGGAGTGGTAATCTTTCAGGGATATTATACTTCCTCGAATCTTTCATCTGCGACGCCACTTCAGCTTTACAAGCCCGGCATATATAATTGCCCTATGATACTGGCTGAGATTAATTCATATGCTTTTCAGCCGTCAAGCGATATTGCCAGCGTATTTGGCAGTTGCGAGCCTAATCCATGCCTTACCGATTTTAAAATAAGTTCTGAAATTGCAGTGACGGGGTATTGGATCAACGGCCAAGAAGCGACGCTCAGCAACTTCACTCTGGGAGTATACACTGTCGTCGGTGGAGACGAATGGGGCGCATTAGCGGTGCTTCATTTCGTTGTTCAGGGTGATGACAAATCCACCCCGGTAACTTAGCAAGTGTTTGTCCCACATCGTCTCACGCAATGTCAACAATGCGATAGTTAAATTCCTATGCGTCGCTCAGGATAACAGTGACTTGATATTCGCTTTGAGCAGGAGCAAGCCCTAAGGTGTCCATTAATCTTTGCCTCAAAAATGCCTTATTCTTGCTGACGATTTACATTCGGCACACGTATAGGCCATTTGGTTATGTTGATTCTCGAAACACCTTCCGGTTTGAGATCGATAGCAGCTAACTGAAATAGGCCCGCTCCCTTACCAGCCGTCGTCACATTGATGGCCGCCCGCCAAGCGGTAAAAGTCTGCGTCCGTGCTCCATGCGGAAGACTTATAGAAGTGATGTGAACGGAATTTGCGTATTCCCGACTCCTCCACAAGCCGGTGTCGTACGCGTGCCACTGAAAGATAATAATCTGTGGAAGGCTGCACTCGGTCACTCCAGGGAGAGCCAACCTCTGTTTCCCATTGGCTCGTCATGGGTATGATGTCTCTCTCCAAGAGCCATTCAAAGCATCTCGTCCAAGAGGCTATCCCCTCCTCCTCCCTCTTGAAACCTGTGGAGGCTGCCATCTCTGGGCCCACCACAAAGACACTGCCTACATTGCCCTTTCCAAAGACCTCCACGCTCTTTTTGAGGGACTCTATCCAGTAGTTTCTGCCCACAAACTTGTGCTTGCCGGGCACGATCTCCGGCCACAGTGACTCTTCCCAACAATCCATGTTAGGAGCAATGCTGTCCAGACCTGCCTTCCGCAGCATACGCAGTAAAGACGAATCTGGCCGAGCAGTCATGCATGCCGCAAACTGAGGTTCTCCTAACTAATAGTTGTTTCGTGGGTAGCTAATAGTTTGTTAGGTTGGTGAAGGGCACTATTCCTTTCGACATACTACCAAATTGAAGCTAAATAACAGGGGTGTATTGTGGCCATTACATTGTACAATAATGGCACTCTCCCCCGTCCCTCTCACAGAATACTATATTCATTACTCATGGTTTATACTATAGGTACGGGAGCTTGTCACTTCCTGTTGGCAGGTAGAGATAGGTTTGAGCTAAAGATGAGTGCGGGAAAAAAGGGAATGCCTCCATTCAGGCTGGACGGGCGGCTAAGCGCGTTTGGGTGATTGATATATCGCACTTATCAATGTTTTAAGAAATTCGGCCCTATGGTGATAAGATGGGTGAACGAGAAAGGAGGGGCAAAGGTCATGGCTGAACGAAATCTTTGGGAAGCATCAGAGAAGCTATCACCGAGGATAAGGCGCCTTAGGGACTACTATTTTATGGACGAAGAGCGTGAGTTTCAGAATAACGTAATGTCATTCACCACCGGCATACCCAACGATGTGGTCTATCAGACCATGGATTTTGTTTCGGTGCCCGATATGCTGGGAGGTGTGCTGCAGGCAACCAGGGACGGACTAGCAGCGATGGCGTACAAGGTGGACCTGCCAACTGACTTCTGGGATCAACCTCTGGTCGTCAGAAAGGCGCTCTTCTTTCAGAAAGTACTTCACGAGATACCAGTTGATATCCTCGATGACGAACTCATCGTTGGAGGCAGGTTCTGTACCTCCCTATCAACCTGCCTCACCGAAGAGGAGACCGAGGAATTCACAAGGATTGAAAGTGAGCTCATCGATAGATCGGAGAGGGTACTCAGCGTGGGCCTTTCATGCGGCGGAATAACCCCTGGCCATATCATCCAGAACCATGCCAAGGTGCTGCAAGAGGGCTTCAAGGGAATTAGGGAGGAGGCGCGGGGGTATTTTGAGAGGACCACATCGGAGGCGAAGAGGGAATTCTTAAGGGCGGTAATCATCTGCTGCGATGCAATACGTGAGTTCAGTCATCGCTATGCCGAAGAGGCGAGAAGGCTAGCCAAAGCTGAGACCGAAAGCAGAAGGAAAGAAGAGTTATTAAAGATCGCCGAGGTCTGTGATTGGGTGCCGCACAATCCAGCCAGGACATTTCACGAAGCTCTGCAGGCTACCTGGTTTTCCCACATGGTTGAGATGATTGCTGAGGCGTACCCCGGACCCGGCATCTCCTACGGCAGGCTTGATCAGTACCTATATCCTTTCTACAAAAGGGAGTTAGAAGAGGGCTCGTCGAGCAGACAGGAGATGAAGGAGCTTTTTCAGTGCTTCTGTATCAAGCACAACTATGCCTATGATTACCAGACGACTGGAGGTCCGCATGGCCGAAACGCAGGGTTTGGCCAGTTAATCACACTCGGGGGTCAGGGGACCAACGGCGAGGACCTTACGAACGATTTGACCTATCTCGTCCTGGAGTCTTTCCAGGAGTTGAACATGCTGGAGCCCAAGCTAAACCTGAGGGTTCATTCCGGGACGCCGAAGGAACTCCTGCTGAGGGTTTGCCGGATGATCCGCGATACACAGGGCTCTCCCCTCATCCTCAACTTCGATAAGGTAGTCATTAAAGCCCTGGAGGGGGAGGGTATGTCCCATGAGGATGCAGTTGATTATGGCGTGGTCGGTTGTCTGGAGAACACGGCCCAGGGTAAGGATACCTCGGGGACGGTGGATGTGCATTTCAATGTTGCTAAGAGCGTAGAACTGGCCTTGAACGACGGCAAGGACTGGCGTACCGGGGAACGGCTGGGGGTAGATACTGGAGACCCCTTGCGATTTGAAAGCTTTGAGCAGGTGATGCAGGCATATAAAAAGCAGCTCGGGGCGACAATAGAGCGCGTGACCAAGATAACATCGGCGTGCGATGCCCTGAGGGCCAAATACGTGCCCTGCCCATTCCTATCTGCTGTCATAGATGGCTGTGTGCAGAAGGGAAAAGACATAAGGGATGGGGGAGCTATTTACAACTTCACCACCTTCAATGGGGTGGGAATAGCGACAGCCGCAGATTCTCTGGCGGCGATAAAAAAGATCGTTTTCGATGACAAGAGGCTGACTATGGCGGAGCTATTGCAGGCTCTGCGCGAGAATTTTGAGGGGAAAGAGAATATACGCCAGTTGTTGATTAACAAGGCGCCCAAGTTTGGAAACGATGACGACTACGTCGATTCCATTGCCAGGGAAATATTCCGCTTCTGGTGTCATGAGGTGAGCCAGTATGTAACCCCGACCGGGAAAAGGTTCAGGGCAGGATACCTTTCCTGGAACCATTTCATCCATGATGGAGCCTTTACCGCAGCGACTCCAAATGGCAGGAGGGCCGGCGAACCACTTTCAAACGGCGCCTGTCCATCCCAGGGTTGCGACGTCAAAGGGCCAACTGCTGCTATGAAATCGGTGACAAGGTTGGGTTTCGACCTGCTCCCCTCAGGGGCCTCCCACACAATGACCATAAATCCCACTGCATTGGAGACCGATGAGCAACTGGAAAAGTTTGGCGCCCTACTGAGGGCGTATAATGAACTCGGCGGCACATCCCTTCAGTTCAACGTCATAGATGCGGAAACCTTGCTGGATGCTCAGAGAAACCCGGAAAGCTACCAGAACCTGCTGGTGAGGGTCACCGGCTATAACGCATACTTTGTAGGTTTGAGTCGGACCTTGCAGGATGAAATAATAGCTAGAACGGAACATAGGCTCTGAGAAGAGAAGAGGAAAAGGTGAATCGCGAAGCGCAGGGGAGAAAGGGCCTCGTATTCAGCATCCAGAGGTATTCGACAGAGGATGGGCCTGGGATTAGAACCACGGTCTTCATGAAGGGATGCCCGTTAAGATGCTTGTGGTGTCACAATCCTGAGGGACAGGAATTTTTTCCCCAGATTGCATTCAACGATAGCAGGTGTATCGGGTGTAAAGGGTGTGTGGATGCCTGTCCTCAGGGGGCGATCAAATTCACTGAGGATGGATCGCGGACAGACGGAGGGAAGTGTCAGAATTGTGGGAAATGTGCTGAAGTATGCCCCACCGGGGCGAGGGAGCTTGTCGGGAAATACATGACCGCTGAGGAAGTGTTTTCAGAGGTCGAGAGAGATACGTTATTTTATCGAAGTTCAGGTGGTGGTGTTACGGTGGGTGGTGGTGAGCCAACGATGCAACCCAGATTCCTCGTGGAGTTTCTAAGAAAATGTCATGAACAGGGCATACATACGGCATTGGACACAAGTGGCTATGCAGAGTGGAAGGAAATGGAGGAAATCCTGAAGCATGTCGATCTGGTGCTCTACGACATAAAACAGATAGACCTTGTCAAACATGCGGAGTACACAGGTGTTTCCAATGAGTTGATCTTGGAGAACGCGAGAAGAATATCTAGCAAAGGGATCCCAATGATTATAAGGGTCCCTGTGATTCCAGGATACACGGATGGAGAAGATAGTGTCAGGAGTATCTTGGAATTTGCATGTATCTTGAAGAGCGTGGCCAAAGTAGAGCTATTGCCATTCCATCGGCTCGGAGAGCCAAAATACCGGAAATTGGGCCGCAGTTATGCATTTGAGCGCGCTCAACCCCCTACTGATGTATGTATGCAAAAACTTAAGCAGCTCGTAGAATCATTTGGGTTACAGGCCAAAGTCATGTCGAAATAGCTGCTGACAGGAAGGAGGGAGGTAAACTCATGGCTAAGATGCCAAAGCAGGTTATGGATCTCATAAATGACCCCGAGGCGGTCAAGTTCCTGGCTACCGTTGATAACGAGGGGAAGCCTAATTGTGCCCTTATCGCTTCGCTCTCGGCACCGAGCGAGGATGTCCTCATATTCGCAGACCTGCTGATGAATAAAACCAAAAAGAACTTGACTAGCACCGGGAAGGTTGCGGCAACGGTTTTTAAAGCACCCTGGTCATCCTATCAGGTAAAGGGCACCTTCGAGGGATTTCAAAGGTCCGGGCCGTTGTACGACATGGCCCAGGCGATTTCCAAAGAATCGCCGTTTCTGAAGGGCAAGGTTTATTTCTATATCAAGCAGGTAGGGGTCATAAAGGTTGACGAA
Organism: Dehalococcoidia bacterium; assembly: GCA_014874385.1. Lineage (GTDB taxonomy): Bacteria > Chloroflexota > Dehalococcoidia > SZUA-161 > SZUA-161 > JACWAE01. Next base: position 1,681 of record JACWAE010000007.1, on the reverse strand, counting down.
GTCTACCTTTCCCAGACACCGATACCGGGCAAGAGGATAGCCTGAATCTTAAGAAAGAAGCGAGATTTACACAAAATGGCTGACTGTTAATTGATATGCATGAGATTGCCAAAGTCCTAGCAACTGCACAGACAGACATTCATAATGTCAATGAGAATACCCCAAGCTTCATGCTGCCTTCAAAAGGTGAGGGTTGGCAAGGTTCCTCGCGCAGGCAAACATATCGCGGTAGAATGTCGCAGTAAGTCCAAACCGCCTAAATAACAATCCGCAAGTATAGAAGCCGAGATGTTAGGATATCCTGTCAGGTTTGCCTTAATATGTGCAGGATTGTGTGGTATAGTTCTTGGTGCGCATGGTATTTATATTCATTACAGCGCTTCAGAGATTTTGGCACGTGCTTTTGCAGGCACACTTGACCCTACACGTCTATTTCTAAGCATAGGTATTCCCTCTTGGTTCAAAGGAACAGTACAATGGGCTAGTGGAGAAGGGGCAGCCTCTTGGCAAATTCCCTCACTACTCATTCTAGGCGGAATAATCATAATCGCTTACGCTCTAGCTATTAATACGCGTTCGCAACTATTATCCAGCAGGGGTAGGTATAGGGCCTCCCTATCATTTTCTGGGGGGAACCCAACGGCTCCCGTCCCAATGCCACTGTGCGTCTGGCTTTATTCTCCGTGCACGGAAATAACCGAAGTATAATATTAGCGCGCTCAGTGTCAAACAGCCAACGATGCCGCCGATCAATGACCAGCTTATGGCTGGCGCAGGTGACGATTCCAGCGCAGTATCGACCAAAATGGCAAACACTGTAAAGTGTGTTACCTGCCCAGTTATATTGTGCTTTACTGGGTTCACAACACCTCCAAGTTTGACCCACTTCCCTGTCGCAGTGTCTGCATAAGCGATGTATATATTCTGCTCAGAAACTCCCTCGGGGAGCGAGTTTGGGTCATACTGCAGGGTTATGGTGATGAATGGGTTGAATGTTGCTCCATATGGCTTAAAGTCATATGCCAGGCCGATTAAGTTGCAATTACCAGGCAGTGCAGGTGGGTTTTCAATAGTTAGCATCTGGATGGTTTCCAGTGGCTTACCCTCGGATGTTAGCGCTCTAGTGCCTTCGGGTATCTCTATATTAGCTGCGCCAGCGTCGAAGGTTAGGTTTTGTGTCAAGTAAACCACACCGTTTTCGTTCATAGCGTCACTTAGGTCGAAGTCACCAGGTGTGGGAGTATGGGAAGGTTCTGGTGTCGGCGTAGGTGCTGGTGTAGGCGTAGGCGTAGATGTTGGTGTCAGCGTCGGTGTCGGTCTCGGTGTTGAAGTTGGCGTTATTCCTCCGCTGCCCTCAGATTGGATAGCGGAGAAGGTAGCAGTGACGGTCTTGTTACCGTTCATGATGATGGTATTGGGGTTGGTGCTGCCTGAGAGGTCTACGCTCCAGGAGGAGAACGACCAGCCTGATTGTGGTGTAGCGGTGAGCTGGACGCTGGTGCCGTAGGTATAGGTTGCCTGGTTGGGCACCTTTGTTACGGAGCCCTGGCCCGCGATGTTGATGGTCAGGGTGTAGGTGTTAATGGCGAAGCTGGCTGCTATGGTGTGGTTAGCTGTGACGTTGCTAAACGTATAGTCGGTCACCGCTCCCACTGAAGAGCTATCCACGAGGACATCGGCG
>JACWAE010000073.1 GCA_014874385.1 Dehalococcoidia bacterium | reverse complement strand
ATCTGTCTGCTATTTTGGGAACCAGGGAAACTGAGGCATGGGGCCGCCCGCCACTGGATAGCAATTGGAAGATAATTAACCGGAGCCATTGACAAAAAATATGTAGTATGATGTGCAATCTCATCCTGGACGGAAGGAGAAGCTTAGGGGAGTCGCCAAGCCATTATCACCATATCGCAGGGCCGCGCAAAACTCGGGCTTCAGCTATTGAAAGCGATACCAGCACTACCTTCAAGCGATTATAATTATCGTTGTCGAACTGCTCACTTTCAGGACTTCCGCACTGCGTTAGTCAAGGTAGGGACTCTGAATGAGCCCTTCTGAAGCTGTCAACACCAATCTAGCCTGGCTCGGCAGCGGCTGAGCGGATAGCTCTTCGTACGGTTGTTTTGCTATGGTGGAGCTCCCTGGCTATCTGCTTGATGCCCTTTTTCTCCACAAAATAGGCGTGCCTTATCTGATCATGCTGCTGTGTCTTGACCATCCTCAAGGGCGGCAGCGCCTGGCCCGCGGCCACCAGGATGGGTGCGGGAGTGCGGCCGTGTCCGTTCTCCCTCTTTACCTCCCTGATCAGCCCCTGCCTTACCAGGGGGTCACAGTGCCAGTCGAGCTCCCAGGGAGAGATGTGAAGGTAGGTATAGAGGTCACGCCTGCTCATGCCCCCATTGCCCCTGAGCAGGGACAGGATGGTTTGCTCCAGGTCATACCAATTCCGCGCCGGCGTCCTCTTCATCTTTTCCTCTCGTCCTTTTGCACGCCACTGTTTGAGGTATGCTTTCTCTCCATTGCTGAGAGGCATCCCGGCTATTTTCTTGTAGCCGATCATGATGAGCTTTCGCGGGAAGTGCAGGAGCAGAGCCCTGGCGTCAACCCAGGCGTCGAGGTCCAGGGCGTTGTCATCGGCAAGGACTTCTCCGAACTCCAGGCCATCGTCACCGATGGCCTGGTTGAGGCTAAAGAAGCGTTTCACCTTGCGACACTGGGGATCCGGACCCTCATGCCTACACCTTCGTCTCTGCTCTTTGCCACAGTTCCCGCAATCTACGATAATTCCCCTGCCCTTGAGCCTTTCCTTCTCCCAGTAAGCGGTTAGCTCGTAGCTGCAAACCCGCATCATCCCGGCCTCAGTCAGGGGCTTGCCCTTTACCTCATACTTGGCCTTGACCTTGGCCATCTCCAGGATAAGGTCGTGTCGGAAGTCCTCCCTATCCTCGAGCTTCACCTTGCGGACAAAGTATTCGGCTATCTTGGTATAGGTCGTCCAATCACCCTCCAACTCACCGGCCAGGTATTCACCATCGCCAGGGCGGTATCCTTTGTAGCTGGAGTACGTGTACTCCATCCGTCTTACCTCCTTACTGGCACAAAAATAGCCTTAGTTTTGTGCTGGAGATACGTCGTTTCGGCGTTGAGAATATTACACGTCTTGTTGCACTCGCTCCGCGCTCTTGTAGGGCCAGTTGACAGTGACCGGATACTGTCTCTGGAAGCCGTCGCTCTCGTCTGAGATGAGAAATGTGTGCTTCGTCGGGATAATGAAATACTGGCTGAGGAACCAGATCGCCCAGCGGAAGTCGCGCCAGGTATGGCCGGACCGTCCGCGGCCGAAGGCTATGGTCACTGAGCCATCCTGGAAGGATGAGTTTTGCGTGAGAAACCAGCAGACATAATCATCCCCCAGGGCGTGGGGGCGCTCCAGGTGCGGGCGGTGGCTCTCTATGAGCTTTTGATAGTCCCGGACACGGAACTGCTGCGCATTGAGCGTGACCCGGGACAGCTCGATCTGTATGCAGTTGGACATGGCATACTTCCTCTCTAGTGAAATAAATAGGGCCGAGCTGGGTAAAGCTCGGCCCCCCGAACCGCAGGAGCACTCCGTTTTAGCACTCCTTCGGTGCTGGACTACGGCGGGAAATTATCCCGAAAAACACAAAAGGAGACTACCTAAAAGGAGTCTCCCCTTGTTTTGAGACTAACCTAGCTGAGATACCTTGAAACCGCCAGGGCACACACTTCGCTAACATTCGCCAGAATCTCGGAAGGTAACGGTTTGCCATGCCTGATAACCTTCCGCTTCTTGCACTTGCTGAGAGGTTTTAAGGCTTCCGTGATGTCAACATGGAGTGCTACAAGCGAGCTTGCAATCCGTACTTTGGCGAAGGGGCGGAACGTAAGACCGCTAACCCCTAACCCCTGCAATTCGTACATGGGTTGATTGTCGAAGAATATGGTTCTGGAGATAGCGTTAAAATGACCCCTTAATGCGCCACGTTCATTCAAACGGTGCAATTCCCTATCCGCTAGACGTTGCTCGTATCTCTTACCCGCTAAGTCATCTTGCACCCAGTACATGATGAACGAGTGTACGAGCTTGTCTAGTTCGGGGTGATATGCTTCTCCAGTACGAAGGTCTACTTTCCAACCTGCTTTGCCTATGTACCGTTGGTACAAACCCGCTATACACGCTTGACGTTGCGGTGTTATCCATAGCGGTTTGTGCATAATCCCCCTATCTAACCTTGACAGGGTGTAAGCTCGCTCGTAGGTGTAAGGTTAGCTACCTACTCCTACGGGTGTCTTGGCGGCAGTCTCGGCGGCGGCGGCAAGGGCGGCGGCGTTGCGGGCGGTTATGGCGGCGTTCAGGTCTAGGGAATCACGTTCAGCAATCGGATTGCCTAATGCCTGATTGAGCTTGACGGCCTTGGTGTACTCTTCGGGTTTCGCCGTCTTAACCTCGATTGCGTGAGCTTGCAGGTTTGCTTCGAGGTTCTCTCGCATTAAGCGAACCATGTTACCCATTTCCTGCGCTACCCTTATGACAGGCTTTCCAGTCTTGCTGAACTTGACTTCGCCGTCATCGTTCCGTTGCAATCTCAGGGGACATCCTAAGACCTCTGGTGGTATGTAGGCGTGGCCTTCGACTGCTTCCGCCGTAAAGAAGGGAACAAGTGTGGTTTCGAGGTCTAGCCCCCACACCTTGCGCCCACCAGTCTTTTTCACGATAGGTCTAAGCAAGCTCGCTATTGTCATCACATCACTCATAGTTCACGCTCCTGTTTCAGATTCCTACGAGCGAGCTTATACCCCGTCAAGGTTCTCTATGATTCGACTCTGCCGTACTTTTCGGGCTATTCCTTATATGCCCTAGTCGGTATCTCAGCTTAGGTGTCGAATGTTTGTTAAAGGTGCTTCCGAGATTGCTATTCTCGTTCAATCCTCTTGGGATTGAGTCTCGTTAGCTTCGTTATCTCCTCTCAATTATAGTCTCGAATCACTCTCAAAAATATGATTCTAATACTATCCTACTTGACAAAAGTACCTTTAGTAAATGAAAAGAAGTAGTTACTTTTTTAATTGAAGCTAAAAATCATAATTTTTGTGAAAGTTAGCTTCGGAAATATGGGGGATTGAGGTAGATTCAGTTAAAACCTTGTCAACGGAACTCAGGATGAGTAGCAGCTATCGGGTCTGCCCAGGGCAGCGCCTCTGCTCTTCCCTGGGGAGTCTCAACGAATAAAGGACTCGTTCCTGGAGAAAAGCATACTGAGCAGGTTTGCACTTCGGTCTGCACCGCGCCAAACCGGGGATGAGGAACCAGTGGAAGTATGGAACAGTTCGGCCGTTTGGTCGGCTTCTTGCCGTTCCTGGCAGGTCTTTCATCGAGGCTGATAATCTTATCCCACAAGCCCCTGATGGAAGAGTCATCGATTCGGTTTCCCTGGCCAGGGCTAGCAGGTTCAATCCGTGTTTAAATCCACAGTGTACATCGGCAGCGCACCCCATGAGCTCCTCTTTGGCGTGGCCCTCCACTAGATGAAGTTGTGCATATGTAAGTCGCTCCTGATATGCCAGAGTTTTCTGGTCGAGCCCAATATGATTAACGATTCACACACTACTGGGCTGTTCTTGGCCGAAATGCGCCGGTTCTGCGTTGGAAATTGCAGGGGGGGTGGCTCAGGGTGGAGTGTCTCTACCAGCAATCCCTTCTGTCGTAGCTGTTGCTACAGCTTCTCGAACTCTTTAGCGCGGTCGCGCTCGAAGAATCTTTCGAGGGGCAGCCTGGGGACAACGTTGAGGAAGCCCATGATAACATGCCAGCCATCCATATTTGTCTCCTCAGCCTAAATTTCCTTCTTTTTTGGTCTTTGTCAACCCTTGTCAATTTGAAATTGGACCCCTGCCAATTTTGGACAAAAGAACAAAGAGGTCTTTAGACAAATAGCTTCGATTGGACCAACGCATGTCCAATGGTCGAAAGTTCCAAAATAAAAATGGCAAAAGTTTGAACATTTTGGTGAAGAAATGAACAGCACGTTCAGCATAGCAGCATATCGGGCGAACCTGACAAACCGAAAAAGTGCCTAAAGCTAAAAATAGCGATAGACCATTTAAGACTCAAATTGGGGTCGAAGGAGATCTAAAATGGGAATGTGGGCCATTGAGGATACCGCTATGGTAAACGAAGGTTCGCTGCATGGCTGGATGAAGCTTAACGCAATACGAAACAGAGACAAGGAACTGAAGGCCAAAAAGATAGTCTTTATTGACGATAGCGGTAACATTCATCACGATATCAACAACCCTCAAGCTGCTAAGGACATCGGTCTTCTGGAGGAGAGCCAAGTGGGTAAAGAGAAGGTCAGGCGAAAAGATATACCTGTTGGACACCTTACTATGGCTCCAAAAGCGCTCCAACGGGTCAAAATGAGGTAGGATGGAAAAAATGGACACCAAAGTCAGGTAGAATAGACAGACGGAGGTGTCGGCGTGAAAGGGATTCCGCAAGGAAGGTACACCAGGGAATTCCGCCAGGAAGCGGTCAAACTGGTAACCGAGGAGAAGCTATCGTTACCGGAGGCAGCCCGCAGGTTGTCT
>JACWAE010000072.1 GCA_014874385.1 Dehalococcoidia bacterium | reverse complement strand
GCCTTAATCCGCCACATAATCGAGGATTTCTGGAAGAAAGAGCATTTCAAGCGTAGCCTCGCTTGAAATGCTCTTTCTTCCAGAAATCCTCGATTATGTGGCGGATTAAGGCTCCTTTGGGGTGCCAGTAGACCAGTCCTCCCCCGGCCTCTTCATGAAGGCTGAACAGGTCGAGTGCTTTGCCCAGCTTCCTGTGGTCCCGCTTTGCCGCCTCGGCGAGTTTGTTGATGTATTTATCCAACTCCTCTTTAGTCTCAAACGCTGTGCCGTAGATTCGCTGCAGCATGGGACGGTGCTCGTCGCCCCTCCAGTATGCGCCAGCGATACTGAGCAGCTTGACCGCTTTAATTTCCCTGGTTGAGGCTACATGGGGGCCGCGGCACAGGTCTGTGAAAGAACCCTGGCGGTAGATTGTCACTGTCTTATCAGGCAGTTCATCGATGATCTCGATCTTGTACGGCTGAGCGCTGAACATATTGCGGGCTGTCTTCTTGTCCACTTCTTCTCGAAGGAAGGGGAGCCCCTCAGCTATGATCTTTTGCATCTTATCCTCTATAGCGCTCAGGTCGTCGGGGGTTAGAGTGCGAGGCAGTTGGAAGTCGTAATAGAAGCCGTCAGCGGTGGCAGGGCCGATGCCGAATTTAACATCGGGGAAAAGCGATGATACCGCTTCGGCCATTATGTGAGATGCCGAGTGGCGCATGACCTCCAGTCGCCCCAGTTTCCCGGCATCCTTAGTTTCTTTCTCAGCCACTCTAAATCCTCGATTAGAATTCGAAAGCAGAACCTCCCGCCCGTGCAGAACGAGAGGTTCTTTTAAAGTATCTACATTCTATAAACTGACACTATTGTCAGGCATTTTGCTTGATTATAGCCAAAAGGCCCCCAGGTTGCAACCATCTGGATGGCGAGGGTTGTTTAGCAACACTTTTCAACCCCCTTTATCCCCCAGACCCCCGCCAAAGGGGCTTCGCCCCTCTGGGACTCCCCAATTGCTAAACAATCTCTGAGTGCCTGCCACATAGACTGCCCAGATAGCATGTCGAAGCTCACACCAGCGGCACAATTCAAGCCAATGTGTAATATTGGACATCTTTTTATTTAGGTTCTTCCAAATATCGTCGCTGAATGATAGATTCCTTATTAATTTCATCAGGGCGTTCTTCAATAAGCTCATCCTCACTGACAGTGTGGAATGATATAACCACCCAATTCTCTCGTGAAGTTACAGCTCGATGCCACATGTTCGGTCTGATCGATACCCATCTGCTCTCTATAGGGGCGCTGAAATCACTTATCAGGAGATTATGACGCCACACACCGTTATCCCATACCTGAAGGTCACCAGAATTTTCATATGACATCATTCGCTGGCAGCTGTCGGGATGTCTTTCAGATCCGGTGTTTGACTGCGCACGAAGAACAAAAACCCAACTTGAGCGAATCATAGCCGGCAGTCTACCGCCATATGTCCCTAGCGGCACGGGCTCCCAAGCAAGCAAAGCATTAAGGTCTTGAGCCAGCTTCCATTCTACTCGCGGTACTATCGAATCAATAATTGCTTTAATAGAACTCTGTTTTATAATTCCATCAAGGATCTCAAGAATTTTTAGCTCTCTCCTATTCATCATGCCGTCCGTTATTTTGCCAAGCCTAATTGTTCAACTCTCGCTGACCATATATAGCGGTATGATAACCAGGGGGCAAGTGAATCCAGTAAGCAGGCCTGCATATTTCCAGCACGATGGGCTGCTATTTGAAAAGGTCTATGGTCTTTGATTTGCCGGACCTGTCTATGTATTCGATGACGATGGGCAGGCCTTTGCCTCCGCCGGCGCTGGTTTTGGTGCGCGCCAGCTCCAGCAGTTCCATCGGCTCGATACATGCCTCGGGCGGCAGGACGCCTTTCCCTTTTATCCTGCCCGTTCCCATGAGCATTGCCCCCAACGCTGCGGGAACCCCCGTGCCCTCGCCCATCCCCTGTCTTTTGGAGGACATGGAAAAGATATAGGTGCTCTTTTTGCCGTCCTTGGAACCTTTTACCACTATCTTGAGACAGCCCATGGGCCCGGTGAGGCCAGCTTTTTTCATCAGCTTCTTCCGCCTGGAGAGTATGAAGGCAACCGCAAATTCCAGCGGGATAACGTCATGTCCCTGTACTTCGACAGGTTCCTCATCCGTCACGCCCAGCCTTACCATCCCCTTTATCAGCTCTGCATAAGCCGGCGGCAGCACCAGCCCCAGATTGGTCACTCGCTTTATTCCCTTCAGGTAGCGGGGCAGGGTTATGGTCTCCGGATGCGGATAGGCGTAGACACCGTACGTGCCCACATCCCTGAACTCTACTTCCTCCTCTAATGCCCTGCCGCTATCTTCGAAGAGCTTGACGGTAGTGAACTTGCCCTTGAGGAACATGGGCACGTCCGCTTTCATGGAGTGGATTCTATGTTTGACTACGGCAGGGCCTTCTATTTTCTCGCCGCCATGGGCATGATAGATATCTACCGCCTCTACCCGGTCGAGCAGAGAATCGGCACAGAATCTGACCAGGACGTTGGCGATGCCAGGCGAGCTTCCCATCCCGATCAGGGCTGAAACGCCGGCCCTCTTGGCGGCCTTATCCATGCCCAGCATTTCCTCTGTGGCATCGAAATCGTCGCAAACATCGACGTAGTTGATTTTGGACTCTATCACCGCCTTCAAAATGACGGGGCCGTACTTATAGAACGGGCCGACACAGTTCAAGACAACCGCAGAGCCAGCGACTGTTTTCTTGATGCTCCGAGGGTCTGCTGCATCGAATTTGACAGCGGAAGTTTTCTTTGCCCCAAGCCTTGCGGCCAGCTTTTTTGCTTGTTCCAGGCGGGCGTCAGCGAGAACTATTTCGGAGAAAAATCCGCTCGAAGCTAGAGTTTCTGCGGCAACGCTGCCGACTGCTCCTGAGCCTCCTAATACTGTAACCCTGGACATTTTCTCCTCCTTTCCTCTTACTCAGTTTCAACCATTTATCAACGGGGGAGTGCAGAGGGGGCTTCCCCCTCTGCTGGGGGTTTTGGGGGTATCCCCCAACTTCAAATTCCCCCAAGATTGGGGGACACAGGGGGTTGAAAAGGCGTTTATGAACGACCTCCTGAAACTCCTTTGCCAAACGGGTCGCTCCACTCCTTAAGTGCGATATCAAGCTCTGAGTGGTCCTTAGCGTACTCCTCCAGGGGGATGCCCTGCATTGTAGCATCGATAGCCTGGCGGAACGCTTTTCCGCCTGCGACGGGCCCCTGGGGATGAGCGTGAATGCCGCCTCCCGAGCCGATTACGATGTCGGTCCCCAGGTCGGCGATTACCTGCGGCACCATAGACGGCGTGATGCCGCCGGAGGGCATGGGGAAGGTCGGCTTGAGATGATACAAAGGGAAAGACAGGTTCTTGGCGACGTTGCGGAACTTATCGGGTATGACCGGCGCTTTACCATAGGGGGCCGGGATGACCACGACATCTGCTCCGGCCAGGCGGGGCAGTTTGCCCAGTACAAGATGGGAGCTCATGCCGTGCAGCGGCGACATATACAGGGCTCCAGCGACATCCATGTGCGCCAGGATAGGCACGTTTATCTTGGGGTCCTCCGCCAGCGCCTGCATTACAGGCAGTCCCACTGCGAGATAGTTTATCATCAGGGCGTTGCAGCCCAGCTCCACCGCGCGTTTGGCGTTCTGAAACACCTTTGGTATCTTATCCGTTATGTTCACGGTGTAAAGGGTGTGTTCTCCGGTCTCCTCGTAGACCTGTTTCTCGATCTCCATGTAGCGCTTGACGCGCCCCTTTATGGAGTTGAATGAGGCATCGGCGATCAGCTCATCGTCCTTTATGATGTCGCAGCCACCCGTGGCGGCTTTCCGGAACAGCTCAGCGCCAACCTCCAACTTATAACCTGTGCAGGGTTTAATCATGTTGTTGAGCAAGGGCCGCTTGGGGATTCGCAGGATTTTCCTGATGCCTGCGATGCCGAATTTCGGGCCCTTGAAACCGGCGACGAATTTTTTAGGGAAACGTATATCCAGCAGCTTTATATTCCCGCCCATGGAGATGTTGCCCACTACTGTGGTCAGCAGCATCGGTATCTGTTCCCCGATGTTGACTTCGGGAAAGGCCATCTGAATAATCCAATGCCTCGTTTCCACAGACTGCGGCACTTCGAACTCATAGTCGGGCAGCTCATATACGCCCACCACCTTGGCTACGTGCTGGCAGCGCACCTCCGGCGTCTCGCCCGGAACGGCTACCCACGTGCCCGTGCTCTGCTCGATGGCGAGCGCCTCGGCGAGCACGGGAATCGGCCATATCGCCGGGAAGGCAGCCAGATAGGTGGCTATGAGATACTCATCGTAGTCCACCCCATCCGGCAGCGCCGATGGCAAGCTCAGGATTTCTTCGGTATTCATCCGGGCACCTCCTTGCAAGATTGTTGAACCGCTCTCCGCTCATTGAGCCTTTTATAGAAGCCGCGAAGGCTGCGATACGCTTCCTGGTAAGTACGAAATAGGGAATCGTAGATTTCCCGGTTCTCCTTCTGAGGCTCGAATGCCCTGTCCGCGCTCACCACCTTTTTCAAAGCCTCGAAGCTGGGATAAATTCCCAGGCCGACCGCCGCCACCATCGCCGCCCCTACTGCGCCTGCTTCCTGCGGGTAGCGTACGGTCTCCGCCTTTCTTTGAGTTACATCTGACAGAATCTGCATCAATGGCGCAGCTTTGGCCCCTCCTCCGATGACCCTCAGATGCGGAAGCGGGAATTTGTACTCCTTCTCGATGATTTCCACGATCCACCTTATATTGTAGGCAATTCCCTCGTAGACAGCGCGCAGCAGGTGGTCGCGGGTATGCTCGGCGCTCAGGTTCAGAAAGCTGGAGCGCACGTTGCAGTCGCTAATAGGTGCTCTTTCTCCGTACATCCAGGGGGTGAAGATAAGATAGCCTGAACCGGGTGGTATTTGCGCAGCTCTCTCGTCCATCAGGGCGTACACATCGCCGAGGTTGGAGTCCGGCTTATCGGAGCTGTACAACTGCTCGGCCATCCATTGAATGCAGGCCCCTGCAGTCTCGCTCTCAGCGAACAGGAACGCCTTATCGGGGTCTGCCGAGTGAATCGAGGCTGCGCCGCACTTGCCTTTTACCGTGCGTTTTGTGACCACGCCTACCCAGCCCGATGTGCCCAGATACACATGCCCGTCGCCTTCACCGACTGCGCCCGAGCCCACCGCAGCGCAGGGGGCATCTCCCGCACCTGCAATGACAGGCGTACCCTGCAGCAGCCCGCATTCATTTGCTGCTTCCTTGGACAGCGTTCCCACCTGGTCGATAGGCCGCACCAGAGGCGGAAATTTTGCAGGGTCGAGTCCCACGTAGCGGAATATGCTGCTGAGCCACTTCTTTTTCTTGAGGTCCAGCCCGAACACCGAGGCGCCGGTCCACTCCATGACTATGTTGCCGGTGCTGCGATAGATAAGGTAGCCGCCGACGTCGAGGAAACAGCTCATCTTTTTATAGATATCAGGCTCTTCCTCTTTCAGCCAGAGCAGCTTGGGGATGCCGTCCTTGCCGCAGAGGGCAGTGCCGGCGATAAGGGCGAAGAGGCGAGCGCTGATAAACTTTCTCATGACGCGATGCGCCTGGTGGCACGCCCTGTTGTCAAGCCAGATTATGGCAGGCCTGAGCGGTCTCGTCTTGGGGTCCATAGGGACGATGCCCAGCAGTTGTGCGCTGAAGGTCACGCACAGCACATCGGCTGGCGAAACGCCTGTCTTTTCCAGAAGGAGCTTTGTGGTGTGCGTAACAGCCTTCCACCAGTCCTCAGGCTCCTGCTCAGCCCAGTCGGGCCTGGGATAGCAGACCCTGTAGGGCTCGAAGCATTTGCCGTGCACATGCCCCTCGGTATCTACCAGGACCGCCTTGTTCCCGCTGGTGCCTACATCGTGGGCTATGATGTACTTGGCCATATACTTAGCTCTTGGATTGTTGCTTCGCAAGTAGACTTGTTCCCGTTCATGGTTCGACAGGCTCACCACGAACGGGTTTGTCTATCCAGCGCCATTATGCTTCTGAGCAGCTAGGTATGTCAACAGTGCGGTGTAGGTGGCTTCTTGCACGAATATACATATCGCTGTAGAATATCGCCAGTGGTAAGTCACTGGTTGATAGGACCGAAAAGCGTAGCTTCATGAGGAGGTGTAAATGGTTGCCGAGGGCATTGTGATTGGTAGAGGAATAAACTTTAGCATTGAGAATTTGTTCAAATTGTGGAGTGAACAGCCATCTAAGATTCGGTTCAACACGGAGTATCAGCGGTCTTATATTTGGACGCCTACAAAAAAACAGCTTCTAATCGATTCTATCCTTCGTGACTATGATATTAATAAGATATTCCTAAGACAACTCGAAAATGGCACTTATGAATGCCTAGATGGGCAACAGAGGCTTAGAAGCATCTTTGACTTTCTGAGTGGTGACTTTGCTCTCGGCGAGCCTAGCAACAACATTGGTCTTCAGAATAAGACAATTAGCGATTTACAAACCTCCTACCCACAATTTTATTACAAGCTCCTCTACTACAAAATTGACGCAGTCGTAGTCTATCAAGCGGATGATGAGACAACCTCTGACATTTTTCTACGCTTACAAGAAGGGATCCCCTTAAATTCAGCCGAAAAATTGAATGCTGTGAGGGGCACATTGCGAAATAGGGTAGTGGAGTTGTCTCATCACTCGTTTTGGCAATCGATAGGCGTAGAAAACTATAGATTTGGTCACAGGTATATTTGTGCTCAGATAGCCTTGCTTGAGCTAACCAATATAAATCTGCCAGAAAACGGGATTAATGTTTCCGATGTGAAGTTTCCAAAATTGCGACACTATTACCAACTATATAAAGCGGTCGATTCTCCTGATAAAGTGCTTGGACAGATTCGAGATACTCTGAAATTTCTCCACGATGCCTTGGGGCAAAAAGCGAGCATAATAAGACAGAAGGGAGATATTATTCCAATATATCTTCTTGCATCATATTCACTGAGGCGTTATGGCTCGGTCAAGCAAAACGGAGATAAATTCCGCAACTTCATTGTGGACTTCTTAACAAAAGTCTATGCTCCCCAGTCGTCTAACGAGTATTTCGACTACAAATATGCTAGAAGTCGAAGTACAGAGAGTCGAAAATCAATAGGCGATAGTTTCAAAGTAATACTTGGCAAGTTCTTGGAGTTCGAGCCAGACCTCCAGCTTAAAGATGACAAGAGACTGTTTGACTATGGACAGAAGTTAGCGATCTACTATCGTGACGAAGGTCTATGCCAAGGGGTTGACCACGAAGGAGATGACTCACTTAAATTTGAGGAAGCGGAGTTTCATCATATAAAGCCTTGGCACGAAGGTGGACGTACAACCGTAGCTAATGGGGTTCTACTATGTACTAAATGTCATGCTAAACAACCCAAGTTCTCAAGAACGGAATGACGGTTGACAGGATGGGCGGTCACTACAAACATTCGCATGTATTTTGTAGGAAAATCAGAGGCGTAGGCTGGGTTAAATGAAATGGGACCCACCAATCCTATGAATCTCACTAAGCCTTTCATGTGCCCTATGTGCCACCGGAGGTGGCCTTGGGGAGACATGGTTAAACATGTTGCATACGCTGGTGATTCAGAACATGAACGGTGGCGCATAAGTCAGGGCTTACCAGCAAGAATAGCTTTTGGAAGACTTAAAGAATACGAACCAAAGTTACGGTTGGCAGTTGTGAGGGAGTTTCCGCAATAAGATATCTTAAGGTGGGTTTCGTCCTTCTCATGAAGGACGAAACCAGTCTACACATACTACATATCCAGTATCTAGATACTCAATCCTTCATTGCGTTCTCATAAAGCTCCAGGCGAAAGCCCACTATTTCCTCACTACCTACCATATGTACAGGCGGCGCGTCTTTCCGAGCCTTGTCGGGCCCGTAGAGCCTTTCCCAGTTCAGCGGCATGGTAAACAATGTCGGCGCTCCCTCCTTGTCGAGAATTGCTGCTGTCTCCAGAACGTTGTTCACCTGGAAGGTCAGATTGTGGACTCCCGGGCCTTTCTTTCGCAGGTGTTCCGCCCACACATCTCCTCCCTCTGGCAATGGCTCGATGAATTGAAGCACGACGTTACCCAGTTGCACGTGTTCTACCTTCAGTAAGCCAAGGGATGTCTCATTGAGGAACCTGACCTGGTCTTGCTGCGTTCTCTCAGCCCCGAAAACCTTCTCAAGGAAGGCGGCAGCAGCATTAACATCCCTGACCACAATCTCAATATGAACTAGTGGTGATACATTCACTGGCATACTTCACCTCCATGAGTTTATGATGAAACGAAATGCAGCCTACAACCTCACGCTGCTCTATTTATTGGTTCTCTAAATATAAACCACCTAGATGGCAATCCTGCTTTGCCAGAGGGAATTGTGGAAGCGGGTCTACTTGATCATTTCACTGATTTGCATCTGTGCTGAGACGTCAGTATAGTTGGCTACATCTGCTGCGATTTGGTTACCGCATGTGGGATTGAAGAAACTATTCTGGCAGTCCTCTATCGAGTTGAAGATCATGTGGCCAACCGCAATGAAAGGTGAGGAAGAATCAGTAGCTTTATCTATTTCAGTTCGTACCAGTCCTATTGGATCGAGTAGCCTATGTACCATAGGCAAATGTTTGTTCAGGTAGTAATCCCAATCAAAATTCTTACCTGGCTCGTTTAGATACATTACTGATATTCGTATCATCTTTCCCCCTTAAATTTATTTATTCCTTAACGAGCATATTGGTCTTATATCATAATAATCGAATAAAGACAATGGCTAATCCAAAGCACTAGCAGATGAAAAATCGCTCGGACATCAATTAAGGCGAAGCAGGGCAGTATGGTAGGCGCCGCCAAGGAATTGAATTGGTGGGTTTCGCCGCTAGCGGACTGCACCCACCCTTGTATCTTTAACATAGGATATTATTAAGAGAGGCTGGGAGGGCGCGATAGACCGTACCCACCCTGGTTCGGAAAGAACGAGTCGTAGCGAAGGGTCGTCGCGCTCTTAGCTCCAAAG
>JACWAE010000071.1 GCA_014874385.1 Dehalococcoidia bacterium | reverse complement strand
GCAAGTACGGCCTCACCAAGCCCTGGGTTATAAGACACCTGAACAGTTCTACCAGGACTGGCTTAAAAATCGTTATACTAGACAGGAGGTTCTGTCCGATATGTCCTGACCCCATACAAGGGCTTGACAAACTCCACAGAAAGTGGTACAAACAGTCCGTAATTTCCCAAAATTTAGACGGACTTTCAAAGTATCCTTAGATTAGTAATAGCGCTTTGTGTAGTCCATTAGTCCATAGAAATACCTAATTATAGACGGACAGGTTACAGGTGGCTAAAAGAACGCGACAAATAACAAACCCCGGCTGCCTGGGGCAGATGGCCCACAGATACTGCAGATATTGCAGCGAGAGATGCCCTATTACGTCGCTATGCGTGCTCATATTGATGCGCGAATACCTGCGGCGCGACCACAAGCCATCTCGAGAATCAACCGATGCCCCCCAGTTCCTGACTATCCCGCCTCTGATTATCCCGCCTGATGAGTCGTAGCAAAGAGAAAGCATACGAAGGAATAGAAATGAACAGGGTAGTAAGCTGGATAACCTATATTTGGCTGCTCACAATAGAGACTTCTGAAGACGTGTTCGAATCGGTTAAAAGGCGGCTCTTCGGGCACAGTGACTCGGCAACCGAGATTAGAAATCCTCAATTGAACGATCGTTTTCGGATACTGCCCCCAACAACCGTTCACTGAGACTTAACTTTTGGTGGGCGGAGAAGGATTCGAACCTTCGACCCCTACTTTATCAGAGTAGTGCTCTAGCCAACTGAGCTACCCGCCCGAACATTTGCGTCACTGAGGTTTGATAGCATCTTGGCTTTGTTTATCGAGTGCAGCCTTGATTATAGCATGTGACAGCTTACCTAATCAACATCGTCAAGCGGGAGGACTTTGCACGCCTTAACCCCGAGCCCCCCCACCCTCATCCAAATGTCATTGCGAGCGCGGCGAAGCAATCTCATCGCTCCCTTTATAACCACGAGCACGCGGAGATTGCTTCGCCGTCCGCCTAGGCAGACTCCTCACAATGACATAGAAGATTAACCTCCACTAGCATATTATTGCTATAATAGTAAATGGAGCCAGACTGTGTTTGAAAGGAGAGACTTGAAGATAATTCGACCTGACGAGGGAGAGGTTTTCGATATCGAACTCGATGAAGATTTGCTGCGCCGTAATCAGGAGCTGGCGAAGGAAAACAAAAAGCTTCTGGACAGCCATAAGATTCTGGCGATTGATATTATGGGCTCGGTGGGCTCAGGTAAGACCTCTCTGGTAGTCCAACTGGTGAAGTACTTGAAGGGCAAATATCACATAGCTGCTTTAGCCGGCGATACTGCTACGACTATAGATGCTGAGCAAATAAAATCAGCGGGAGCAGAGGTCCTGGAGATAAACACCGGCAAGGAATGTCACCTCGACGCCAATCTGGTCAAAAAAGCGCTCGGTGAACTGGACCTGAACAAAATAAATCTACTCTTCATTGAGAATGTGGGAAATATTATCTGCCCGGCTGATTTCCCGCTGGGCTCTCATAAACGCATTGTAGTGCTTTCGCTCACTGAAGGCCCGTATGTAGTGCTGAAACACCCCTTCTCTTTTATGGATGCAGATGTTATTGCTATAAACAAGGTCGACCTCTCCCAGGCCACAGGTATTGCTCCTGCTGAGTTCGAGAGGCAGCTTCACGAGCTGAAGCCATCTCTTAAAGCGGTGCGCACAAATTGCAACACCGGCGAAGGGACAGCTGAAGTAGCGAAGGCTCTGGGGTTATAGCTCCGATCATTCGTTTTACGGAAGGTAGAAATTTGCACGAAGTTTCCATCTCACACGCAATAGCCGATGTAGTTCTTAAAGAATCCGAGAAACAAGAGGCTAAGAAGGTATTGCTGGTAGAGCTCGAAATCGGGGAGCTTTCCCTGCTCAATCCGGAACAGATAGAGTTCTGGCTCAAGCTCGCTTTTGAAAAGACTCCTGCCAGTGAGGCCGAATTAAAGATCGAAACGGTGAAACCGGAGGTCCATTGCTCCGCATGTGGATATGAGGGAACACTGGAGACCAAGGATGACCCGCTGTGTCACTTCCTCATCCCCGTTTTCCAATGCCCGAAGTGCGGCTCAGGAGAGATAACAGTTAAACGTGGTAAAGAATGCCGGGTAAAGAAGATTGAAATCCTGACCTGAACGCATTACCGAAGAATCCATAGGTAAATTATGAACGTGTAGGGGCACGGTGCACCGTGCCCCTACAACATTTTATACTCAAAAAAACACCTTAGCCCCTGGATAGTGGAAGGAGAGGTCGATCTTATTAACATTCCGATGGAGTTTCCTCCATCGACCGACCTAGGATTCCTGAGGCCGAAGCCTCGAGACTCCCTAGAAAGGAGGTGATCCAGCCGCAGCTTCCGCTACGACTACCTTGTTACGACTTCGTCCCAATTACCAATCCCACCCTGGGCGACTGCCTCCCTTGCGGGTTAGCGCATCGACTTCAGGTGTTATCGGCTTTCATGACGTGACGGGCGGTGTGTACAAGGCCCGAGAACGTATTCAACGCAGTATGCTGACCTGCGTTTACTAGCAACTCCAACTTCATGGAGGCGGGTTTCAGCCTCCAATCCGAACTGGGGGTAGTTTTGATGGGATTAGCTCCGGATCGCTCCTTAGCAACCCTTTGTACTACCCATTGTAGCGTGTGTGTAGCCCAAGACGTAAGAGCCGTGCTGACTTGACGTCATCCCCACCTTCCTCCCCTTCTAAAGGGCAGTCTGGCCAGAGAAATCAACTGACCACGAGGGTTGCGCTCGTTGCGGGACTTAACCCAACACCTCACGGCACGAGCTGACGACAGCCATGCAGCATCTGTTTACCTGTCCCGAAGGAGGAGCAGACTTCTCTGCTTTTCAGGTATATGTCAAGTCTTGGTAAGGTTCTTCGCGTTGCGTCGAATTAAACCACACGCTCCGCTGCTTGTGCGGGCCCCCGTCAATTCCTTTGAGTTTTAGCCTTGCGGCCGTACTCCCCAGGCGGGACACTTATAGCGTTAACTTCGGCACGGAGGGGGTCGATACCCCCCATACCTAGTGTCCATAGTTTACGGCGTGGACTACCAGGGTATCTAATCCTGTTTGCTACCCACGCTTTCGCGCCTCAGCGTCAGGAACAGCCCAGGAAGCCGCCTTCGCCACTGGTGTTCCTCCCGATATCTACGCATTTCACCACTACACCGGGAATTCCACTTCCCTCTGCTGTCCTCAAGCCTACCAGTTTCCGTTGACCGCTCCCAGTTGAGCCGAGAGATTTCACAACCGACTTAATAGGCCGCCTACGCGCTCTTTACGCCCAATAAATCCGTATAACGCTCGCCTCCTACGTATTACCGCGGCTGCTGGCACGTAGTTAGCCGAGGCTTATTCGTCAGGTACCGTCAGAACTTCTTCCCTAACAAAAGGGCTTTACG
>JACWAE010000070.1 GCA_014874385.1 Dehalococcoidia bacterium | reverse complement strand
CTGCAGTACATCCTCCTCGCAAATTCCCTTGTTAATCACACGGCGCAGGCGCTCTGTACCTGCCTCCGGCGCGAAGGTGAGGCCGGTCTTCCTTCTATCCTGAAAGGAATGGGCCAGCGCCACCGAGAAGGTATCGAGTCGCAGGCTCGGCAGCGACAGGGTGAAATTGCCACCCTTATATCTCCGCAACAGAGTGCTGACCACGTCCTCAATACCCGGGTAATCGCTGGTGCTCAGCGAAAGCAGCGAAATCTCATCGTAGCCGCAGTGCTTCACCAGACTTTCAACCGCCTTTACCACTTCCTCCTGGGTGCGTTCCCTCACCGGGCGATAAATAATGCCTGCCTGGCAGAAGCGGCAGCCCTGGGCACAGCCGCGCTGTATCTCAACCGCTCCTCGGTCATGTATCACCTGCAGATAAGGCACGACGGGACACGTCAAAGCTGGAGGCAGCTTATTCACTATACGCCGTTCGATGGCAGGCTTCGCCTCAGCCGCCCCGGGTGTTATCGAAGCCACAGTGCCATCGGGATGGTAGTCAACCTGGTAAAAGGCGGGGACATAGATACCGGGGATTTGGGCCGCTTCCCTCAGCAGCTCCTGCTTGCTCCCAGCCCCCTTCTGCTTCCACTTACGGAACACCTCCAGAAGCTCCAGAACGACCTCCTCACCTTCACCAACGACGAACAGGTCGATGAAGTCCGCCATGGGTTCGGGATTCAGAGTACAGCTTCCGCCAGCGAGCACCAGGGGCAGAGAGTCGCCTCTTTCGGCAGCCATGACAGGTATCCCCGCCAGGTCAAGCATGTTCAGGACATTGGTGTAGGCTAGCTCATAGCCCAGGGAGAAACCCAGGATGTCGAAATCTTTGACCGGACGCTTCGATTCCAGGGTGAACAGGGGTATTCCCTCGCGACGCATTTCTACCTCCATATCCACCCAGGGGGCGAAGACACGCTCGGCAAGTACATCGGGCTGCTGGTTCAGCAGGTCATAGACTATGGCCAGCCCCAGGTTGGACATGCCTATCTCGTAGAGGTCGGGATAGGAGAGGGCGACCTTTATCTGAGCCGACTCCCAGTCCTTCACCACGCTGTTCCACTCTCCGCCAGTATAGCGGGCAGGCCTGGTTACTTTGTAGAGGATACCATCCAGATTAACCATTACGAACCTCAAATTAGCAGAAACATTATAGCTTCGGATGCTTAGCAACGCAAATTGGATGATAACTTAAAGACTTGACTTCTGTACCCCTACGTCTTACTCTAATTGAGATGAGCCATCACGAAACAGACAAGCCGCCCGTTGAGCATGAAAGCGATATAGCTACCGCAGACAAATCAGACGAAGAGCAATCTGAGGCACCCCAGGCAGTCCCAAAGAGGAAGGGCCAGCGCAAGTACCTGCTGCTGCTGGCAGCCGCACTCCTGGCAGTCATTCTCGTGACTGTGTTTGTGCAGAAGCCAAAGAATATTGACGAATACATAAAGAGCTCCGGGTATGTGGGTGTATTCTTGATGGCTCTCATCGGCAGCGCATCCCCTGTCTGGCCTCTGCCCGGCTCCTGGGCGATTTTCATCGCGGCAGGACTGGGGCTGAACCCGATTATATTGGGTCTGTTAGGGGGAATCGGTGAATCCATAGGCGAGCTTACCGGCTACACGGCGGGCTTCGGCGGACAGGTAGCGCTGCAGAGATTAAAGAGATACGCCCAGATTGAAAAATGGATGAAAAGATGGGGCGGGCTCACCATATTCGTGGTCTCAGCGATACCCAACGTCTTCATCAAACTGGCCACCATCGCCGCTGGTAGCCTGCGCTATCCTCTGTGGAGGTTTTTCGTCTTCTGCTGGTCGGGCAAGACTATCAAGTCACTGGCCTTCGCCTTCGCTGGCTACGGCCTCTTCGATGGCATAAGGCACCTCATCGAGCGCATATTCTAATCATTCTAAGACCCCAGCACGGATTGCCGATAAGAACCTGGTATTATACAATGGCTATGTAAAGTCTTTTGTTCCAATAGATAATTACTATGTCCAACTTCAAAATCGTCTCTGATTTCGGACTTACCGGCGACCAGCCCCAGGCGGTGGAGAAGCTCGTCGAGGGGCTTAGGCAAAGCTATCAAAAGCAGACCCTCCTCGGCGTGACCGGCAGCGGCAAGACCTTCACTATGGCTAATGTCATCGAGCGCGTGCAGCGCCCCACGCTGGTCATCGCCCACAACAAGACGCTGGCCGCCCAGCTCTGCTCCGAGTTCAGGGACTTCTTCCCCGAGAGTGCAGTGGAGTACTTCGTGAGCTATTACGACTACTACCAGCCCGAGGCCTATATACCGCGCACCGACACTTACATCGAGAAAGATGTGGATATAAACGACGAGATAGATAAGCTGCGCCACGCTGCCACCCGCGCCTTATTCATGCGCCACGATGTCATCATCGTAGCCTCGGTTTCCTGTATTTACGGCCTGGGCGAGCCCAGCGAATACTACAGCTTCGTGGTCAGCCTCAAAAAGGGGGAGAAACGGAGCCGGGACCGCATCGCACGCCAGATTGTGGACATGCAATATCAG
>JACWAE010000069.1 GCA_014874385.1 Dehalococcoidia bacterium | reverse complement strand
GCAAACCGACCACGGAGTAGAATTCACCTATATCTTCATGCCCTGGGTTAATAAGCCTCACCCCTTTGAAGAGTTCCTCAAGGAGAAAGGAATAAGGCATAAGCTTATCCCTATTGCCACGCCAAAGCAGAATGGAAAGGTAGAAAGGAGTCACCGCACTGATGACGAGGAGTTTTATAACCAGCGGGGGTTCAGGAAACCTTCTAAGAGGATCAAGAAATTATCCCTGTTCCTGGATTTCTACAATAACCGGCGCCCTCACTCAGCTCTGGGCTGGATGACGCCACTCGAAAAATTATGGTCTTCCCCACAGTACCAGGGTGTCACACCCTCTTTAAAAAGTGTTACCTATGTTTGAAAACAGCACACCTGACGCCGAACAGCGCGTTGAGGACGGTGGCTCAAATCCACTCGCCCCGACTTGGCTTCCTTAAATCCTGCTTGTAACAAGACCCCGGGAGTTGATGCTTCGGCAGAGGAAGTGGAAGACTATTCAGGGGAGGATTGCCCTGCGAGTTTCTGATAAAGGTCGACATATGACTGGGCGGAGCGATCCCAGGAAAAGTCGGCGGCCATTGCATTCTTCATTAACTTTGCCCACTTTTCCTTCTGCTGTAGTAACTCCAGGGCCCGATCCAAAGCCTGCAAGAAATCAGTAACCTCGTAGGGACCAAAAACGAAACCATTACCTTCCCCTGTCTTCGGGTCAAACTCCTTGATAGTGTCTCTCAGACCGCCTGTGGCTCTCACGATAGGAATAGTACCGTATCTGAGACCGTATATCTGAGTAAGGCCACCTGGCTCGTAACGGGAAGGCATAAGTAACAGGTCGGAGCTGGCAATAATCTTGTGGGCCAGGGAGTCGTCGAAATCAATCTGTACCCCAACTTTTCCAGGGTATCGCTCAGGCATCTCGGCAAAAATTTCCTCGTAGCGCCTGTCTCCTGTCCCGAGGAGAACAAACTGAGTACCGCGAGAAAGCAGGGCATCCATTGCCCGCTCCAAAAGGTCAAAGCCTTTCTGCGATGCCAGACGCGAGACCATTCCAATGAGCGGAATATCAGGGACATCGTAAAGGCCGAAAGTCCTTTGCAGTTCGGACTTGCAAGACTTCTTCCCCCAAAGACTCTTAGACCCGTATGTTTTACAGATGAAGGGGTCGGTTTCAGGATTCCAGATTTCGTAATCCGCCCCGTTGAGAATACCAACTAAGTCCTGCGCCCGCTCCCGGAATACACCGTCCAGCCCAAATCCCTGCTCGGCGGTCTTGATTTCCTCAGCATATGCAGGGCTCACTGTAGTAATCCTGTCAGCGAAGACAAGGCCCCCTTTGAGAAAGCTGATTTTACCGTAGAACTCCAGATATTGGGGGGTGAAAAAGCGCTCTTCGAGGTTCAGGATATGCCAATCCAGATAACTGAAAAGGCCCTGGTATCCCAGGTTGTGTATAGTGAAGACGGTCTTCACAGAGGAAAGCTCCGGATAGAGATGAGGTTGAGCTTTAAGGAATGCGATGGCAAGCGCTGACTGCCAATCGTGGGTATGGAGTATTGCCGGTGGATCGTACCTCAAGACGCCGAGGATTGACCGGGCAAAGAAGGTAAATCTCTCCGCATTATCGAGGTAATCCTCTCCATGGGTGCCGTAAAAGTGCTCACGGTCATAGTATTGGTCAGCACGGATGAGATAGACTGTAATATCTCTCCCCACCCTTGTCTTCAACAGAGTGCCTGCTTCCCTGCTATTCGAGATAGGAACAGTGAAATCGATGCCTGTATCCTCAATTGGGAAGCCACCCTGAAGGACAGAGCGATACGCCGGCATGATAAGCGAGACACGGAGCCCGAGCCGTTCCAGCGCTCGGGGCAGCGAGGCCAGCACATCGCCAAGACCGCCCGTCTTGGCAAATGGTGCAATCTCCGGCGAGGCCATAACTACGTGCAGCGGCGTGATTTTGGAAACCCTTTCAGCACTGTTTTTCGATTCCATAGTACTTTTCTAAATTCCCCCAGCAGTAGTATATCCGAATCGCAAGAAATAAGGAATCCTTTGCGGGGGGAACACTCCTAAACCACCATCATCTGCCTATGGCAGACAACCCTATCCACCCCCTATTGGCGATGTGGATTTCGATTTGATATAATCTTTTCATACAAGAGGTCTGCTTTAGCTAGTGCGGCGGCAGACAGAGGGGTAGTGGATATGGAGAAGCTGCAAACAGTAATAATGGCCGGGGGTATAGGTGAGAGGTTACAACCTCTGACAATGCGGCGAACCAAACCAGCAGTACCCTTCGGAGGTAAATACCGGCTTATCGATTTCCCCTTGAGCAATTGCGTCAACTCGGGCCTGCGCAAGATTTTCGTGCTCACGCAGTACAAGTCAGGGTCATTAAACGTTCATGTACAGGAAGGTTGGGGCATTTCAAGCTCGGGGCTAGGAGAATATATATACACAGTGCCAGCTCAACAGAAACTCGGGGCTGATTGGTACCGTGGTACAGCCGATGCCGTACGACAGAACCTTGATGTGATTATGAGAAGAGAGGTTGAAAATATCCTGATTCTCTCCGGCGATCATGTATACAAGATGGACTACCGTCAGATGTTGGCCTATCACAAGAGGAAGGACGCAGGGCTGACCCTAGCCGGTATCAGGACAAAAAAAGAGCAAGCTGCCCTAAAACTCGGGGTATTAGCAGTAGATAGAAATCTCAGACTAATCCGGTTCGAGGAGAAGCCGGCTAAGCCAAGGACGCTCCCGGATTCACCAGACTATGTTTTTGCTTCAATGGGTATCTATATTTTTAAGATGAGCGCTTTAAGAGAGTCCCTGCAGGGAACGGAAGACGACTTCGGCAAAGAGGTCATTCCCAGAATGACGGCTAAGGGTCATAAAGTCTTTGTTTACGACTTCGAGAATGAGAACAAGATAGAGGATTTCGTGATCGAAGTGAAGGAAGGCAAAAGAAATAAAGTACTTGTCAAAAGAACTCGCGATTCGTCCTACTGGAGGGATGTGGGCGATATCGACTCTTACTACGAGGCTAGCATGGACCTCGTAGGTGTGGACCCTTTGTTTAATCTCTACGGAGAGAAATGGCCGTTCAGGTCATATCAGAAGCCGCGCCCTCCGACAAAGTGCGTCCTGGGAGGAAGGATACCGGATTCCCTGGTGTCTGATGGCTGCATCATCAGCGGTGGTGGGGTCGGGGGTTCTATTCTGTCTCCGGGCGTAGTTGTCGAGAGTGGCGCTCTGGTGGAGGGCTCGATAATATTCGATGACGTTATCATAGAGCCTGGTGCCAGGATAAGGCGAGCCATCATCGACAAGGAATCCAGAATCCATGCAGGTTCCTCCCTCGGCTACGACCATGAGGCAGATAAGCGTAGAGGCTGCACAGTATCAGAGTCCGGGGTGGTAGTTGTCCCCAAAGGCGCGAATATCAGGCCCGCATGAGTGCTTAATTTTTGAGGGGAAATCGGGGGGCTTGCAGGGTACGTTATTCCACAATAGAGCCCTCGACACGCTGAGGTCGGTGGTACAAGTCCACTCGCCTCGAATTCCTATACGAGGCTTCACGAGGCGGTCTCTGAATCCTGTTTCCAGCACATATTTGACATCCTCACAAGCTATATGTACCGTATAGTTCATCTGGCAGGAAATAATCATGAGTGAACAGAAGAAGAGAGTGGTCATTCTCGGCGCAGGTTCGGCAGGGATCGGCGTTGCATTGGGGTTGAAAAGAGCCTCCGCCGGTGCACCGAAGATGGAAGTAACACTGGTGGACCAGCAGAATTACCACTTTGTTATACCCATGATATATCAGGTGGTCGCTGGCAGCGTGGAGCCCAGTTTTATCTCTTTCCCTTTACGAATTCTGCTCAGGCAGAAAGCCACTGCCGGGCGGCTTAAGTTCATACAGAGCAGGGTCCAGGGCATAGACACAGAGAAGAAGAAAGTTATCACAGATAAAGGAGCGCTGGAGTGGGACTATCTGGTGATAGCTTTGGGCAGCACTGCCAATTTCTTCGGTATGAATGACGTTGAAAAGAATGCAATACGCTTCAGGTCACTGAGAGACGCTATCAACATCCACAATCGTATTCTGGACAACTACGAGGCAGCTCTGCTGGAAAAAGATGAAAAACGCCGACGCGAGCTACTCACTTTTGTGGTGGTAGGTGGTGGTCCCGCTGGCGTGGAACTGTCGGCTCATATTCAGGACTTCGTCCTAAAGACGCTGGTGCGGGACTACCCCTCCCTGACTCCACAGGTTAGGGTGATCCTAATTGAGGCACAAGAAACCCTCTTATCCGGCATGAAGCCCAAGACGGGGGAGTTGGCTCTCGCCAGGCTGCGCTCCCGGAAGATTGAAGTATTGCTCAAAACCCGCATCAGTAAAGCGTGGGCTGGCGGTGTCCAGACTGCTGATGGCCAGACCATACCAACCAGTACTGTAATCTGGGTAGCTGGAGTGAAGCCAGTAGACGTTGTGGCATCACTGCCATTTGATAAAGCCAAAGATGGACGAATCAAGGTGAATGAGTGCTTAGAAGTGCCGAGTTCATCTGGGGTCTACGTTGTAGGTGATTGTGCCTATCTGCAGCAAGAACATAGCTCGGCAGTCTATCCGGCAACGCACCAGGTAGCCGTGCGACAGGGCCCGGCCTGTGCCAGAAACATTATCAATGCCATAAGAGGCAAGCCTCAGCGCCCCTTCCGCTACAAGTTCAAGGGACAGATAATGTACATCGGCAGAAACGTGGCGGTGGCTCAGTTACTTAACCGTGTTTTCGACGGTTTCGCTGCCGGATTCCTGAGGCGAATCTTATTCCTGGAGCAAATGATTACGTATCTGGGGCTGTTGACGGCATTCAAGAATAAGGTGGGCACGGCCCTTGATTGGTTCTTCTCTTACTTCTACCATCGCAACACAGCCCGCATTGAGTGAGCGGACGCAGGATTAGCGCCACGCGCTGGGGGTGAATGTGGTCACAGGGATTGCTTTCGCAGAATCTCTGCGGAAGGTGAGGTCCGGGGCTTGGATATGGCTTATGGAAATCCGCCCCAGGTTTCTGCTCATATCAGTGGCACTGGCATTACTGGGCACATCCATAGCGTGGCGTAATGGTTTCTTCAGCCTTCGCTACGCCGTGCTCGCCTTCGTCGGGCTCGTGCTCTGGCAGGTCAGCGTGCAAGTGCTCAATGACTACTTCGATTATAAGAGCGGGGTAGACCTTAAGACCCGGAGGACGCCTTTCACCGGGGGCAGCGGCATCCTGCCGGCCCATCTCCTCAAACCCAGGTCTGTCTTAAAATTTGGGCTGCTGAGCTTCGCCCTTGCAGTCCCCATATGGGTATACCTGATAATCGTCAAGGGCCTGCTGCTGCTTCCCCTCATCGGAGTAGGAGCTGTCTGCGTGCTGGTGTATACGCCATTTTTGACCAGATGGAGATTGGGAGAGCTATCCTCAGCCGTGGGGCTGGGGATACTCCCCATATTGATGTTCTACTTCGTTCAAACAGGGGGCTATAGCGCAGAAGCAGTCGTAGCAGCCATCCCGGCCGGGATGTTGATCTTCGACGTTCACCTTTTGAATGAATTCCCGGATGTAGAGGCGGACAAGACGGGAGGAGACAAAACACTGCCCATCATCCTGGGCAGGCCGAAGGCAGCCTGGTTATATCTGGCTGGAACTGGAGCAGTCTATACCTGGTCAGTAGCCTGGGCAGCGGCAGGAGTCATGCCGCTGTCAACGCTGATCTCCCTTGTGACTATTCCGCTGGCCATCTGGGCGATAAAAGGTGCTTTGAGCTATCGTGCCGATGCCAGTTTTAACCCGGCCCTGTGGGCCAACGCTCTTTTCGGATTTCTTACGATTGCCCTACTGGCATCAGGGTATATACTCGACCACCTCTTTTTCACCTGAGCACTTTTACCCTGTGTTCACCGGCAACCTTTGCAGCAATGGGTCTATCCAACCCCTTCCCAGAATCGAATTTCCCTATTTGAGAGGAATTCATGATCATTGGATAGATAAGGATAGGGCCTGACATCGAGGACTTTCAATACGCATCTTTCAGTCACCGCCCTTCAGCCAGGCGATCCTATCGGCCACGAGCTTCGCTGCTTGTTCCTTAGCACCAGTATTTTGCAGCTCTGTGGAAAGTTCGTAGTCGCCTATTACATCGCGAACCCACTTGCTGAAATCGTTCCGTTGCTCAGTGACGTGGTAGCGAAAGGTCTCCTCTACCATTTCCTGTAGACCCGCGCTAAGTTCCTCCAAGTTTTTCATAACGCGGCCATCGTGGCACCAAAATACCTTATCTTCTGGAACATTTGCCAGCCACGATTTACTTACTGCTTTGGTCACCGCGCCAACCGCTCTATCACCCTTCTTCCCTATTCTATACATTTTGGTTCCACATACCGAACATACCCCCTGAACCGCTGGCCTTTCATTCTTCATAGTTATACTTCTGACATTTTTCATTTCCCTTTTTGTACGACACTTCAGACAATATGCTTGCATCAGACCACCTCCCATCTTTTAAATGCAGGATAGCCCATTTACCCGGTGAATGTCAAAAGCCTTATGCGCATCGGCAATCCGGTGCTTCACAGAGATATGTAATCCGGTTGGCCCACCCAAGATTGGCCCACTCCATTATTGTACGCTGATTTGCGAATGTTGACACGATTTATCATAAGTGTTAATATGTAAGTGAGCATTTACATACATATTTCGAGCGCAGCCTCCTCATTAGCTGATATAAATACAGCTCCTGGTCCTGGCAGCCTCGTTTGGTAATTGCAGACTCGTTATTATGACTTTAGCAGTATTAATATCCTTACTTGCCCCTATGGCGGGATATAATGGGAGGAGGTGATGTTGCAATGGTATATGAAAACCATTACGAGACTCACGACAGGGAAAAGGACAACAATACAAACGGCTGCCCAAAGAATCCTGCTACCAACCTGCGCAAGCACATATATGTGCTTCCATCCGGGCGAAAGCTTAAAGTCGTCACCAGCGATGAAGACGGAGAGCACACTGACGATTAGCAGGAATATCAATTCCATGGAGCTTGGCGCGTCTTCCAGCACGTTTGGATGGTTACGAAAGTCTCTTTCCCGCATAGAGGGCAGTCAATGTTTATCGCCGTACTAAAATGACGAGTTGATTGTTGGTAGGCTGATTCTGGGAAAAATCTGGGTGTTAGTAAGCGAGGTCTGCTTAATACCCAGATTTTTTATTTCCCAGCGGTCTCGTGTAGTGCCTCATGCTCTCAGGGAAAGTGATGTGCTATAGGGTGCTAAGAGATATTCAGGACTGGTGGTCTGCGAATTTGAAAAACCGTTTTAAGACTGCGGCTTTTTCTGCGACTTTCTAGCTCTCTCCGATACTTCATACAGGGATTCTTCGAAAGCATCTGCCCCGAGGAAGGAGTATTCCACACCCACTATCCAACGTGAATTATATATAGTGGTAGGCTTCCCGGGCACGAAGAGGCTTGCAGCTTGTGTACCGGATGTAGCTTCGACAATATTCCAGATCATCTCACTGACAAAAGATATGGCCGCGTCTTTGACAGCAGGCAAAGTACAGTAATGTATCTTTTCCTGCCCGCTAGCGGTCATAACTTTTAAGAGCATTTTGGGCACTTTCTCTTCAGTAGTCATACCTGCCCACCTTTCGTTCTCGAAGCGGTTGCCTAAAGTATTCGCCTGCCATTTTATCAGCCGAAGGCATTTAGAGCTATTATAAATTATCACATATAATGGCGCAAACAGAGGGCAGTTCGATTATTTAAAGCTATCGGTCTTGGGGCGATTGGGGACGCTCGACTCCGTCAACCTGATATAATAGGCTATGCATATGAGACCTGAATCCGTAGCAGACAAACCTGTAACTGAAAACCACCATGAGGAAGCTTTAGAGCTGCTCAAATCTTTTCTGCAGCCCTGGCATACCGCAGTCGAGTCCCCGGTAGAGGCCCAGAGAAAGGTGCTGAGCACTCTCCTGGAGGGCTATGCCCGGACCGAATACGGAAAGATGCACGGGGCGGCGCATATCGAAAGCATCATTGACTACCGCCGTGCCTTTCCCGTAGTTACTTATGAAGACTACAAGCCCCTCATTCAGCGCGTGACGGCGGGCGAGACAGGGCTGCTGCTCAGCGAAGAGCCGATTGGCTGGGCTATCACGCGAGGCACCACAGGCGATGAGTCCAAGTTCATTCCCATGACCCCTACCGACCTCCAGATGAGGGTCAGCGCCGGGCGGGCTATGCTCAACTATGTGGTCAGCGGCAAATGCCTCGAAGTGCTGGAGGGCGCTAATTTGAACCTGAACTTCCCCTCGGTTGTGGGAAAATTGCAGGTAGGAGATAAGGAACTGGAGTACGGTTATAGCTCAGGCATCTACCTGAAGCACGTTTCAGCATACACCCCTATACGCTCACTCCCCACGCAGGAGGAAATCGACGCCCTGGGGGGAAGCAAGTCCATCCGTGCCTGGGAAACGCGCTTCGAGCTGGCATATCAAAAATGCAAAGACGAAAACGTTACCATGGTCGGCGGAGTGGCGCCCACAGCTATCATGTTCGGGAGCTATCTGCGACGCGCCCACGGCGTCTATCCTAAGAACCTGTGGCAGGTACGGGTCATGACTCTGGGCAGCGTGCCCGGCATAAATACCAGGCAGGAGCCTGCATTGCGCGCCCTCTACGGCCCGGCCGCTATTCGCGAGATTTACGGCGCTACCGAAGGAATGTTCGGGCAGCAGAGAGATAATCGCAGGGCCTGGGTGCCCAACTACGACCAGTTCTTTTTCGAGGTGCAGACCAGGCGGGGCATAAAGCTGCTGCACGAGATGAAGCCCTATGAGCTGGGCAGCCTCATCGTTTCCACGCCGGTGCTGGCTCGCTATAAGATCGGCGACATGATACTGGCAACCCAGCCCCCATACTTCCGCTGCATCGGCCGTGACCGCTGGTGGACCCCTCTAGATTATGCCTGGGGTGAGTTTATGACATTAAATCTCAGCCGTCTTTAGGTTCAACGCTTGGGCACGAACGCACGAAGCAGTATCATGAGTGCGATGACAATCAGTATGATTACCCAGATATAGTCCCAGCTTATGAGCGAACCCAGGCCTATGCCCAGCAGGACTAATCCTATGATCACGTTCCCAGCCACTGCACGTCGGTGCTCCGGTACAAGCACGCGATAGAATGCCGCAAGCAATAGAACAGCACCGGCTCCGGCAAAGAAAACGGCCCAGCCTTCCCACCAACTGAAATGGTCTTTATAGCCCGTGGTCTCGGCCAATATTACCAGCGCTCCCCAGATAAGAACCAACGCCCACATTACTGCATTGACCCGGTCTCGCCGCCACTTCTCGTCCCAGCCTTTCCTTTTCTCGTCTTCTTTCTCGTCCTTCTCCCGCCTCTTCTCTTCATTCTTCTCTTCCTTTTTATGTCCTTCAGACATGTGCCCTCCTTTTGAAGGTCAACTATCTTTAGTAATTCAACTGCAAAACTGCCCTAGGCTCAAAGCCATGCGCCGAGCCGATGCCCAACAGATATGCCTGGCACACAACCCAGCCACGGGAATATTAATTTACTTGATTTGCCTTTGTCAACCTGCGTAATGCTAAAAGCCACGCCTCACTCAAGAGAATCTCCCCTTTGGGGGGATTGCAATCCACTAAATCAAGTGCTATCATGGGCACTCACAAAAATAACCAATAATAATCTTTCACAGGTGCAACTGAGGAAGGAGGCGGTGATGGCGATAAAAGTGATTATCGAGCGGTCTGTCAGCCCCGATAACCAGGGAGAGGTAGCAGAGCTGCTGAAGGATCTGAGAGCGAAAGCAATCCGTCAGCCGGGATACATATCCGGTGAAACGCTCTTCTCAGTAGACCACGCTGGTACTCATGTGGCAATCAGCTCCTGGGAAAGTTTGCGCGATTGGAAAGCCTGGGAGAGGAACCTGGAGCGAACAGCGATTGTGGACAAGATAGAGAGGCTTTTGAAAGCTAAGAGCAAGGTCTCTGTCTTCGCCACCACTCCCCGCTCTATTGCCGAAGGGGTGTAAGCCTGGTAACGCCGAAGAGGTCAATACTCCAGATTGCTCTTAGCCTCGTCCCAGAGAGCATTTTGCTCCTCGAACGATAGGTCCCGGAGGGAGATGCCGCGCCTGCGGCAGGCCTCCTCCATGTAGCGGAAGCGGCGGCTGAACCGTTCGTTAGCCAGACGCAAAGCCTCCTCAAGGTCAACACCCTGCCAACGGGCGGCGTTGACCAGGGCAAACAGGACATCGCCGAACTCGTGAATCTTCTCCTGCTGGGTAGTTGCTTCCTTCACCTCACGTATCTCTTCAGTAAGCTTGTCCAGTATGCCCTCGTACTCCTTCCAGTCGAAGCCTATGCCGGCAGCCCTGCGCTGTATGGAGTGGCTGTAGCTCAATGCCGGCATGCCCCTGGGCACGCTGGAAAGCAGTGAGTCATCCTTTTTGCGCTCGTTCTGCTTCAACTCCTCCCATTCCAGCGCAACCTGCTCTGCGTTCGCTGCCTTGGACTGGCCGAAGACATGGGGATGGCGGCGGATAAGCTTGGTGCTGATGCCCTTGATGACATCGCGAATGCTGAATTCCCTGCCTTCCTTAGCTATCTGGGCGTGCAGCAGAATCTGCAACAGCAGGTCGCCCAACTCCTCGCTGAGCTTGTCTGTGTCCTCCTCATCCAGGGCCTGGAGCACCTCATAGGCCTCCTCAATGAGATAGGGCTTGATGGAGGCGTGGGTCTGAGCACGGTCCCAGGGGCAGCCATCAGGCGCCCTGAGCCTGGCCACGATTTTCTCCAGGGTATTGAAACTGGAAGGGTCTTGTTCCATAGATTCTCTCTAAAATTACTGCGCCTGCGGTATGTGTTCCGGGGGCCTTACCAGTTTCAGGCTCAATGCCCGGTAATCGCACTTAAGCACGCAGATGCCACAGCCCATGCACTTCTCGGAATTTACAAAAGCCTTCTCTTTCTCGGAACCTTTGGGCTTCACCATCTCTATAGCGCTGAAGGGACACCAGTCCACGCAGATCTCGCAGCCGGTACAGAGCTCCTCATCGAGATGGGCCTCGTACCTGCTTTTAGCGATACACCTGGTCAGCGGCGCCTGGAACCTGTTGATGGGCTCATAAACCATGCAGCAGTCGGTACAGCAGTTGCACATCCCCCAGCGCGGCCTCATGCGCGTGGAGTTCTCGCAGGTATGAATCAGACCGAGCCCTTCGCACTGGTCTATCAGGGTCAGGGCTTCGTCGCGGCTAAGCCTCTTTCCAGCATTGCGGCTGATGAGGTACTCAGCGGAGACATTGAACTGGATGTCGACCATAGGGTGGGACTTCTTACACTTCTTGCCCAGTGCCCCCTTGCGCCTGCGGCAGGTGCAGTAGGAAACAGCTATAGAGCGCGCCGAATTTATTATCTGGCGCATATCCTCGCAGGGCAATATCTCAGGGCTGTTGAAGATAGCTTTATAGGCAGGGACAATCCTTCCCTGGGGTACATCTTGTTTGACCCAGCCAGCAACCTGGTCAGGGTCCCATTCGTTGATACAGAAGTCATCCCACAGCTCGAAGAGCTTCTTATCGCGAAAATCATCGCGGTCAAAAGAGCACATAGTTATATCATGTAACTGCACAACAGCGAGGGCGAAACTGGCTTCCTCCAGGTTCTCGGAACCTCTGGCAAAGATGACCCCTTTTCTATACAAACCCTCGACTTCACTTTTCACAGCCGCCACATCCATATTGAGTTTATCGGCCAATTCTTCGTATTTCATGGGCATGAGAGCGGCAAGCTCAGCCTGCCTGGGATTCATCAGGTATTCCAGTATGCGGCGATACCGGAGCGAATTCTTGTAGCCGTGCCTCTCCGCCAGACTCGAATAGACGTCATTATCGCTCATGTTGTCTACCTCAAGGCCATTATATAGTCCCCATCTCGAATTGACAAGGCAGGAGACGCTCGACTACCATATCATGAGCGGGGTGGAGAGATTAAGTGAAAGCACTGGCAACTATAAACGCTGTTCTGTTCATCATATGCATCCCCTTATTGCTCATCACCACCAATGTGAGATTTGCTGTAAACGACATCCAGCTCTACGAGTACGGATTCAATAAGTACAATGTCAGCGAGGAGGCAGGGTTAGATAAAGGGAATCTCACTGAAGTCGCTCACAAGCTTATCACCTATTTCAACTCAGATGAAGAATTCGTTGACATCAGCGTTTACAACCAGCGCGACATAGCCCATCTGAAAGATGTCAAGGGGCTGATCCAGTTAATCTACCGCCTCCAACTTGTTTCCCTGGCTTATATTGCTGTATATATCCTGTTCAACTTACTCATCTTAGGAGGTGCTTTCTGGCGAGACCTTGCCCGGCGGCTTATCTGGGGAAGCTGGACCACCATTGCGCTCCTGGCAGCCCTGGGCCTCGCAGCAGTCGTTGACTTCGACCAGTTCTTCTTGCTGTTCCATTTAGTCAGCTTCCGCAACGACTTTTGGCAGCTTTACCCCGGCGACAAACTGCTGGCGATGTTCCCCGAAGGCTTCTTCCAGGATGCTGCCCTGTTCATAGCGGGAGCAGCTATCGTGGAGGCGATAATTATCGGTGCTGCCGCCTGGTTCTTTTTGAAGCGGAGGGGAAAAACTAAACTGGAATCAGTGCCGCCGACTTCAAGCTGACGATTGCCCTATGTCATTGCGAACGAAGTGAAGCAATCTCACCGCACCCCTTCGTATCAACAAGTACGCGGAGATTGCTTCGTCGTCTTTCCCATTCGGGAAGGACTTCTCGCAATGACATTGAATGAAGCTGGGGCATCCTTCCAAGGAAGGATGCCCCCTCAATATAATAACACTCCAAACTCTAGTGGCAGGTAGAACAACTGCTGGAGGTGCAGCCGCTGCAGCCGCCACCAGCCCCAGCTACAGGGGCAGAGCTTCCGCTCGAACTCTTGGCAAAGGCGGCAAACGATGAGACGGCCCGCTTCGCACCGTTTTTACAGGTCGGGCAAGGTGCAGCCTCGTTAGCCTTGCTCATAGGACGAAGAACCTCAAACTTAAGCCCGCATTTAGGACAGCAATATTCGTAAATAGGCATCCCAACCCCTCCAGCCTAATTCTACCACCCTTTTCAGCAGCGAGTCAAACGATAGCCAGTTTGGGCGTTGATAAAATTGATTCGAACTCGTTCAGTCAGCCTCGTTTGACAAGGTATAGGTATGGGGATACAATCGACTTTCGGGTAAAGAGATGCAAAGTAAATACGATGTAATTATCGTCGGCGGCGGACCTGCAGGCATCTTCGCCGCCCTGGAATTAAGCCAGTCAACTAATCTCAGCATCCTGCTTCTGGAGAAAGGGAGAGACCTCCATTTCCGCAGATGTCCTATCATCGGCAAGAACCGAAGCTGCCCTCCCTGCTCACCGTGCGACCTGGTCAGCGGCTGGGGCGGCGCCGGGGCTTTCAGCGACGGCAAGCTGACCCTCTCTCCGCAGGTGGGAGGCCAACTCGAAGCCTATCTGGGGCCGGAGAAGGCAGCCAACTTAATCCACTATGTCGATGATATCTACCTTAAGTTCGGTGCATCGAACGAAGTCTACGGCGCTGGCGCTGAGGTGGAGCAGCTAAGTCAAAAAGCGAAAAGGGTTGGTCTGAGGCTTATCCCTGCGCCGATACGTCACATGGGCACTGAGAAATGCCGTGAAGTACTGCGAGATATGCATAAATACCTGGATGACCGGATCGAGAGCCAGACCGATACCGCCGCTATCTCCCTGATCAGACAAAACGGAAGAGTCAAAGGCATCCAGACCGACGACGGTCAGAGAATAGAATCCCGCTACCTGATCATCGGCCCGGGCAGAGAGGGAGCCGATTGGCTGCTTAAAGAGGCCGCCAGGCTCGGGCTCACCCTCCATAACAATCCCATCGACGTGGGGGTCAGGGTAGAGGTGCCCATGACAGTGCTCCAGGAACTGACCGATATCCTCTATGAGGCCAAGGTTGAGTTCTATTCTCCGACCTTCGGTGACCGCATCAGGACCTTCTGCATGTGCCCCACAGGCGAGGTTACCATGGAGACTACGGGCGGCCTCGACCCGGTGATAACAGTGAATGGGCACAGCTATGCTCACCGCAAGACAGGGAACACTAATTTCGCCCTCCTGGTCAGTGCTACCTTCTCCCCGCCCTTCCGCGAGCCCATTGCCTACGGCAAGTACCTGGCCCGCATTGCCAACATCATAAGCGGAGGAGTGATTGTGCAGACGTGGGGTGACCTCAGCCAGGGCCGCATTTCCACTGCGAACTCTATCGAAGAGGGCTCAGTTAAGCCCACCCTGAAGAGTGCCACTCCGGGCGACCTCGGCTATGTGCTCCCCTATCGCTTCTTAAAGGGAATCAACGAGATGCTCAGCGCCATGGATAAACTGGCTCCGGGTGTAGCCTTCCCCGATACGCTGCTCTACGGCATCGAAGTGAAGTTTTACTCATCACGCCTCGAGCTAACGGAGAATCTGGAGACCGAGATACCCAACATGTTCGCTATAGGCGATGGCGCAGGCGTCAGCCGGGGACTGATTCAGGCTGCTGCCTCCGGGGTGGTAGCAGCACGGGAGATAGTCAGAAGGGTAAGCTAGAGTGCCCAGATTCGCCGGCATCGACCTGACTTCCTCCCCTAAGAAAGCAAGCGCTTATGCTTTGCTGGGAGCCGATTTGCGGATTCGTTCCTTAAAATCTTTGAGCACCGATCCTGAAATCATCGCTACCGTCGAACGTGACCGCCCAACACTGGTAGCCATAGATGCCCCACTGAGCCTGCCACAAGGACTGTGTTGCCTGAATGAGGATTGCCTCTGCTACCCTGTCTTAATCGGGAAAGGCAGGCTCTGCGAACGAGAGCTCGCCCGCCAAAGAATACCCTGCTATTTCACTACCAAGAAGTCCATCATCAAGGAGATGGTCGAACGCGCCCTGAACCTGAAAACAGAATTCTCAGCCCGAGGATATGAAGTGATAGAAATATACCCCTATGCGAGCAAAGTCAGGCTCTGGGGCAAACTCATCCCTAAGAAGACGTCCGCAGAAGGGCTTGAATACTTAAAAGTTCACCTCACCGGCATCATTCCTGACCTCGCCCAGCACAAGGCAAAGCTAGGCCACGACCTCTGCGATGCAGTCATCGCCGCCTACACTGCGTACCTGCATTATCAAGGAAAAACCGAGCCTATCGGTGACCCGGACGAAGGCCAGATATACATACCTTACCCCCAGCCAAGGCCTCTCGTTTGACAAAAAGTGACGAGATGCTTATATTTAATAGGGCTGTTATAGCTTCCTACTGAAAGTTAATAAGGTAACGATATCGGGGAGTAGCGCAGTCTGGTAGCGCACTTGCATGGGGTGCAAGGGGTCGCAGGTTCAAATCCTGTCTCCCCGACTTTTTGTACCTGGTTATCCTCGGTCAAAACTTCTACGTACTGAAAACCCCTTAAAGAGTGGATCCTTTCATGTCTGAAAGGGCTGATTAGGGTCAGATAGATATCGGACACTAGCAAGGGAGATGAAAGGCAGGTATGCTAGTATCTCGATGAGTATATATGGGGCTGTACTGCCGGGAG